>VXTU01000096.1 GCA_009837285.1 Chloroflexota bacterium | reverse complement strand
CAGACCAGACCCCCTCACCCTCACCCTCTCCCCCGCAGACGGGGGCGAGGGGATCGGATCTTGCCCCCTCTCCCGCACTGCGGGAGAGGGCGGGGGGTGAGGGTCCGGCGCGCGCAGGCCTGATGACGCGCGCGGTATGCTGGGTGCGATGACCGAAGACCGACGCATCTACCTGGATCACGCCGCCACCACGCCCCCCGCCCCGGAGGTCGTCGAGGCGATGCTGCCGTACCTCGGCGAGGTGTGGCACAACCCCTCGTCGATCTACGTCGAGGCGCAGCGCGCCGCCCAGGCCATCGACGAGGCGCGCGCGACCGTCGCCGCGTGGATCGGGGCGCAGCCCGAGGAGATCGTCTTCACCTCGGGCGGCTCGGAAGCCGACAACCTGGCGCTGCGCGGCGTGCTCGCCGCCAGCAAAGCGCGCGGTCAACACATGATCACCAACGCCGCCGAGCACCACGCCGTCCTCGACACCGCGGAGCAGCTCGAGCGCGAGGGCGCCGAGGTCACGCTCGTCGACGTCGGCCCCGACGGACGCATCGACCCCGACGCCGTCGCCGACGCGGTGCGCGACGACACGGTGCTCGTCTCGATCATGCACGCCAACAACGAGGTCGGCGCGATGAACGACATCGCCGCCATCAGCCGCGCCGTGCATGAGCGCAATCCGCGCACCGTCGTCCACACCGACGCCGTGCAGTCGGCCGCGCACATGAGCGTCAACGTCGATCGCCTCGGGGTGGACCTGCTGACGCTGACGGCGCACAAGTTCTACGGTCCGAGGGGCGCCGGGGTGCTCTACGCGCGCAGCGGCACCCCGCTCGCGCCACAGGTGCTCGGCGGCGGGCAGGAGTCGAACCGCCGCGCGGGCACGGAGAACACGCCCGGCATCGTCGGGCTGGCGCGCGCCGTGGAGATCGCCTCGGAGCGACGAGAGGCCGACCTGTCTCACGAGCGCGCGCTCCAGCAGCGACTCATCCAGGAGCTGCCGAAGCGCGTGCCAATGCTCGGCATCACCGGGCCCAGGGACCTCGAACACCGGCTCCCCGGCAACGTCTCCGCCGTCGTCGGCTACGTCGAGGGCGAATCGATCCTGCTCGCGCTCGACCTGGCTGGGGTCGCGGCGTCGTCGGGGTCGGCATGCACGACGGGCGCCGTCGAGCCGAGCCATGTGCTGGTGGCGATGGGCGTGCCGGACGAGCTGGCGCGCGGCTCGCTGCGCTTCACCCTCGGGCGCGACAACACCGACGCCGACGTCGACCACCTGCTGGAGGTGCTCCCCGGCATCGTCGAGCGCATGCGCGCCCTGTCGCCAGTGCCCGCGACGGAGGCGCCCGCGGAGTGGGGGCCATGGCTGGCGAACGGGTCGTGACGAGCCGGGGGGCTCGTCGAGCCTCGACGCCCTCGGCGCGTTCCGCTACGATCGCCGCGACCTGGAGCCTAAAGGCGGGAGTGACGCCGTGGTGAGCGACGGGGGCCTCAGCCCCGAGACCCGGCAGCGGCTGCAGCTCTTCGACACGTCGAGGGACGTCGCTCCGGCCGACCTCGAAGAAGAGCTTCGCAAGAACGTCCTCCTGACCTCGGTCGACCAGGTCATGAACTGGGCACGCTCATCCTCGCTGTGGCCCGCGATGTTCGGGCTTGCCTGCTGCGCCATCGAGATGATCGCCAGCGCGACCTCGCGCTACGACATCGCGCGCTTCGGCTCCGAGGTGTTCCGCGCCTCGCCGCGCCAGGCGGACCTGATGATCGTCGCCGGCACGGTGACCTGGAAGATGGCCCCGGCCGTGCGGCGCGTGTACGTGCAGATGGCCGAGCCGAAGTGGGTCATCTCGATGGGCGGCTGCGCGATCATGGGCGGCCCGTTCGCCTACGGCTACTCGGTGCTCCCCGGCGTGAACCTCGTGTCCCCCGTCGACGTGTACGTGCCGGGCTGCCCGCCGCGACCCGAGTCGCTGCTGCAGGGGCTGATGATGCTCCAGGACAAGATCCGCGAGTTCGGCACGCACGGCGTCCGTGAGCGCCTCGAGCCCGACGGCGACTTCTCGCCGTACCTGCCCGAGGGCGACCCGATCCGCACCGAGCTTGAGTCGCTGTTCCCGCCCTACGAGGGCCTCGACGACCCGATGCGCCGCAGCGGCGGCGTCCCGCTGCTGCAGCGGTAAGAAGCAGCCCTGCCCCCTTACCCTCACCTTCAGACCGTCCGGCCCCCTCTCCCGCAGTGCGGGAGAGGGTTGGGGTGAGGGTCCGGTGGGCTCCTCAATAGCTCCACGCGCGCTGGTCAGACCCCCTCACCCTAGCCCTCACCCGCGCAGACGTGGGCGAGGGGATCAGACGGGATCAGAGGCCCGGCACTTGCGCTGTGGGGCGCGATTGGGTACAAACGTTTAGCACTCGGCAGGTGAGAGTGCTAACGAAGGCAGCAAGTCGGCGTCGCGGGACTGAGAGGGCGGTCCGCGGCGCTCCTGTACGGCCCTCGGTGTATCCAGCGAGAGGGAGCTGAAGCGCATGGCCAAGCATCTACTGTTCGACGAGCAGGCTCGTCACGCACTCCGGACCGGCATCGACCAGCTCGCCGACGCGGTCCGCATCACGCTCGGGCCCCGCGGCCGCAACGTCGTGCTCGACAAGAAGTTCGGCGCACCCACCATCACGAACGACGGTGTGACCATCGCCAAGGAGATCGACCTCGGCGACGAGTTCCAGAACATCGGCGCGCAGCTGGCCAAGGAGATCGCCTCCAAGACCAACGACATCGCCGGTGACGGCACCACGACCGCCACGGTCCTGGGCCAGGCGATCGTCCACGAGGGCCTCAAGAACGTCGCCGCCGGCGCCGACCCCATGGCGCTCAAGCGCGGCATCGAGGCCGGCGCCCGCGCCATCGTCGACCAGCTCGGCAAGGACTCGACCACCATCACCACGCGTGAGCAGATGGCGCAGGTCGCCTCCATCTCCGCCGCCTCCGGCGAGATCGGCAACCTCATCGGCGACGTGATGGAGGCCGCCGGCAAGGACGGCGTCATCACGGTCGAGGAGTCCAAGGGCATCCAGACCGAGATCGAGTACGTCGAGGGCATGGCCTTCGACCGCGGCTACATCTCGCCGTACTTCGTCACCAACCCGGAGCGCATGGAGGCCGTCATCGACGAGCCGTACATCCTGGTCACCGACCAGAAGATCTCGGCCGTCAACGACATCCTCCCGCTGCTTGAGCGGCAGCTCCAGCGCTCGAAGGAGATCGTGGTCATCGGCGAGGACGTGGACGGCGAGGCGCTCGCCACGCTGGCGCTGAACCGCCTGCGCGGCACCATGAACGCCCTCGCGGTCAAGGCGCCGGGCTTCGGCGACCGCCGCAAGGACAACCTGGGCGACATCGCCGCCATCACCGGCGCGCAGCTGATCAGCCCGGAGCTGGGCCGCACCCTCGAGTCGGCGCAGCCCGAGGACCTCGGCCGCGCCCGCCGCATCGTCTCCACGAAGGACGACACGACGATCATCGAGGGCTACGGCACCTCGGACCAGATCGAAGAGCGGATCACGATGGTCAAGGCGGCGCTCGACAACGCCACCTCCGACTGGGACCGCGAGAAGCTGCAGGAGCGCATGGGCAAGCTCGCCGGCTCCGTCGCCGTCATCAAGGTCGGCGCGGCCACCGAGGTCGAGCTGACCGAGAAGAAGCACCGCGTCGAGGACGCCCTGTCGGCGACCCGCGCGGCCGTCCAGGAGGGCATCGTCCCCGGTGGCGGCGTCGCGTTCCTCAACACCGTGCACGTGCTCGACGAGGTCGACCTCGAGGGCGACGAGGCCACGGGCGTGCGCATCTTGCGCCGCGCGCTGGAAGAGCCGCTGCGCCGCATCGCCGCCAACGCCGGCGAGGACGGCTCGGTGATCGTCCGCGAGATCGGGCGCCTCGAGCAGGGCGAAGGCTACGACGCCGCAGGCCAGCGCTACGGCAACATGGTCGAGTTCGGCATCATCGACCCGGCCCTCGTCACGAAGGCCGCGCTCGAGAACGCCGTCTCGATCGCCGGCATGGTGCTCACCACCAACTGCCTCGTGACCGACAAGCCCGACGCGAACGACGCGGCGGCGCTGGCGGCCGCGCAGGCTGCTGCGCAGGGCATGTACTAGGCCCGACCGCAGTCGCGACCACACCGAGGGGTCGGCTCCGCCGGCCCCTCGTCACGTCCGGCTTCCTCACGTCCGCCTGCGACCCGGCGGTGCTACGCTCGAAGGGTGGAGCCGAAGACCGAGCGGCAGGCCGACCTCGTAGCGCGGGCACGCTCGCTCGCAGCGCAGTTTGCCGTCCGCGCCGCCGAGCATGACCGCGCCGGCTCCTTTCCGTACGACCACTTCGAGGCCGCCCGCCGCACCGGATACACCGCCGCGTCGGTGCCGGAGTCGTACGGCGGCGGCGGGTACGGCCTCGACGACGTTGCGCTCGCGCAGATCGAGCTCGCGAAGGGCGATGGTTCGACGGCGCTCGGCCTCGCGATGCACCTCATGATGTGCGGCACCGAGGGGCAGGCGCGGCAGTGGCCCGAGGCGGCGCGCGAGCGCATCTTCCGCGTGGTGGTGCAGGACGGCGCGCTGCTCAACAACGCCGCCGCCGAGACGAACCTCGGCTCACCGCAGGGCGGCGGGCGGCCCGAGACCACCGCGACGCCCGACGGCCCCGGCCGCTGGCGCGTGAGCGGCCGCAAGGCCTTCACGACCGCCGCGCCGGTCCTCACCCACTTCGTCACCTACGTCGCCGTCGAGGACGGCAGCGGCGAGGTCGGCCGCATCGCCATCCACCGCGACCTCCCGGGCGTGCGCATCGAGGAGACGTGGGACGCCCTCGGCATGCGCGCCAGCGGCTCCCACGACGTGTGCTTCGAGGACGTGCTCGTGACCGACGAGGACTTCCTGACGCGCTCCGACCCGACGCGCCAGCGCGAGCGCCCCGCGGCGTGGTTCGCCATCCTCGTCGGCGCGACGAGCCTCGGTGTAGCCGGGGCGGCGCGCGACTACGCCGTGCGCTTTGCGCGCGAGCGCCGCCCCATCGGCGCCCCCGGCCCCGTCGCCACCGTCCCGTACGTGCGGGAGCAGGTGGGGCGCATGGACGCCGCGCTCATGGCTGCGACGGCGCTGCTCATGCAGACGTCGGAGGCCTGGGAGCGCGACCCCGAGTCGCGGGCGCGTCTCGGCCCGCAGGTCGCCGCGTCGAAGCGCCTTGCGACGAACACCGCCGTCGAGGTGGTCGAGATCGCGATGCGCATCGTGGGCGGGGTCGCCATGCACCGCTCGGAGCCGCTGGAGCGCTACTTCCGCGACGTGCGCAGCGGCCTGATCAACCCGCCGATCGAGGCGCGCGCGCTCGAAACGGTCGCGAGCGCGGCCCTCGACCACCCCGAGTAGCCAGCACGCTCCCACCACGTGAAGGGAGTCCCCGATGAGCCTCCACCGACTGGAAGCGGTGCAGGTCCTCCCCGTCGGCCGCGCCGAGGCGTGGGAGTTCTTCTCCAACCCTCGCAACCTCTCGGTGATCACGCCGCCCGACATGGGCTTCGAGATCACCGAGGAGATCCCGGACCGCGTGCACCCGGGCCTCATCGTGGTCTACAAGGTGCGGCCGCTGCTCGGCATCCCGGTGACGTGGGTGACGGAAATCACCGCGGTCGTCGAGGGCGAGCTGTTCGTCGACGACCAGCGCATCGGGCCGTACCGGTTCTGGCACCACCAGCACCACTTCCGCGACGCGCCGGGCGGCACCGAGGTGCGGGACATCGTGCACTACGCGCTGCCGTTCGGCCCCCTCGGCGGCGTGGTCAACGAGCGCGTCATCGCCCCCCGCCTGCAGTCGATCTTCGACTTCCGCCGAGGGGTCATCGAGCAGCGCTTCGGACTGGCGCCCCAGCCGCGCTGACCCCTCGGGCGCCTCTCCCTTCCGGCCCCCTCTCCCCGCGGGAGAGGGTGGGGTGAGGGAGGTCCGGCGGCCGCAGGCCTACCGCGCAGCGCCTCGAAGCGGCCCGGCAGCCGCGCCGACCGCTGGCGCGGGCGCCACGCCGTCGCGATCGCCGTCCCAGAGGCCGATGCCGCCATGGGTCAGGCTCGGAGCCAGTACGCCTCCCCCCGGTACGTCCTCCGAAGGGACCGCAGCTGCGACCGGCGCCGGCTGCGGCGGGGTCATGGCGGCGAGCTGAGCGGCCGTCACTTTCTGCGGCGGCTCGCGCGAGATCAGGATCGCGGCCGCGCCGAGGCAGTACAGCACGATCATCAGCATCCACGCCGAGAAGTAGTTGCCGCTCGCGTCGAACAGCATCGAGGCGATCACCGGCCCCAGCGCACCGAACAGGATCCCCGCCGGCATCCCGACGCTGCGCACCGCGCCGATGTACACGCGGCCGTAGTACTTCGCCCAGATGAACTCACCCAGCGGCACCCCCCCGCCGAAGCCCAAGCCCCACAGGAAGAACGCGACGTGCATCAGCACCAGCAGGCCGAGCCCGGCGGCGGCCAACTGCAGCGCCGATCCGATGCACAGCAGGCCGTAGCACATCGCCCACAGGATGCGCGGATGCCACCGCCCCAGCGCCCAGCCCCACAGGATCTTCGCCGCGAGGTTGCCGACACCCGCGACGCCCACCGCCAGCGCCGCCTCGGTGCGCGTGAAGCCGGCCTCGGTCACGAACGGGATGCCGTGGATGAGCAGCGTGAAGGCCGCGGCCCCGAAGAACGCGAACGCGATCGTCAGCAGGTAGAAGGCGCGCGTGCGCAACGCCTCGCTACGCGTGTACGAGTTGAGGCGGTCGAGGGCGAGCGCCTCCGTGTCCGCGCTCGATACGCCGGCGCCGTCCTCGCGCTGGCCGTCCGGAAGCTGGCCATAATCCTCCGGCTGGCGGCGCATGATCAGCGCCGTCGGCAGGGCGAGCAAGAGCACGGCGACGCCGAGGATCTGGTAGCCCTCGCGCCACCCAAGCCCGTCGACCACACGGGTCATCGCGAACGGGACGAACATCCCCGCGAACGAGATGCCCGTCGAGCCGAGCGCGATAGCCCAGCCGCGGCCGAGCACGAACCACTTCGAGAGCGCGATGTTCACGACGAGCGGCCCGACGAGCGCCATGCCGAGCCCGACGCCGAACGCCTGCAGCACGATGAACTGCCACAGCGCCGTAACCTGGGAGGTGAGGAACATGGCCGCCGCGAGCGCAATCGCGCCGAAGATCATCAGCGGCCTCGGCCCGTGGCGGTCCACGAGCGGCCCAACGATGACGCCCGACATGCCGTTGACGGTGTTCGCCCCGGCGGTGGCGATGGTGAAGGCGGCGACGGTCCAACCCATGTCCTGCGTGACCGGGCTGAGGAACACGCTCATCGAGGCGAAGCCGGCGCCGACGGCCACGAAGGAGCCGATGACTCCACCGCCGACCATGTACCAGCCGTAGAAGATGCGGGGCTGCGCCGAGGGCGCGCTCGAGGTCATTGATCGATTCTACCCGCCGCGCCCCGCGGCTTCGCCTGTATCATCGCGCCGCACGGCCAGTGCTGGGCGAACAGGGCGAGGTGCTGCGATGACGATGCCGCTGGACGGACTGCGGGTGATCGACCTGACGCGGGGGACGGTCGGACCGTTCTGCACGCGCCTGCTCGGCGACGCCGGCGCCGACGTGATCAAGATCGAGCCGCCCGAGGGCGACCCGTCGCGGCACACGCCGCCGTTCCACCAGGACGAGCCCGGCCCCGATCGGTCCGGCCTGTTCCTGTTCCTCAACACCAACAAGCGCAGCGTCGTGCTCGACCTCAAGACCGACGGGGGCCGCGAGCACCTGCTGCGACTTGTGCAGGACGCCGACGCGGTCATCGAGAACTTCAAGCCCGGCACCCTCGAGCGGCTCGGCATCGGCTACGACGTGCTGCACGAGGTGAACCCGATGGTCGTGCTGACCTCGCTCACCAACTTCGGGCAGGACGGCCCGTACCGCGACTACGAGGCGACCGACCTCACGATCTTCGGAATGGGCGGGAACCTCCAGGCGGCCGGCGACGCCGAGCTGTTCCCGGTGAAGACCGGCGGCCGCATGACCGGCTACCACGGCGGCTTCGTCGGCGCGCTCGCCACGATGGTCGCGCTGCACGGATCGAAGGAGCGGGGCGAGGGCGAGCACATCGACCTCTCGCTCCTCGAGACCGCGGCGCACTCGATCGACGCGCGGCTCGCGCAGCTCATGGGGCACCAGTACACAGGCGGCATCGCGCAGCGGTCGGGCGTGGTCTCGCAGGTCGGCTCGGGCGTGTTCCCGTGCATCGACGGGTTCTTCATCATCAGCTCGGGGCCTTCACGCCTGCCCGGCGTGATCCGCATGATCGGCCGCGAGGACCTCCTCGAGGACCCCGACTACGCCACCGTCGAGGCGCGCTCCGCGCCCGAGCGCATCGAGGAGTTCACGGCCCACCTCCTCCCGTTCACGCTGCAGCACACCAAGGCGGAGCTGCGCCAGGCGTGCGAGGACTTCGGCGTCCTCGCCGGCCCCATCAACACGATGGAGGACCTGTTCCAGGACCCGAGCTTCGTCGAGCGCGAGTTCTTCCAGACCATCGACCACCCGGAGACCGGCCCGCTCACGTACCCCGGCTACCACTTCACGCTGCACCGCGACGAGGGCCCGATGCCCGCGCGGCGGCACGCGCCCGGGCTTGGTGAGCACACGCAGGAGGTCCTCGAAGCCGCCCCGCCAGCGCGCGCACCCGTGGTGCGGTCGACGTCGGAGCCAACGCCGGTGCTGACACCGACGACCGGTCGGTTGCCGCTTGAGGGCCTCCGCGTCATCGACTTCACGGTGGTGTGGGCGGGGCCGTACTCGACGATGCATCTCGCCGAGTGGGGGGCCGAGGTGATCCGGGTCGAGTCGACCAGCTTCGCGCCGTCGACCTCACGGGGGTTCCTGGTGCGGCCGCCGCTGGAGATGGTGCAGGCCGTCGGCCCCACCAACATCACCTACCCGAATAACGAGCCGGGCGAGCGCCCGTGGAATCGCTGGTCCGGCTTCACCCACCACGCCCGCAACAAGAAGTCGGTGACGATCGACTACGCCTCGCCCGAGGGCCAGGAGATCCTCGACCGCCTGATCGCGGTCTCGGACGGCCTGATCGAGAACAACCTGCCGCCGAACGTCGAGCGCAACAACATCACGTGGGAGCGCCTGTCGAGCGTGAACCCGCGCATGATCATGGTGCGCGCGCCGGGCTTCGGCATTTCGGGTCCGTACACGCGCTACCGCACGTTCGGGAACCACATGGAGGCGCTCTGCGGGCACCCCGTGATCCGCGCCTACCCCGGCTACAGCCTCGAGTACGCGCCGAGCGGCGTGCCGTCCGACGCCGCCTCGGGCGTCGGCTCGGCGTTCGCGTTCATGAACGGGCTGCGCTATCGCGAGCAGACCGGCAAGGGACTGATGATCGAGCTCGCCACCGCCGAGAACTTCGTCGGGTACATCGGCGAGTTCGTCATGGACTACTCGATGAACGGCCGGCAGTGGGAGTACATGGCGAACGACCACTTCTTCCTCGCGCCGCACAACGTCTACCCGGTGCACGGGCTCGACCGCTGGGTCACGATCGCCGTCCGCAACGAGCGCGAGTGGCGCGCCCTCTGCGACTCGATGCGCATGCCCGAGCTCGCCGACGACCCGCGCTTCGCGACGATGGCGGACCGCTACACCAACCGCCGCGAGCTCGACGAGGTCATCGCGGAGTGGACGCGGCCCCTCGACCCGTACTGGATCATGCACCGCCTCCAGGCGCTCGGGATCCCGGCGGGTGTGGTGATGACCGAAGCCGACGCGTTCGCCGACCGACAACTCAACGCACGCGACTTCTTCCAGACCGTCGAGAACCCCGACACCGGCATCCAGCGCCAGGTCGGTCGCGCGTGGAAGGCGAGCCGCTCACCCATGGGCGTGACGCGTCACGCGCCGCACCTGGGGCAGGACAACGAGTACGTCTACAAGGACGTCATGGGCTACTCGGAGGCCGAGTACCAGGGCTTCGTCGACCGCGGCCACATCGGCACGGAGTACGACGCCGACATCCCGTAGCGCCGCAGCGCGTCGCGTCAGCGCCCGATGAACGCGTTCACCCGCGCCAGGTCGAGGTGCTCCCGCACGACCGCCGCCAGCCGGTCGAACGCCGCCTCGCGCCGTTCGGCGAAGGCCATGGCCGACTCGCCGGTCTCGTGGCGTCCGAGGGCGCGCAGCAGCGCGGCGCGCACGCCGTCGTTGTGGAGCAGGCCGTGCAGGTACGTGCCGGCGATGCGTCCGTCCGGCGACACGGCGCCGTCGGGCCGACCGTCGAGGGTGAGGAGCGGGGCCGCCCCGGACTCGCCGGCGTGCTGTCCCATGTGGATCTCGTAGCCGGTCACCGGCAGGCCCGCCGCGCCGGACCACAGCCCGGCCGCCACACGCACCTCACCGGAGGCCTGCCGCGTGGTCTTCTGCGCCACGAAGCGCGTCTCGACGGGCAGCAGTCCGAGGCCGGGCACCGCCGTCCCGCGTGCAGCCTCGACACCTTCCTCGTCGACGAGCCGCTCGCCGAGCATCTGGAAGCCGCCGCAGATCCCGAGCACCGCGCCGCCGCGCGCGGCGTGGTCCTCGATCGCTCGGTCGAGGCCCTGCTCTCGCAACCACGCGAGGTCGGTAACGGTCGCCTTCGTGCCGGGCAGCACCGCGAGGTCGGGCGCGCCCAGATCGTCGGCGTGCCGCACCCACCGCACACGCACGCCCGGCTCGCGCACGAGCGGGTCGAAGTCGTCGAAGTTCGCGATGCGCGGCAGCCGCACGACCGCCACATCGACCTCGCCCGCCTCGCCGCCGCCTGCGTCACCCTCGGGGCGCTCGAGGGCGACCGCGTCCTCCTCCGCGACGCCGATGTCGTCGATCCACGGGATCACGCCGAGCACCGGGACGCCGGTGCGCCCCTCGATCTCCTCGATGGCCGGGCCGAGCAGTGAGGGGTCACCACGGAAGCGGTTGATGACGAAGCCCCGCACCATCGCGCGGTCCTCGGGCGGCAGTAGCTCCAGCGTGCCGAGCAGGTGTGCAAACACCCCGCCTCGGTCGATGTCGCCGACGAGCAGCGTCGGCGCCTGCGCGTGGCGTGCGACGCGCATGTTGGTGATGTCGCCCGCGCGCAGGTTGGGCTCGGCGGGGCTGCCCGCCCCCTCGGCCACGACGAGGTCATGGCGGGCGCGAAGCGCGTCGAGCGCATTGGCGGCGTCGGGCCAGAGGTCGCGCTTGCGGCCGACGAAGTCGCGGCTGTGCAGGATCCCCGCGGGCCGGCCGCGCAGCACGAGCTGCGAGGTGCGGTCGCCCTGCGGCTTGAGCAGCACGGGGTTCATGTCGACGTGCGGTTCGAGGCCGGCCGCCGCGGCCTGCTCGGCCTGTGCGCGGCCGATCTCGAGGCCATCGGCGGTGACGGCCGCGTTGTTGGACATGTTCTGCGCCTTGAACGGCGCGACCCGCACGCCGTCCTGCCGGAAGATGCGGCACAGCGCCGCCACCACCACCGACTTGCCGACCGACGACGCCGTCCCCACCACCATCAGCACCGGCGCGAGGCCGCCGTCGTTCGTCATGCGAGCTCCTCCAGCGCCTCGCCGAGTGCGCCGAGGAGTCTCGGCAGCTCGGCGGCGGGTGGCGTCGCGATGCGCACCCAGTCCGGCAGGCCGAATGAGGTACAGTCGCGCACCTCGATGCCTCGGCGCAGCAGTGCGGCACGCAACGCGCCCGCGTCGCCGGCCCGGGCAAGCACGAAGTTCGCGCGCGCGGGGCTGACGGCGATGCCGCGCACGGCGAAGAACTCGTGCATGGCCTCGCGCGTCTCAGCGACCTCCCGCACCACTTCGCGTCGCTGGGCATCGAGGGGCAGCGCGGCGTGGGCCGCCTCAATCGCCGGAGTGCTCACCGCCCACGTCGGCTGGAGCGCCGCGAGGCTCCCGATGAGCGGCGCGGGTCCCGTGACGTAGCCGACGCGCAGGCCGGGGATGGCGTGGAGCTTGGTGAACGAGTTGATCACGAGCACCGGCAGCCCGTCGCGCACCAGCTTGTTGGCGTCCCACGCGTCCTCGACAAACGGCTCGTAGACCGCGTCGACGAGGACTATGCCGCGCGCCACGCGCAGCACGTGGCGGATCACCGACTCCTCGAGGTACACGCCGGCAGGACTGCTCGGGTTCGCGACCACCGTGAGCAGCGCGCGCGGCGGGTCGTCCGGCGGCGGGGCGAAGTCGGGAGGGAACGCCTCGTGGCGCTCGACCGTGAAGCCGGCGCCCAGTGCTGCGCGCTCGTACTCACCAAAGGTAGGTGTGAAGACAGTGCAGGCATCGCCGGGCCCGAGGAGGGCGCGCAGCGCAAGGTGCACGGCCTCGGTCGCCCCGGCCGTGATCAGCACCTGCTCGCGCGACACGCCGATCGACAGCGCCACCTCGGCGGCGAGCGTCGAGGTCTCCGGCGGGTAGCGCCCGACCTCGGCGCGGCGCGCCGCCTCGACCACCTCGGAGTGCGGCCCGTGTGGGTGCAGGTTCGAGGCCAGGTCGAGCGTGTCCGCGGAGCCGCTCACGACCGGCCCCCCACACCCGTGAGCGCGACCCCGAGGGCCGCGCCGGCGATCAGCGCCGCCTCGGTCGCGAGCATGCATGCGCGCCCGATGTCCTCGTGCGCCGGCTCGCGGAACTCGTCGCCCAGCGTGTACTCGCCGTCCTTGCCGAGTCTCACGCCCAGCGCGCCCGCCATCGCCGACATCGGGTGCCCGGCGTTCGGGCTCGCCGTCCGTCCGGCGTCGAGGCGCCACTGGCGCAGCGCGCGTGCGCCGTCGCCGTGTCGGTACGCAGCGGCGCACAACGCGAGAGCCGTGAGGCGCGCGGGCGCGAGGTTGAGCACGTCGTCCGAGCGGGCTGCCGCCTCGCCAAGGTCGCGCCACCGCTCGTCGCGGTACCCCCACATTGCGTCGAGGGTGTTGGCGGCGCGGTACGCCCATGCGGCCGGCAGGCCGCCGACCGCGTACCACAGCCACGGCGCGATCACGCTGTCGCTGAGGTTCTCCGCGACCGACTCGATGGTCGCCGCGGCCAGTTCGGACGCGTCGAGGTCACGCACGTCGCGGCTCACGAGGTGCGTGCCGAGCAGCGACCGCGCCGAGGCGAGGTCATGGTCGCGGAGGGCGCTCTCGACCTCGCCAGCGCGGCCAAGGAGCGTGCGCAGCGCGAAGCTGAGCGACAGCGACCCTGCATCGATGGGAAGGCGCAGCGGCCCGGACCCGCCGAGGCGCGCCGAGAGCTGCCAGGATGTCAGCGCCGCGACGAGCGGCAGCGCAGCGGCGACCCCTCGGCCGTAGCGGCGGCGCTCGGCCGCGTCTTCCGGTGCGAACCCTTCGAGGGCGCGCGCGAGCGAGCCGAGCGCGCCGACCGGGTGGAGGCGAGTCGGCGGATCGCCGGTGACTCCATCGATGGCTACAGCGAGGGCGAGGGTGAGGGCGCGCCGCATCTCAGAAGTCGATGCCGCGTTGCGCCTTGATGCCCTGCTGGTACGGGTGCTTCACCTCGGTCATCTCCGATACCAGATCGGCGAACTCCACGAGCTCCGGCACGGCGTTGCGCCCGGTCATGATCACATGCGTGTCCGCAGGCCGGTCGCGCAGCGCCCCAATGACCTCGTCGGCCTCCAGCCAGCCGTAGCTGACGGGATACGTGATCTCGTCGAGCACGACGAGGTCGTACGCGGCCGACTCGATCTTCTCACGGGCCAGCGCCCAGCACTCGCGGGCGAGCGCGATGTCCTTGTTGATGTCCTTCGAGAGCCACGTGAAGCCGTCGCCGAGCGGGATCATCTCGATACCCATGCGCTCTGCCGCTCGAGTCTCGCCGTAGTTGGCGGTCTTCGACTTGATGAACTGCAGCCAGCAGATCTTCCAGCCGCGTCCCCACGCGCGCATCGTGACGCCCAGCGCCGACGAGGTCTTGCCCTTGCCATTCCCGGTGTAGAGCAGCACCAGCGGGTTCCGCTTGGGGAACAGGCCGCCCTCGGCGGGCCGCACGCCGGGTTCGACGTCCTCGGTCGGCTCGCTCGACTTCTCCGTCGTCATCTCAGGACTCCAGCCGCGAGGGTATGACCACTGGGGCGCCCGACGCCGGGTGCGGGAGCACCGTCACGACGCGGTCGCAGTACGCGGCCGCCAGCGTGAGGTCGTGGACGATCAGCAACACGCCCGCGCCGCCCGCCGCCAGCTCGGCCACGAGTTCGAGGATGTCCACCTGCGCGTTCGCGTCGAGGTTCGTCGCCCGCGAAGGCGAACATGGGCACCCAGCCGAAGCCGTAGGCGTCGGTCGAGAGCGGCGAGAACGCGATCGTCCCAGACGGCAGCGTTGCCGTCGCCTCGCGGACCGATGCGCTGAAGGACTCGCGGGTCACGAAAACGCCCCTCCGATGCGAGGGGCGGATCCCAGCGATGCCGGTTCGGCCGGGCCGCACGGCATGCCGTCGCCTGTCCTCGCAGGTTGCCGACATCGCGCAGGCCGGTGTTCTGGCTCACCTCGGGGCCGGGTCGGCCGCGGGGCTCACAGTTGCGGGACAGCGCCGGACTCACACCGGCTTCCCCAGCTGCTGCGCGACGATCACGGTAGCATGGCGCTGCGCGCGGAGCCACGCGTTCCGGCTCCTGCTCCCGCCGCCCGGCCGGACGCGCGAATACCCTGGAGACGGGGGCGAGGATCTGGCTCCCTCTCCCGCAGTGCGGGAGAGGGC
>VXTU01000053.1:10321-14972 GCA_009837285.1 Chloroflexota bacterium | reverse complement strand
CGCGCGGCCGCGCTCGACGCCGACGTGGTCGCCTTCCCCGAGCTGGCCGTGACGGGCTACCCGCCGGAGGACCTGCTGCTGCGAGCGCCGTTCATCGACGAGGCCGAGGTCGCCCTCGCTGCACTCGCCCGCGACGCCGAGGGACTGCCGCCGCTGGTCGTGGGGTGCGTGGAGTTCGACGGCGTGCTCTACAACAGCGCGGCGATCGTCCACGGCAGCGAGGTTGTCGCGCGGTACCGCAAGCACCGCCTCCCCAACTACGGCGTCTTCGACGAGGAGCGCTACTTCCAGCCCGGCCACGACACGCCGCGCTTCCTCATCGGCGGCGTCGAGGTGGCCATCACCATCTGCGAGGACATCTGGTACGCGGACGGCCCGGCCCACGACGCCGCCCTCGACGGCGCCGAGGTGATCGTGAACATCAACGCCTCGCCGTTCCACGCCGGCAAGACGGGCGAGCGCGAGCGCATGCTCGCCACCCGCGCCACCGACGACCACATCGCCGTCGCCTACGTGAACCAGGTCGGCGGGCAGGACGAGCTGGTCTTCGATGGCAACTCGCTGGTCATCGACGCCCGCGGCGCGGTCATTGCCCGCGGCGCCTCGATGCGCGAGGACCTCGTGGTGGCCGACATCCCGGTCGACGAGGTGCGGCAGGTGCGGCTGCACGAATCCCGCGTGCGCCGCGAGCGTCACGCCGCCGACCCCGCGCCGCCGCTGCACATCACCGCCGCGAGTGAGGACGCCCGCGAGCCGCTCGCGCCGACCGACCCCGAACCCCCCGATGCCCTCGCTGAGACGTACGACGCGCTCGTGGTCGGTACGCGCGACTACATGCACAAGACCGGCTTCGAGGACACCATCGTCGCGCTCTCCGGCGGCATCGACTCCTCGCTCGTCGCCGCCATCGCGGTGGACGCGCTCGGGTCGGAGCACGTGCGGGGCGTCTCGCTACCCTCGCGCTACTCCTCGGAGGGCTCGATCGCCGACGCGCAGGACCTCGCCGACCGGCTCGGGATCGAGCTGATCGCAATGCCGATCGAGGCGTTGCATCAGGCCGCGCTCGACACCCTCGCCCGGCCGTTCGAGGGGACGGCCGAGGGCACGGCGGAGGAGAACCTGCAGTCGCGGCTGCGCGGCATGCTCGTCATGGCGCTGTCCAACAAGTTCGGGACGCTGGTGTTCACCACGGGCAACAAGTCCGAGTACGCCTGCGGCTACGCCACGCTCTACGGCGACATGGCCGGCGGCTTCGCGGTCATCAAGGACGTGCCGAAGACCCTCGCCTACGCGCTCTCGCGCCACCGCAACACCCGCGGCGAGGTGATCCCGCAGGCCGTCATCGACAAGCCGCCCTCGGCCGAGCTGCGTCCCGACCAGCTCGACACCGACTCGCTCCCACCCTACGAGGTCCTCGACCCCATCATCGAGGCGTATGTCGAGGAGGACGCGGGATTCGAGGAGATCGTGGCGCGCGGCTACGAGGCAGCCGTCGTGCGGCGAGTGATCGACCTCATCAACCGCAACGAGTACAAGCGCCGGCAGTCGCCGCCGGGTGTGAAGATCACGCCGCGCGCCTTCGGCCGCGACCGCCGCTACCCGCTCGCCTCACGCTACGTCGGACACTGAGTTCCCCGGCCTCGAGCAGGCCGCGCCCCTACTCGTCGGCGCCGGTCTCGCCCTCGGCCTCGTCGGCGATCTCCGCGAGGCGCTGGCCGATGGCCACGCTCGCGGTGTCCGAGGCGGTGAGCCGGATCCAGCGCTCGAAGGCCTCGCGCACCTGCGTGTAGGCCTGCTCGACGCGGTGGCTGAGCTCGGAGTCCGGGTCGTCCTCCGCAGCCTGCCGCGCGATGGCGACGTCGTTGAGCAGCTGCTCCAGTCTCGGCGTGAGCTGCTCCTCCAGGTCGTGGAACTCCTCGCTGGCCTCGGCGTGGCCGCGGTCGCGCATGATCTGGAGCGCACCGAGCACCCACGCCACCGATCCGAGCAGCGTCCCGACTCGCTCGGCGTCGAGCCGCACCTGATACGGCCGCGCGGCCTGCCCGCGCACGCGACGCGGCTCAGGGGGCACGCTCACGGCTTCCGGTCGCCCTCGTAGGCAAGGGTCGAGGCGAGGCGCGCCGCGCCCAGCAGCGCGGCGTTGTCGCCGAGTTCCGCCGCCACGACGCGCGGCCCGGGGGCGACTTCGTCGAGCACGCGCTGGAGCAGCGGGATCAGCCGGCGCGTGTGCTCGTCCTCGCCGTCAATCACGACGAGCTCCGGGCCCAGCAGCGCCGAGGCGTCGGCAAGGAGCCCCGAGGCGGTCTCGAGGTCGTCGTCGCCGATGAGCTGGCCGGGCTCCAGCTCGGGCATCGCGGGGAGGTTGCCGGCGGAGAAGCGCGCGCCGCGCACCGGACGCCCGCCGGCCATCAGGGCCGCCTCGGGCGTCCCGCGCAGCGAGACGTACAGCACGTCGCCCGAGCCGCCGGCGGCGCCGTGCCAGCGCTCCCCGATGAGCGCCGCGTTGCTCCGGCTCTCGCAGGCGATGGGTGCGTCGATGTGGCGACGTAGCACCTCGACCACCGCGAGGCCGTCCCACTCGCGCTGCGCGGTCGAGTGGACGAGGGTCCCGCTCAGGGGGTCGACGACACCGGGCGCGGCCACGGCGATGGCGAGCGCCGAGCGCCGCGATCCCTCGGTCGCGAACAGCGTCGCGATGCGCCCTCCGACCTCCCACGACCACGCGTCCTCGGTCGTGAGGGGCGGCAGCGGCCACTCGCCCTTCTCGATGGGCGTGCCGTGCGGGTCGGTGAAGAGCAGGCGCAGCTCGTCGGCGATGAAGTCGACCGCTACGAGGACGGGCTCGCCCACACCCTCGGTGCTCTCTTCGCTCACCATGGCCCCTCGCCGCTCCCGCGTGCCATCCCGGCGGCCCTATGACCCCGCCGTATGAGCGCGCCTATACCTCGACGAGCGCGGTCGAGGCGCGCGGCTCTGGTACCGGTTCGCCGTGCTCGCGCAGCGATTCGATGTGCAAGACAAGCGCCTCGCGCATCAACTCCTCGACCTCGGGCATGGTGTCCCCGGCGGCGACGCAGCCCGGCACATCCGGCGCATACGCCGAGTAGCCACCGTCCGCCTGTTCGATCACTACGGTGTACGTCACGATCGTCCCTGCCCGTTCGCGCCTCGACTCTACGACGCCGCCCCGCGCTGCGACAGCCCGCCACTCGTAGCCCTCGCCGCCCATAGACTGGAGGGGGCGTGACTACGCCCGGCGACCGAGGACTCCCCGGCACACCGACGAAGGACGACGCGTGCTGCTCGAACTCGGCAAGCATCGCATCGACGTCACCGATCGCACCGCGATCATGGCGATCCTCAACCTCTCCCCCGACTCACCCGTCGCCGACTCCATCGTCGACCCCTCGAAGGCCGTCGCCCGGGCGCGCGACCTGATGGCCGAGGGCGCCGCCATCATCGACGTCGGCGCGCACTCGACCTCCTCGCGCGCCGCGCCGATCAGCCCGCAGGAGGAGATCGAGCGCGTCTGCCCGGTCATCGAGGCGCTGTCCGCCGAGGGCATCCCGGTCACCGTCGACAGCTGGACTGCTGACGTCGCCCGCGCGGCCGCCGCGGCCGGCGTCGACGGCCTCAACGACGTGACGGGCTTCGTGGACTCCGAGATGGTCGCGGTCGCCGCCGAGACGCGCGCGACGCCCATCGTGATGCACATGCGCGGCCGCCCGCAGCGCCACTACGACGCCGACCAGCGCTACGACGACGTCGTCGCCGAGGTGCGCGACTTCCTGCTGGAGCGGGCGTCCGCCCTCGAGGCCGCGGGCGCGCCACGCGCGTGGCTGGACCCCGGCTTCGAGTTCGGCAAGTCGCTCGACGACAACCTGCGGCTCTTCGGCGGCCTCGGCGACCTCGTCGCGACGGGCTACCCGGTGCTGATCTCCGCCTCGCGCAAAGGCTTCCTCGCCGAGGCGCTGGGGTACGAGAAGCGACAGGACGCCCCCGGCCAGCTCGAAGCCACCCTCGCCTTCAACGTCCTCGCCGCCGCCCGCGGCGTCCACGTCGTCCGCGTCCACGACGTCGCCGCCCACGCCCACGCGCTGCGGTTGGTGGGGGCGACGAGGGGGTATGGGGGTTAGGCGTGCTACTCGTCTCGCTCCTCCAGCCCAACCACCTCCGCGAGCAGCTCGTACGACCGGAGGCGGTCCGCGAAGTCGTAGGTGATGGTGACGACGATGAACTCGTCGGCTTTGAGCTCGGCGGCGAGGGCCTCCATGCGCTCCTTCACGCGCTCGGGGCCGCCGACGAGTGCGTTCTTGCGCTGGAAGTCGATGTACTCGCGCTCCGCCTCGTTCAGCTCCTCCGCCAGCGCCGACTCCACCGAGGGCACCCCGTACGAACGGCCCTGCCGGTTGCGCAGCCGCCACATCCAGCGGCTCATCGCCAGCTCCTCGGCGCGCTCGTCGGTGTCGGCGCAGATCACGGAGACGCCGACGCTCACCCGCGGCTCCTCGAGCCACGGCGAGGGGCGGAAGATGCGGCGGTAGAGCGTGATCGCCTCGCCGGCCCACGCCTCGTTGATGAAGTGCGCGAACGAGTACGGCACGCCGAACTCGGCGGCCATGCTCGCACTCTCGAGCGAGGAGCCGAGCAT
>VXTU01000053.1:0-10311 GCA_009837285.1 Chloroflexota bacterium | reverse complement strand
GCCGAGCATCCACGGCTGCGGCACCGTCGGCGCGAGCGGTGTGGCCTGAATGCCGGTGAAGTAGTGGCCCTCCGGCATCTGGTCCGAGACGAAGCGCAGCAGGTCGGCGACCTGATGCGGGTAGTGCTGGATACCAAGCGCGCCCGGCCCGTGGGTCAGCGCCTGCGCGGTGCGGCCGTCCGAGCCCGGCGCGCGCCCGACGCCGAGGTCGATGCGGCCCGGGTACAGCGTCTCGAGGGTGCGGAAGTTCTCGGCGACCTTGAGGGGGGCGTAGTGCGACAGCATGACCCCACCGGAGCCGATCCGCATCGTCGAGGTCTCCGCGGCGACGCGCGCGATGAGCACCTCGGGCGCGGAGCTGGCGAGGCCGCGGCTGTTGTGGTGCTCGGCGAGCCAGTAGCGGCTGTAGCCGAGGCGCTCGGTCACCTTCGCAAGCTCGATGGTCTCGGCCAGCGCCTCGGCGGGCGTGCCGCCCTCGCGGATGGGGGACTGGTCGAGGACGCCGAGGGTGAGGCTCATCGTCGCGCCTCCCGCGCGCGGCCGCTCCGCGCACCGCGATAGCGTACCGCGCGGGACGCAGCGCGCACCCGCGTCAGTTGAGGCCCCCCGGCTCGTTCCACCGCTGCACCGCCGCCTCGTCGACGCGGCGCCGCAGCAGTTCGAGCACCTCCTCGAACATCTCGACCGCGCGCGCGAGCCGCTCGCCGGGGTCGAGTGTTTCGAGGAGCCGCTGCCGCTCGTCCGCCGTCCCGGCGCCGGTCGCGCAGATCGCGTCGGCGAGCGCCGCGGCGCCATCGGGCGGTTCGTCACCCGGGTCACGCTCGTACTCGCCTCGCGCCCGGGAGCGCAGCCGCGCGAACGCGCGCAGCTGCTCGCGCGCCCGCTCGCGGAGCTCGTCGGGCGAGTCGGCCGAGGGTTCCACGATGAGCTCGGCGTCGGCCCAGAGGTAGGGGCGGTCGTGGTGCAGCTCCGTGATGCGGAAGCGCTGCTCGCCGCGCGTGAGGAGCGAGATGCGGTTGAGCATCCCCGGCTCGGCCACCTCGATGCGCGCGGTTGTGCCGACGTCGTACGGGACGGCGAAGCCGCCCACCTCGAGGCCTTCGCGGATCAGCACGACGCCGAACGGCTCGTCGTCGCGCGTGCACTCGTCGACGAGCTGGAGGTAGCGCGGCTCGAAGACGTTGAGGGGCAGCGCCATGCCGGGGAAGAGCACGGTGTGCAGCGGGAACAGGCGGAGCTCCATGGTGTCCTCCGGCCCTCGCAGCGTATCGCGCGAGGCCGCCACGCGCCGCGAGGGGCAGTCGGACGCTTGGGCGCGTTTACAGCCTGCCTCGCGCGTTGCTATGTTCGCGGCGTCTAGCGAGCCTAATCCGGCGCCCGTGCGGGGCGCCGACGGCAACGCTCACCTGGGAGGTAAGCCATGGCTGATCCGCTGTTCACCAGAGTCTGCGAGGAGTACGGGGCCGAGTTCCCGATCGTCGCGTTCGCGCACACCAAGGACGTGATCGCCGCGGTCGTCAACGCAGGCGGCATCGGCGTCCTCGGCGCGACCGGCTCCACGCCCGACGAGATCGACAGCGACGTGCGCTGGATCCGCGAGCGCGTGGGCGACAAGCCGTTCGGCGTGGACCTGCTGGTCCCCGCGTCGTTCGTGCAGGGCAACATGGAGGACCTGGAGGAGATGATCCCGCAGGAGCATCGCGACTTCGTCGCCGGGCTCATGCGCGACAACGACATCCCGCCTCCGAAGCAGGAGCCCGAGGGCGGCATCGACGCCGGCCTGATGGAGAAGGCGCAGAAGCAGCTCGAGGTCGTCCTCGAGAACCGCGTGCCGATCTTCGCCTCCGGCCTCGGCAGCCCCGCGTTCATCCTCGACAAGGCACACGACATGGGTGTGAAGTGCTGGGGTCTGATTGGCATGAAGCGCCAGGCTGTGCGTGAGCTCGACGCGAAGGTCGACGGCATCATCGCGCAGGGCGGCGACTCCGGCGGCCACAGCGGCCGCATCGGCACCTTCTCGCTGGTGCCCGAAGTCGTGAAGGCACGCAACGAGCTGAACCCGGAGAGCCTCGTGCTGGCCGCGGGTGGGGTCACCACCGGCACGCACGTCGCGGCCGCGATCGCGATGGGCGCCGACGCCGTGTGGTGCGGCACCATCTGGCAGGCCACGAACGAGTCCGAGACCGAGATGTACGCCAAGCAGAAGCTGGTGAACGCGGTCATCGAGGACGCTGTGCAGTCGCGCGCGACCACCGGCAAGCCCGTGCGCCAGGTCCGCTCCAAGTGGACCGAGGCGTGGGACGCACCGGAGGCTCCGGACCCGCTGCCAATGCCCCTGCAGCCGATGCTCGTCGCCGAGATCAAGCAGGCCATCGACGACCACCACCTCGAGGACTGGAGCGGCCCGCCGGCCGGGCAGGGCGTGGGTCACATCACGTCGGTCAAGCCCGCGCGGCAGGTCATCTTCGACCTCATGGAGGAGGCACAGGAGGTGATGGAGCGCCTGAGCGGCCAGCCCGTCGGCGCGTAGTCACCCGGCTTTCCTCGCACGTAGCGCGAATCGCGCCCGCTCGCCTCACGGCGGGCGGGTGCCGCGCGTTTCGAGGCGCCCTGCGGGGCCTCGCGCGTTGAACGCGCGCGGGCGAAGCTGCGCCGAACCCGCGATCACACGAGGAGCCATCAATGCCGGAGACGCAGCCCGCCCCCGACGGCTACGCCACGATCACCCCGTACCTCGTCGTCACCGACGCGCAGGCGTATCTCGACTTCCTCGCGAACGCGTTCGACGCAGTCGAACGGATGCGGATGGAGATGCCCGACGGCGAGATCGGCCACGCCGAGGTCGAGATCGGCGACTCCGTGGTCATGGTGTCCGACGCGACCCCGCCGGAATTCCCGCCGACCATCGCGCAGATGCACGTCTACGTCGACGACGTCGACAGCACGTACGTCGTGGCCGTGAAGGCCGGCGCGGCAGCTGTCGCCGACCCCGAGGACCAGCCCTACGGCGACCGCATCGCGCGCATCGTCGACCCGTCGGGCAACCGCTGGTCGATCGCGACCCACATCGAGGACGTGGACATGGACGAGCTGGCGCGTCAGATGGCGGAGGGCGAAGAGGAGTAGCGGCCAGGCCCTACGGCCCGAAGACGGGGCCGAGCGGGCACGTGAAGCCGGTCAGAACGTCGAGGCCGTCGAGGTCGTCGTCCTCGGCGAGGATCGCGACCGGGTCGTCCGGCTGGTGGACATCGACCGTCCGTGTGTCGGGATGCACCACCCAGACGAGCCGCACGCCGTGGCGCAACCACATCTCCGCCTTGTCATTGACTTCGCGTCGACTGTCACTGGGTGACGCCACTTCGACGACGAGGTCTGGGACGGCCTCCGCGTAACCATCAAGCTCTTCGCCGAGCGGCAGGCGTTCGACTGATGTGAACGCGATATCGGGCTCCCGGACGGTGTCCGGGTCGCGCTCGAGCCAGACGCCGCTGTCCGAGGCCACGAGTGTTCCCAGATCCCGGGCTTGGACAAAGTTGCCGAGGGCGATGACGAGGTCCGTAACGATCCTGCCGTGACGTTGTCCAGCGGGCATGGTCTCGCAGAGCACCCCTCGTATGAGTTCGCCGCGCACGCCCTCGCTGTAGAGCCTCAGCAGGTCATCGGCGGTCAGCAGCCTTGTCTCGGTGGTCGTCATCTCGGATCGCTCCGGCGCATCTTCATTCTACGCGCTCCACCCAATGGCCGACCCGTCACTCCAGCGGGTCGGGCCCCAGATCGTGGTCGACGAGGAGGTCGCCGAGGCGGCGACGGTGCCAGCGCGGGCTGCCGAGCTGGTGGTACAGCGACCTCGAGAGCTGCGTGTAGAGCGTCAGTCCGTACTCGTGCATCACGCCCACGCCCGCGTGCACCTCGTGTGAGAAGTTCACCGCCTGCACGAATCCCTCGCTCGTCACTGCCTTTGCGAGGTGCGAGGCTACCTCGCCGCCTGACTTGCCTTCGTCGAGCCGCCACAGCGCCTCGTACGTCGTCCAGCGCGAGGCGTCGACGTGGTTGACGAGCTGGATGATGTGGTTCTGTACGTGCTGGAAGCGCCCGATCGGCTGGCCGAACTGGCGTCGTTCGCGGCTGTAGGCCACCGCCATGTCGAACGCGGCCTGACCGCCACCGACCTGGTAGGCGCAGAGCACGGGCGTCGCGCGCGCGAGCGCGCGCTCCAGCGGCGTCTCCGCCCCGCCCGCCTCGCCGAGCACCGCCGAGGCAGGCACCCGCACGTCCTCGAAGCGCACGACGCATTCCGAGCCGGTGAACCCGTCGAGCCGGCGCACGGACACGCCGGGCGACGAGGCGTCGACGAGCAGCAGCGAGAGCCCGGCCTCGTCGCCCGTGCGGACGGCGACGATGAAGTGCGTGGCCCCGATCGCGTCGTGGACGAAGAGCTTGGTGCCGTCGAGCAGGTAGTCGCCTCCACTGGCGTGGGCGCGCATGTGCACGCCCTCCGGTCCCCAGCCGTAGGCCGCCTCGGTGAGCGCGAGTACGGCGATCGCCAGGCCGCTGGCGAGCCTCGGGAGCAACTCGGCGCGCTGCTCCTCAGTCGCCGCCTCCTCGACGATCAGCGCCGAGACCACGGCCGAGGAGACGAACGGCCCGGGCAGCGCGGCGTAGCCGAACGCCTCGAACAGCACGGCGGCGTCGGTGAGTCCCATGCCCGCGCCGCCGTAACGCTCGGGGATGGCCGCGCCGAGCCAGCCGAGCTCGGCGACGCGCGTGTAGTGCTCAGGCGAGAAGCCGAGGTCGCTCTCGGCGAGCTCGACGATCTCCTCGCGGGTCGCCTCGCGCGCGACGAAGTCCTCGACGCTCTGCTTGAGGAGCTGCTGCTCCTCGGTGAGTGAGAGGTCCACGGCCGGCTACTCGACGGTCTTGCCGGCGCGCTCGCGCACCTCGCGGCCGATGCCGATGCGGCGCGCCATGATGACCTTCTGGATGTCCGCCGTCCCGCCCGGGTGGAGCTGGACAATCGCGTTGCGCTGGAACGAGGCGAACCAGCCCTGTTGGTCGTCGAACTCCTCGGTGTCGTCGAGGAGGGCGTAGGGGCCGAGCAACTCAAGCAGCGTCTGCGCGACGCGCAGGTTGCTCATCTTCCGGAAGTACGAGGCCTGCGGGCCCTCATAGCTCATCTCGTTGTGCGAGCGGTTCATCCAGAAGTTGCGCAGATCCAGCAGGCGCTGCACCTCGGTCTCCATGAACACGTCGGCCAGCAGCCCGCGTGACTCGGTGTCGTCGAGGGGGTGCGCGCCGTTCGACGGCAGCGAGCGCAGGCGGTCGCGCGTGCGCTCGAAGGTCACGTTGCGGCCGATGCGCCCGCCGGAGCCGTGCTCCAGCTCAAGGTGCGTGCTGGCGACGGCCCAGCCGTTGTTCTCGCCGCCGACGAGGTTCTCGGCGGGGACGCGCACGTTGTCGAAGTAGATCGTGTTCTTGTAGCCGCTGCCGATGCCCTCACCACCGTCGCCGAGCAGGTACATCCGCTCGACGGTGATGCCGGGCAAGTCGGCCGGGATCATGAACCAGCTCACGTTCTGGTGACGCGGCGCCTCGCGGTCGGTGCGGACGATAGTCCAGAACGAGTCGGCGCCGTGCGAGCCGCCGATGAAGATCTTGGTGCCGTTGATGACGTACTCGTCACCGTCGCGGACGGCGTCCGTCTCCGTCGAGGCGAGGTCCGAGCCGGCCTCGGGGCCGGTCAGGAGCTGCCACGTGACGGTCTCGCCGCGGAAGATCGGGGGCAGCAGCCGGCGCTTCTGCTCCTCGCTGCCCCAGACGAGGATGCTGGCGCCACCGAGGCTCCCGCCGCTGTCGTAGTACGGCGGCATGGTGAGGTTGTGCCGGTCCATCTCCTCGGCGAGCACGATCGCGTGGTCGATGGTGAGTCCGCCGCCGCCGTACTCCGTCGGCGCGGTGGGACGCAGCCAGCCCTGCTCGCCGAGTTCACGGCCGAGCTGGCGATACTTCGCGTAATTCTCGTCGGAGTCCTGGTCGCCCTCGACCTGCGGCACGTGGTCGGCGAGCCACGCGCGCACCTCGGCGCGGAAGGCTCGCTGTTCGGGCGTGTATGCCGGCTCGAAGTCCACGCTGGGGCTCCCCTCGCTGCCCGGCGAGCGTAGGGAGGGGCGTGGTGACGGTCAACGCAGCGCGGCGAGTGGGATCAGGCCCGGTCGAACACTCGCCTGTCCAGGCGGAGATCCCGAAGGATCCCTCGAACTGTTCCGGTTCGCAGGTCCCGGCCTCCCCAGTTCGGGATAGTGGTCCGGGCGCCATTGGAGGGGTTCCGCCAGATCTCGTGGGAGCCGCGCGACTGGCGGTCGAACTCGCAGCCGAGCGCCCTCAGCTTGCGGGTCAGTTCGCGGTACCTCACACCGCGACGATGAGCTCTCCAGCGGCGGCAATCTCGGCGGGAAGGGGATCGCCGTGCTCCTCGCAGGACGCGATGTAGTCCGCGGCGACACCTTCGAGATTGAACAGCGCTTCTTCCGCGGTCGCGCCCCACGCCCGGCAGCCCGGCAGCACCGGCACCTCCGCGAGGTACATGTCCTCGGTCTCCTCGGACGGGGCGCGCAGGGTATACGGAAGCTTGTATTGCTCCGGCATCCCATCCCTCCGACGACATCGCGCGATCGCGCACATGCAGGGTACCGCGACTCGCAGCGGCGGTGCACGGCCCGGCGCTACACTGGACGCATGACCTCGTCGACCGTGTTCCAGCAGGCGCGCGCCCTTCCCGAGCGCCCCGGCGTCTACATCATGAAGAACGCCCGTGCCGAGGTGATCTACGTCGGCAAGGCCAAGCGCCTGCGCTCCCGCGTCCGCTCCTACTTCGGCTCCGGCCGCAGCCTCGAGCCGAAGGTGCGCGCGCTCGTCGACCAGATCGAGACGCTCGACCACGTCGTCACGGCCAACGAAGCGGAGGCGATGATGCTGGAGGCGACGCTCGTGAAGCGTCACCAGCCCGTCTACAACGTCCGCCTCAAGGACGACAAGCACTACCCGTACCTCAAGGTCGACGTCCAGCACGACTGGCCGCGCGTCACCATCACCCGCCGTGTCGAGGAGGACGGCGCGCGCTACTTCGGGCCCTACGCCTCGGCGGGGTCGGTGCGGCGCACGCTCGACGTGGTGAAGAAGCTCTTCCCGTGGCGGTCGTGCTCGAAAGAGATCACCGGCGACGACCCCCGACCGTGCCTCGACTACTACATCAAGCGCTGCATCGCCCCCTGCACGAGCTACTGCACCGAGGACGAGTACCGCGGCGTGATCGACCAGACGCTGCTCTTCCTTGAGGGCCGCAGCCGCGAGGTGCTGCAGGGCGTCGAGTCGGAGATGCGCGACGCATCCGACTCGCTCGAGTTCGAGCGCGCCGCCCGCCTGCGCGACCAGGCGCAGGCGATCCGCAGCGTCACCGAGCGCCAGCGCATGGCCACGACCTCGTCCCTCGACGCCGACGTGTTCGCGCTGGCCCGCGATGGCGACGAGGCGTGCGTGCACGTCTTCTTCGTGCGCGGCACCGTCGTCGCCGACACCGACTCGTTCACGCTCGACGGCGCCACCGACGAGACCGACGCCGAAGTGCTCGGCGCGTTCCTCGCGCAGTTCTTCGAGTCGGCCACCTACATCCCGCGCACCGTGCTGCTCTCGCACGCTCCCGCCGACCGCGAGGAGCTGCGGGCCGCGCTGCGCGAGCGCCGCGGACGTGCGGTCGACATCGCGGTGCCGGAGCGCGGCGAGCTGCGCGCCCTGGTGGCGACGGCCGAGGAGAACGCACGCGAGGCTCTGGCGATGCAGCGCGTGCGCTGGCTCGCCAATCGCGACAAGACCGAGGCCGCGCTCGACCTGCTCCAGGAGGAGCTCGACCTGCCGGAGCGGCCTCGACGCATCGAGTGTTATGACATCTCTACCATCCAGGGCAGCAACACCGTCGCCTCGATGGTGGTGTTCGAGGACGGCAGCCCGCGCAACCGCGAGTACCGCCGCTTCCGCATCAAGACCGTCGAGGGCCAGGACGACTTCGCCTCGATGCGCGAAGTGCTGACCCGTCGCTTCGGCCGCCTCGCCCGCTCACGCGAGGAGACGAAGGCGCTGCCCGCCGACGCGCAGCCCGCGGGTGACGAGCCGCAGGCCGAGGAACCGGACGAGCAGAGTCCGTGGGACGTCGCGCCCGACCTTGTCGTCATCGACGGCGGCAAGGGGCAGCTCGGCGCGGCGCTGGACGTGATGCGAGACCTCGCGCTCGGCGAGGTGCCGGTGTGCGGGCTGGCCAAGCGCGAGGAGGAAGTCTTCGTCGCCGACGTCGACGACCCGATCGTGCTGCCTCGCACGTCCGAGGCGCTCTACCTGCTCCAGCGGGTGCGCGACGAGGCGCACCGCTTCGCCATCACCTACCACCGCACGCTGCGCGGCAAGCAGACCCGCCGTTCCGCCCTCGACGCTGTCCCGGGCGTCGGCCCGAAGCGCAAGCGCGCACTCCTGCGCAAGTTCGGCTCGGTGAAGGCGATCCGGGGGGCGAGCGTCGAGGAGATCGCGGACGTCGACGGCTTCAGCACGCGCTTGGCGGAGACCGTCAAGCGCTCGCTGTAGCCGCAGCTGGGACACGCTCGATGCGCCTCGGGCTGCGTGGCGGTAACGGAGCCGGCCCCACACCCCCGCAAGACAGTCGCGACCGCGCGGAGCAGCGCATGCTGCGCCTCATCCGCCGCCACGTGCGCGACCGCCACGTCCTCGACGCCATGCGCGCGGTGCCCCGGGACGAGTTCGTGCCGGCCGGCCTGCGCCACCGCGCCTTCGAGGATGGCGCGCTACCGATCGGCGGCGGCCAGACCATCTCGCAGCCACTGATCGTCGCGATGATGACCGAGGCCGCGGCGCTCGACGGCGGCGAGCGCGTGCTGGAGGTCGGGACCGGCTCTGGCTACCAGGCAGCGGTGCTGGCGCACGTCGCACGCGAGGTGGTCACGGTCGAGCGCGTCGGCGCCCTCCGACGCCGGGCGCGTGCGACCCTGCGGCGCCTCGGGATCCACAACGCGCGCTGCCTCTCGGCAGGCGCGGTGCTCGGCGCCCCCGCCGATGGCCCGTTCGACGCGATCGTGGTGACGGCCGCAGCGCCCGACGTGCCCGAGACGCTCGTCGGGCAGCTTGCCGACGGCGGGCGACTCGTGATCCCCGTCGGACGGCGGACCGAGCAGGAGCTGTTGGTGATCGCGAGGCGCGGCGAGCGGCTGCGACGACGCTCGCTGGGCGGTTGCCGCTTCGTCCCGCTGCTCGGTGAGGGGGGATTCGCCGACAAGGGCGGGTGAACGTCTTGACAATCTGGGAAAGATCGATTCTTCAAGATCGTAATTTTCCCACAGCCGCGATCACGTCCCTGTATACTCCGCTCTCGCGGGATCAACATCGCTTGGCGCGGGCGGGGGGCCTCGGTGCAGGATCGGATTGACGCGTTCCTGCACTACATGTCGGCAGAGCGCGGCTCGTCCCGGAACACCATCGACGCCTACCGGAACGACCTCACCCGCTTCGCTTCATTCTCCGGCGAGCAGGTCGGCGACGGTGACATTCCGGCGGCCAGCTCGATCGACCGCGACCTGATCACCGGCTACGTCGCGTGGCTCGGTGACCGCGGTTACGCGCCTGCCACCGTCGCCCGTAAGGTCGCCGCCGTGAAGTCGTTCTGCGGCTACCTGCTCGACCATGGTGACCTCACCGAGAACCCGACCGCCTCGATCGACTCGCCGCGCGCGCCCAAGGCCACGCCCAAGCCGCTGTCGACGCAGGAGGTCGACGCGCTGCTGAAACAGCCGCTCACCTCCGAGACCCCCGAGGCCATCCGCGACTCGAGCATGCTCGAGCTCATGTACGCCACCGGGATGCGCGTGACAGAGCTCGTCTCGCTCAACCTCGACAGCCTCCACCTCACCCCGCGGCCGGGCTCGGTGCGCTGCATCGGCAAGGGCGACCGCGAGCGCACCATCCCCGTCTACGACAAGGCGATGGACGCGCTGGAGCGCTACCTCGACGAGGCGCGTCCGAGACTGCTCAAGGGCCGCCCGCAGGAGGCGCTGTTCGTGAACCGCCGCGGCGAGCGTCTCACGCGCCAGGGCTTTTGGATGATCCTCAAGAACTACGCGAAGGCCGCCAGCATCGCATCACGCGTCACGCCACACACGCTCCGCCACTCGTTCGCCACCCACATGCTGCGCGGCGGGGCCTCCGTCCGCGACGTGCAGGAGCTGCTCGGCCACGCCAACGTCTCGACGACGCAGATCT
>VXTU01000106.1 GCA_009837285.1 Chloroflexota bacterium | reverse complement strand
CGGGATTATCCAGTTGACGCAAGATAGGAACGCGGCTACCGTGCGCCCATGCGCAGGCTCCGAGGCATCCGAGACGTGCTTGTTCAGGCCGAGTCCCTAGTCGCTCTCGCGCTCCTCGCGCCGACTGTGGCGGCAAGCGCCACGGCGATCGTGGTCACGGTGCCGGCGTGGATCGGGTGGATCGTGTTCGCGGTCGGCGTGCTCGGCAGCTTCGGCGCAGTGATGTGGTGGGGCGAGACGAGGATACGCGCCGCCCGGAACGTCGATGTGAGCGACCACGAGGCACGGCTGCTTACCATCGAGAGACGCCAGTACATAGACGACCTCGCGGACGCCCTCGCGCGTGAACTCACCCGGAGGCTCCGGGATACGGACGGCGCGCCGTGACGACGCCTAGACGCTGCGGCTTCGAATCGTGCTCGCGATTCATAGGAGCGCGGCGCCGGGCTGATACTGTGTACTGCTCCAAGCTCTGCGGGACCCGCGCTCGGACTAGGGCGCGCTCGTTGGAGTGGCAGCCTCGCCGGTGCGAGTGCGAGCGTTGCGGGCGTACCTGGATGCAGCGCAGGCCCGCCGGGCCTCCGAGGTTCTGCAAATCCTGCCGAGGGCGCTACGTCCGCGCCGCGCCGCCGCCCAAGCGTGCATGTGCGGCGCGCGACTGCGCGCGAGTCTTCCAGCCTCGGAGCGGCGGCGGACGGCCGCAACGCTGGTGCTCGCGGGCGTGCCGAGCGCGGTCTAAGCACGGCACCGACGATGGACGCCTGCGTGTCGCCCGCCCGTGTGAGTGGGACGACTGCGAAGCGACGATCGAACCCGACAGGCTTCGCGATCTCCGCGTCCGCTACTGTCGTAAGTGCGGGCCGTTGGCGGACGCGGAAAGCCGGCAAATCTCGCGCGAGCGGCGATGGGCCGCCACGCGCAACACCCGGATCGAGTGCGATGATTGCGGCGCGACGGTAAGGAAGAACGCTCACAACCATCGACTCTGCAAGGAGTGCAGACGCGCTCGGCAGCGAGCCTGGCGATCGTCACGATCGGCGGTCGCGTCTTGACTCAACATGATACCTTCTTGCGGCTCGGCACGAGCGTTCATGGTGGCAGAGAGACGGGGGCCTCAATGGGCCTCCCTGCGGTTCGCCGCTGTGTCTGCTTGTGCCGAGCGATACCCCGTCCGATCGCAGGGAGGCACTATGACGGCCAGCCACACACGCGAGATCAACGTCCAGCGCCGAGCGCAGGCTCGGGGCGGGTGGATCGGCATCATCCGCGGCGAGAGCCAGGGGGCCGCCGTGGAGCGTGCGCTCCCGGACTTGAACGCCGATGGCTACAAGGTCGCCTTCATCATCCCGGACAAGTTCAGCTTCGCGAAGATGATCTGGGCCGGCATCGTCGCCGTGTGTACGCTCGGCTTCTACTGGCCGACCGCGAGCGTGCTCATCATCGGAGAGCGGGTAGACGACTAGGCGGCCTCGTCGGCGACGAGATCGGCGTACGTGAGCTTGTCCGTGGTCACGATGCGGCGCAGCGCGTCGGCGAAGATGCGCTCGTTGTCGCGGTTGTTGAAGCGCCATTCGAGTTCGCTCAGGTAGCGGTCGATGTGCTTCATGCTGACCTTGTGGAAGCTCCCCATCAGGGAGCGCTTGAACAGCGACCACACGCCCTCTATCGAGTTCGTGTGCACGTCGCCGACTACCCACTCGTCGGCCGAGTGATTGACCGTCTCGTGGCGCGTCTCGTCGTCTCCGATGCCGAGGTAGGACGCGAGCTCATCCGTGTAGATGGCCTCGGCCTCGTCGCGCACCGTGCGCTCGATGAAGCCGTGGAGCGTCCGGCGCCGGACGTTCGGCACGCGCTCGAGTCGCACCTGCCCGTCGCGCTGGATAGCGCCCGCGACCCAGAACTTGTTCCCCCGGTAGCCGTGGCCCTTGCCGCGCTTCTTGCCGCCGACCAGCGTCTCGTCAACCTCGACCACGCCGAACAGCGTTGGCCCTTCGAGGGGATCGTTGGCCATGGCCTCGCGGATGCGGTGACACAGGTGCCAGGCGGTCTGATACGCGACGCCGAGCGTGCGCTTGAGTTGGAGCGCCGAGACGCCCTTCTTGCTCTCGCACATCAGGTAGATCGCGATGAACCACTTGCGGAGCGGGAGATGGGAGTCATGCATGATCGTGCCCGCCGTCACGCTGAACTGATACCGGCAGTCGTTGCAGTCGTAGACGGGGCGCTTGGTCAGCGTCGAGATTCCGAGGCTCCCACAGCGGGGGCAGGCGATGCCGCCCGGCCAGCGCAGATCCACGAGCAACTCGCGGCACGCCTCGTCACTGTCGTAGGTGTCAATCACGTCGAGGAGGTTCACCATGGCTCAGGCTCCCAAGAAACCGCGGCGGCTACCCGCGGACGCTGCCGAGCGCACAGACCACGAGATCATCGAGCTACTGTTCGGCAAAGAGGCTGCCGCCGAGCTAGAGAAGATGGCCGGTGTGCGCGTTCCCATGAAGCCATCCTAGGGGAGCGCGCGCCTTGTGTCAACTAGATAATCACC
>VXTU01000075.1 GCA_009837285.1 Chloroflexota bacterium | reverse complement strand
TGTGTGGTGGAGGCGAGGGGATTCGAACCCCTGACCTCGGCATTGCGAACGCCGCGCTCTCCCAACTGAGCTACGCCCCCACGACCAGCACTGCACCCCACACGCCGGGCGGCGTAGTGGTGCAGGCCAATCGAGTATGAGACGCGCGCCCCGGAGCGGCAACGCAAGGCGGGCAGGGCTTGAGGTGTCGAGGCGCTTATGCACTGCCGGGGGAGCGGGTCAACGTGGCGAGATCTGCGAGTGTGACCCCGGCATCGACTAGAACGCCGGACCCCCTCACCCCAGCCCTCTCCCTCAAGGGAGAGGGGGTCGGACTCTTATTCTCTCGCCCCCCTGCGGGGGACAGGGGGCCGGATCTGCTCTTCGCGGGGGCGGAATGAGCGCCTGGCGCTGGCGCGGCCTACTCTGCCTCGTCGCCGTCGAGGAGGCCCGGCAGTAGCTCGACCACCATGCGCCCACCGTCGAGGTCGACCTCGGCGATGACGTCGCCGATCGCGGGGAGCAGGAGGTCGCGCTCGCCCTTGCGACGGACGATGTAGACGTCGTTCGCGCCGGTGCGGAGCACCTCGGCGAGGCGGCCGAGCCGCTCGCCCGCCGCGCTCACCACCTCGAGGCCCACGAGGTCGTGGACGTAGTACTCGTCCTGCCCGAGGTCGGGGAGGTCGGCCTCCGCGATCTCGATGAGCGTGCCGCGCAGCGCGCTGGCGGCGGTGGCGTCCTCGTAGCCCTCGAAGACCACGCACGGGAAGCCCTTCGGGTAGCGCACGTCCAGCACCTCGCGCGGCTCGCCGCGCACGAGCAGGACCTCGCCGGGCTGGATGCGCTTCGGGTTCGAGGTGAGGGGGGTGACCTTGACGTGCCCGCGCAGCCCCCACGTGGCGTTGATGCGGCCGACGGCGACGCGGCCGCGCGACTCACGCGCCTGGCGCGTGCGCGCATCCGCCCCACCGCTCCGGGGGCCGTTGCCACGTCGGGCGCGCCGCGGAGGGGCGACCCGGCGCATGGGCTACTCGATGTTGAGGGAGGCGCGGACGCCCGCGCGCGTGCTGGCGACGTAGAGGAGCGAGCGCATCGCGTTCGCGACGCGTCCGTCGCGGCCGATGATGCGGCCCTTGTCGTCCTCGTGGCATTGCACGTGGATCACGATGTGGTCGCCGCGGTCTTCTTCCTCGACAACCACCTCGTCGGGCTGCGAGGCGATAGCGCGCACGAGGTACTCGATCAGTGAGACCACGGGCTACTCCTCGCCCTCGGCAGCCGCTGCCGCGGCGGCTTCGCGCTCGGCGCGGCTGGGGTGCGTGAAGCGCTGCGTTGGGGGCTCCTCGATGAGTCCCTGCTTGTGCAGCAGGCGATGCACGGTCTCGCTGGGGCGCGCGCCCTGCTCCAGCCAGTGACGGACGCGCTCCTCCTTGAGCACCAGCTCCTTCTCGGTGGAGCGAGGGTTGTAGTGACCGATGATCTCGACGAAGTCGCCGTCGCGCGGAGCGCGCTGGTCGGCGACGACGACGCGGTAGTGGGGGGCCTTGGAACGGCCGGTGCGGCGAAGCCGGATGCGGAGCACGGAACCTCCAGGTGACTCCTCGGCGTTGGCTCGCCCGCCCGAGGTCGCGGGTCTGTCGGTGTGTCTAGATCCCGAGCAGCTTGCCGAGGCCTCCCGGCCCCTTGCCGCTGGTCATGACCTGCATCAGTTTCTTCGCCTCGCGGTACTGGTTCAAGAGACGGTTCACGTCGGCCGGCTGCATCCCGCATCCCGAGGCAATGCGACGGCGCCTCGATCCGTCGATGATCTCCGGCCGCCGGCGCTCCGCGGGCGTCATTGAGAGGATGATCGCCTCGCTGTGCTTCCAGAAGCGCTCGTCGATCTCCGGGATCTGCATCTGCTGCTTCATCTGGCCCGCGCCGGGCAGCATGTCGAGCAGGCCGGAGAGCGGGCCCATCTCCTGCACCTGCTGCATCTGCACCAGGAAGTCCTCGAGGTCGAACTCGCCGCGCTGTATCCGCCGGGCGACGTCCTGGACGTCGCGCTCGCCGATCGTCTCCTTCGCCTTCTCGACTAGCGACACCACGTCGCCCATGCCGAGGATGCGCGAGGCGAAGCGGTCCGGGTGGAACACCTCCAGCGCCTCCAGGCGCTCGCCGGTCGTGATGAACTTGACCGGCAGCCCGGTCACCTCGCGCACCGACAGCACGGCGCCGCCGCGCGTGTCCGAGTCGACCTTGGTGACGACGATGCCCGTGCCCTCGACGGCGTCGTCGAAGTCCTGCGCGAGCGTGACGGCCTCCTGGCCGGTCATCGCGTCGACGACGATCAGCACCTCGGTCGGGTCGATCTCGTCGGCCAGGTCGGCGAGCTCGTCGGCGAAGTCGTCGTCGAGCGCGACCGCGCCGCGGGTGTCGACGACGACGGCGGTGGCTCCGCTGCGCTCGGCCTCGGCGAGCGCGCGCTTGCCGATCTCCGGGGCGGGCGCCTCGCGCTCCTCGGCGTAGACGGGCACGCCGATCTGGTCGCCGAGCACGCGCAGCTGCTCGGAGGCGGCGGCGCGCTGGAAGTCGGT
>VXTU01000103.1 GCA_009837285.1 Chloroflexota bacterium | reverse complement strand
GGCGGGGGCCGCCGCTGGTAGCCGTCGACTGTTCGTAGAGCGACGCCCACTCCCCGGGCGTAGGCCGATACACTGACGCCCCGCAGACGCGGGGCGTCGTTCTGTCTCCGCTCACATAACGAGGGGGTGCACCGTGATCAGGGTCGTCGTCAGCGGCAGCGGCAACATGGGCAGCCAGGTCCTCGGCACGATCGAGGCACAGGACGACCTCGAGCCTGTCGGCGTCATCGAACCGCTGGCCGAGGGCGCCGGGGAGATCACCGCAGCGAGCGGAGCGGTCTATCCCCTCCACGCCGACCCGGCAGCCCTCTTCGCGGCGGTCAGCCCGGACGTCGTGGTCGACTTCTCGAACGCCTCCTTCACCTCGACGCTCCTCGACGCCGCGATCGCCAACGGCGTGCGGCCTGTGATCGGCACGTCGAGTATTCCCGACGAGGTTGTCGACCGCGCCCGGGCGGGACTCGCCGCCGCGGGCCTCGGCGGCGTGATCGCGCCCAACTTCGCGCTCGGCGCGGTGGTGCTGATGCACCTCGCGAAGGTGGCCGCGCCGCACTTCGACGCCGCCGAGGTGATCGAGCTGCACCACGACGGGAAGGTCGACTCGCCGTCCGGCACCGCGGTCGCCACTGCCCAGCTCATTCGCGAGGCGCGCGGCGAGGACCTCGCCCACCCCGAGTCGCAGATCGAGCACGTCGAGGGCGCGCGCGGCGCGCAGTTCGGCGGCGTGGGGCTGCACTCGGTGCGGCTGCCGGGTCTCGTCGCGCACCAGGAGGTCGTGTTCGGCGGCCTCGGCCAGACACTCACACTCCGACACGACTCGACGGGCCGCGACTCGTTCATGCCCGGCGTGCTGCTCGCGGTGCGCGAGGTGATGGGTCGCGAGGGCCTGGTGTACGGCCTCGACGCGCTCATCGGCCTCGCCTAGTGCGGCTGCCGAAGCCCTACGACCTCGTCGTCTTCGACCTGAGCGGCGTGCTGGTGCGCGTCGTGGACTCGTGGGCGGACGGGCACGCGCGAGCGGGTGTCGCAGGCGACCCGCCCGACGACCCGCGGTTCGAGGAGCGCCGCGGGGAGTTGAGCGAGCGGCGTCAGCGCGGCGAGATCGGCGCCGAGGAGTACTGTCACCTCGTAGCCGACGTGTCAGGTGGCGTGTACGGCCCCCACGAGGTCGCGATGATCCACCGGGCGTGGCTGATCGATGAGTACCCGGGCGTCGGCGACGTGGTCGACGCCGTGCATGCCGCGGATGTCGAGACGGCAATCCTCACCAACACGGACGCCTGGCACTGGCACGCCCAGCTCGTCGACGAGGCCGAGGCTGACCGCTACGCGTCGGTGCGTCGTATCCGCCACCACTTCCCGAGCTACGTGCTCGGCGCGATCAAGCCGGAGCGAGCGGTCTTCGAGGCCGTGATGGAGACGACCGGGTTCAAGGAGCGCCGCATCCTCTACTTCGACGACAGCGAGCGCCATGTCGACGCCTCGCTGGACGTGGGATGGGGAGGCGTGCGCATCGACCCCTCGGGCGATCCGGCAAAGCAGATGCTGTTCGAGTTGAACAGGCGGATGGTGACGCTGGGGCAGCGTGGGACCTGAGTCCGACCTACCATCCCGAAGAAACACTGGATGGCTCCGCCCAGACCGAACGACTCTGCGCGTCCCTCCAAGAGGTCGACGTCCACGCCGATACGGGCCACATCTCAGGGTTCAGCAGGGAGGCATCCGCGCCGGTATCAACGAGGAATGAGATGTCGCCTTCGAGGTCGAACCGCGCAAAGTAAACGCGGCCCTCGACGTACGGCCGCCCGCTTGTGTCCCCGAACCGGCCCTCGATCACGTCACAGGATCATGGTGCGGACGTTCTCGTCGACGAAGCGCACCAGGACGCGGGATCGCGGCAACTGTCGTTGGTCGACGGCATCAATGACTGCCGGGAAGGAGTCGGCGTGTGCGACGACTTCGCCGTCGAGCACGGCGACCCACTGCTGGCGGTATTCGTCGATGAGGCGCGGACGATCGGAAGAGAAGGTACGCGCACTCCGCCTGAAGGAGGCAAGGTCCTCGCGGAGTTCGTCGAGAGGCCCGAGGCGCCGTATCACTTCACCTACGGTCAGTTCTGCTCTTTCAGCCATCGGACGCTCCGGTCGCCACCTCACGATAGAGAGTTCATCGTGCAGGCGCACGTCAAGATGACCGCGCGACGTAGCGGCGCGGCGGCCTTACGATTGATAGCCATGAGCAACACCAACGGACTCGACATCGCCGTGATCGGCGCGACGGGGGCCGTCGGCGCCGTCTTCCTCGACGTGGCCGCCGAGCGCGACCTCCCCGTCGGCAACCTGCGCCTCCTCGCCACCGCCCGCTCCGCCGGCCGCGAGCTGCGTTACCGCGACCAGACCATCGCCGTCCGCGAGACCACCGAGGAAGCCCTCGACGGCGCCGACCTCGTCTTCTGCTCGGCGACTGCCGCCGCCTCGCGCCAGTGGGGCCCCCGCATCGCCGACGCGGGCGGCATCCTCATCGACGACGGCTCGGCGTTCCGCATGGAGCCGAACGTCCCGCTCGTCGTGCCCGAGGTGAACGGTGAGGACGTCGAGTGGCACGAGGGCATCATCTCGATCCCGAACTGCACCACCACGCCCCTCGCACTCGTGCTGCACGCCATGCGCACGGTCGCCCCGCTGAAGCGCGTCACGGCCGCCACGTACCAGGCCGTGACCGGCGCGGGGGCCGCCGCCGCCGCGGAGCTCGACGCGCAGCTTGCCGCGCATGGGCGCGGCGAGGACCTCCCGGCGCCGGAGCAGTTCCCCCACCAGATCGCGCTCAACGTGCTCCCGCACGTCGACGCCTTCGAGGAGGACGGCTACACGCGTGAGGAGCTGAAGATGCGCAACGAGACGCGCAAGATCCTGCACCTGGCGGACCTGCCGTTCTCGTCCACCTGCGCACGGATCCCGACCATGATCGGGCACGCCGAGGCGGTGCACGTCGAGTTCTCAGACCAGGCGCCGATCGGTGAGCTGCGTGCCGCCCTCGAGGCCCACGAGGGCATCGAGCTGATGGACGATCCGGCCGCCGCCGTCTACCCGACGCCGCTCAACACGGCCGGCGACGACCGCACGTTCGTGGGTCGGCTGCGCGCCGATCCGTCGGTCGAGCATGGCGCCGTGTTCTGGTGCGTGACCGACAATCTGCGCAAGGGTGCGGCCACCAACGCCATCCAGATCGCCGAGGAGTTGATCCGGCGAGGCAAACTGTAGGGCACACAGCGCGCCGCCTGGACGTTCCCGGCGCGCCGCGACGGGGGAGGCGCTCCAATGACCAACGATATCGGCCGCGTGCTCACAGCCATGGTCACGCCCTTCGACGACGACGGCGCAGTCGATTACCCGGCCGTCGGCGAGCTGGCCCGTGCGCTCATCGCCTCCGGCAACGACGGCCTCGTCGTCACCGGCACGACGGGTGAGGCGCCCTCGCTGACGAACGAGGAGCAGATCGAGGTCTGGCGTACCGTCCGTGCGGCGGTCGGGCCGGACGTGCCGCTCGTGGGCGGCGCGTCGACGAACGCAACGGACGAGTCGCTGCCGCTGGTGCGTGCCTGCGTGGACGCGGGCATGGACGCGGTGATGCTGACCGTCCCGTACTACAACAAGCCGCCGCAGGAGGGCCTGGTTCGTCACTTCACGACGCTGGCCGAGGCGACCCCGCTGCCATGCATCCTCTACAACGTGCCGTCGCGCACCTCGCTCAACATGGCCGCCGAGACCACGCTGCGCCTGGCCGAGGTGCCGAACATCGTCGGCATCAAGGAGGCAAGCGGCGACTTCGACCAGATCAAGGCGATCCTCGGCGGCGCGCCCGAGGGCTTCCTGATGTGGTCGGGCAACGACAACGACACCGAGCCGATGGTCGAGCTCGGCGGCTACGGCGTGATCTCCGTCGCGGGCCACCTCGTCGCCCGCCAGATCCGCGAGATGGTGTACGGGGCGGCCGAGGGTCGCCTGGACGAGGCGCGCGTGATCCACGAGCGCCTGCTCCCGCTGGTCGACGCGCTGTTCATCGAGTCCAACCCGATCCCGGTGAAGTTCGCACTGAACGAGGTCGGCGTGCGGGCCGGCACGCTGCGGCTGCCGCTCGTCCCGCCCTCGGAGGCCACACAAGCCGCGGTCCGCGAGGAGCTGGCGAAGCACGAGATGGACGTGACGGTAGCTGTGTAGCCTGGCGCCAATCCGATGGCCGAAGGGATCAGCTGGCAAATCAAGGTCAAGGCCTATCGAGCTCTTCCGCACCTAGTTGAGGCGGCGAGGGCTGGAACGACCCTTACCTACAAGGAACTTGGAGAGAAGATCGAACTGCACCACCGCCCTCTGCGGTACGCACTCGACTTCATCCGGGACGATATCTGCCGTCGACACGGCCTGCCTCTACTGAACTCCATTGTCGTGAACGGCGATACCGGTGAGCCGGGGGACGGCTGGCTTCCCGATGGAGTTCATGCTGATCTCAGTGAAGAGCAGGCACGCGTCCGGGCTCTTGCAGACTGGGACGCGAAGCTCAAGGAGTTTGGGTTTTCGGCGAGTCAGTAGATCGCGCGCTGTCCCGCGCCTCGACCCACTCCGCCCATTCCTCGCGCAGCCGCCCACGCGCGCGGTCGTAGGCGATGCGGTCGCCGTAGTAGCCGCCGAGGATCCCGGCAAGCGCCCGGCCCCCGACGATGAGCACCGCGGCGTAGACGATCGTCGCCCAGATCAGGTGCTCGCGCAGGTACGGGACGCCGAGGACGAGCACGAGGCCGCCTACCACCGCCAGCGTCAGCCCGAGGTACGCGAAGCCGTTGACGATGCGGCTCTCTGTCTTGCGCTGCGCCTGCAGCATCTCGATCACCACCTCGGGGATGCGACCCACCGGCCTGCGTTCCGAGATCTCCAAGTCGCAATGCGGGCAGACCCGCGTCCGCTCGCCGATGGGCGTATAGCAATGGCCGCAGAAGCGTCCCGCGTTCGGTGCCGCGCCGCGCGTGACGGACAGGATCTGCTCCTCGAGCCGCTCGCTGAACAGCGGGCACTCGTCGTCGGGGACGTAGCGGCGCTCACCGCTGTCGGTGGTCATCGCGGCCGGCCCCCGTCGAGGGCGCACGCGAGCTTGGCCAGCACGCGCCGGCCCTCCTCGCGGTAGCCCGCAGCGCGCCCGGACGTGGAGGGCATGACCCACACCTCGGCCCCGGCGATCGCGACGGGCTGGCGGCCCCACGCGCCCGAGGCGCGGACGCGCGGGAACAGCACGTCGAACGCACGGGTGGTGGTGAAGCACACGGCCCGGGGGGTCGAGTAGGCGATGCGACGCTCGAACGCGGGCCGCGCCGCGCGCAGCTCGGCGTCCGTCACCTGCGTCGAGTCGGTCTGCACGCGCTTCACCACGTCGGTGAAGCCGATGCCGCAGGCGAGCAGCCTGCGGTCGTCGTCCGGCCCGACATCAGAAGCCACCAGGCGGCTCTCTGAGAGCACTCGCCAGAAGGCGTTGCCCCGGTGCGCGTAGTAGTGGCCGAGCTGTGCCGACCGCTCCCCGGGGTTGATGCCGACGAAGACCAGGTCAAGGCCGGGCCGGAGCAGGTCGGGCAGCGTGCGGACGCCCCCGGCCGCCCGTGCGGGCACGAGGGCCGGAGCGGCGATGGGCACGTTAGATCGGGTCGTGGGAGTAGGCGTGGTTGCCGAGGCTCGCGCCCAGGAAGATCAGCAGGACCGAGACCAGCACCATGAACGCCGAGAACAGGAACGAGTTGCGCCGCGCCTGCTCCAGCTCGCCCGGCTCCATCTCTCCCGCCTCGACCGCATCGGAGATGCGCGCGATGCGCCGCCCGAATACCGCGCCGTGGATCGCGATCATGGCGATGAGCACCAGGAACAGCGTCATCTTCGCCACGAAGACGCGCCCGAAGTGGAAGTTCATGATGTCTTCGCGAATGCCGGGCGGGACGAAGATGTCCGTGTAGAACTGGGCAAGCCCGGTCAGCAGCAGCCCGACGATCGACACGCCGACGATAGCGCTGAAGCGTCGCGCCACGACGAGTGTGACCTGGCGGTGCAGCCCCTCGTCGTCGATCAGCCAGGTGGAGGGCACGACGGCGAAGAAGAGCAGGATCTCTCCGCCGACGAGCATCGCCGCGAAGAGTACGTGCAGTCCGGGCAGGAAGTGCTCCATGGTTCGCCTCCGCTTCGAGTTGGCCGGGCGTTCGGCCTAGAGTGTCCCGCCGAAGATGTCGCGCGTGACGATCGCCTGCTCGCGCGCCGGCCCGACCGAGATCATGTCGACCGGCGCGTCGACGAGGTCCTCGATGCGCCGCACGAAGGCGCGCGCCTCCGGCGGCAGGTCCGGGAAGTGGCGGACGTCCGAGACCTCTTGCTTCCAGCCGGGCAGCTCCTCGTAGACCGGGCGCACTGCGTTCGCCTCGTGCAGCGAGGCGGGCAGCGAGTCGATGCGCTTGCCGTTGAGCTCGTAGGCCACACAGACGTGGACCGCGTCGAACTGTGCGAGCACGTCGAGGCGCGTCAGGGCGATCGAGTTGACGCCGTTGAGCTTGGCCGTGTGGCGCGCGAGCACGCCGTCGAACCAGCCGCAGCGCCGAGGCCGCCCGGTGGTGGTGCCGTACTCGCCGGTGCCTTGCTCGATCCCGTGGTCGCGGAGCGCGGCGGCCTCCTCGCCGAACAGCTCGGTCGGGAACGGGCCGTCGCCGACCCGCGTCTGGTACGCCTTGTACACCCCCACCACGCGGTCCACTGCCGTCGGCCCGAGGCCGACGCCGAGACACGCGCCGGCGGCCATCGAGGACGGCACCGAGGAGGTGACGTACGGGTAGGTCCCGTTGTCGAGGTCCAGCAGTGTGCCCTGGGCCCCCTCCAGCAGGATCTGCTCGCCGCGGTCGTGGGCGTCCTGCACCAGGCGGGAGGTGTCGGCAACGTAGGGTCGCAGCTGCCGGCCGTACTCCTCGTACTCGTCGCGGATCTGGTCGCCGTCCAGCGGCTCGCCGCCGTACAGCTCGGTGATGATGCGGTTCTTGTAGGGCAGAACGAAGCTCAGCAGCTGGTCGAGCGACTCGGGCTGCACGAGGTCGGTCATGCGCACGCCGAGGCGGCCTGTCTTGTCGGTGAAGGCCGGTCCGGTGCCGGTGCCGGTGGTGCCGATGGCGTGCTCGCCGCGCATCTGCTCGTCGAGCTCGTCGATGGCGAGGTGCCACGGCATGACGATGTGGGCGCGGTCGCTCACCCGCACGCGCGACGTGTCGACGCCTCGCTCGTTGAGCATGGCGAGCTCGTCGAGCAGCGACTTCGGATTGATGACCACGCCGTTGCCGACGATGCACGTCGTGTTGGGGTTGAAGATGCCCGCCGGCACGAGGTGCAGGCCGAAGCGGCCGAGGTCGTTCACGATAGTGTGACCGGCGTTGCTGCCGGCGGAGTAGCGGGCGATGACGGAGCAGTTGCGCGACAGGAAATCGACGACGCGGCCCTTGCCTTCGTCGCCCCACTGTCCGCCGATGATCACCGTGGCAGGCACGTCGTTGGTCACCTCGGGTCGCGCGCCCGTGGGCGCTCATGTCATACGCTGGGAGCGTGGGAGCCCGAGACATGATACCGCAGGTCGCGCGCTTGTTCCCCGTGCAGCCTGCCCGATGGATGAGTCTCGGCCGGACGGGACTGAGATGCGCGCACACGTAATCGCCATTGCCCGGGTGGTCCTCGTTGCCGTGGCCGTCACGGCGGCCGCAGCCTGCACGACGGACGACGATCCGCCGCCGCGCAACCCGCTCGGCGCCACGCCGGACGCGACCGCCGCCGCGACGGCGGCGACGGCTGCGCCACCGTCCCCGGACCCCCCGACCGCTATCCAGCCGCCCGTGGCCACCCGGCCGCCCGCTTCGACCGAAGGTGGACCCTCGCCGGACGTGCTCGAAGCCCTCGTCGGCAACGCGATTCAGCTCGTGTCGGGATGGCTCGGCTGGGACGCGACGCACTTCGAGGTCGTGGAGAGCGAGTCGCTCGTCTGGTCGGACGGGTGCCTGGGAGTGGACGCGCCGGGCATCTTCTGCACGCAGGCGCTCGTGCCCGGCTTCCGCGCCGTCTTCGAGGACGGCCACGGCGGGCGGCACCGCGCGCACGGCGACGCCGAGGGGCGCGTGGTGCGGTGGGTGGGCGAGCACCTGATCACCGGCACCATCGTCGACGGCACGCGCCACTACATCGACATCGCAACCGCGGAGGGGACGGTGCGGGTCAACGCTGCGCCCGGCTCCCGGTACTCCGTTCCGGGCCTGAGCCCGACCACCGCCGACCTGCGACCGGTGGCCGAAGCCATCGGCGACGCCGAGGTGGCGGTAGCCGTCGACCCGGCGGCGGACGGGAGCGACGCGCTCGTGATCGCCTGGCTCGTGGTGCTGGAGTGACCGAAGCGGACCCACCGCCGACGGTCATCGAGGTGAAGCGTCACCTCGACGGCCGCGAGGAGCGCTTCGAGACGGAGCTGGTGTATCGCGCGCGCGGCGCGCTCATCGTGCTGTACGCGATGCCGCAGTCGCCGTGGGGGCCGGTCGACTCGTACGGCTGCTACTGGGCCGACCGCACCTATGTCTGCTACCACATGGTGCGCGCCGACGATGCACCCGGCGCAGGCCGCGAGGTGGTGACGCGCTTCGACGTGGCCCGCGACATCGAGATCACGGATGGCGAGGTGCACTTCCGAGACCTGCTGCTCGACCTCGTCGTGGAGGACGGCGTGCCGCACTGGGAGGACGAGGACGAGGTTGCCGAGGCGCGGGACAGTGGCCTGCTCTCTGCTGCCGACGCCGCCTACGTCGTCCGCGCCCGTCGCACGCTGGAGCAGGGCCACCGCCGCATCGTGCGCGACATTCGCTGGCTGCTGACGCGGCTGGGACGCTTGCCCGGGTAGGGCGATGGTGACTCGGGACGGGCGCTACGAGCGCCGGCCAAAGAGCGCGTTCATGCCCACGACCTCGGCCTCGCTCGTGACGTAGACGCCGTCGGCGCCGAAGGCGCGGGCGCGCGAGGCGAGAGCGGCGCGCTGGCCGGCCGTGAACCCCATCGCGCCGACGGTCCACGGCACGCCCGCCGCGGTGGCGGCAACGGCGATCTGCCCGAGCAGCGGCCAGTGCACCGCGGCGGCCGCCGGGTTGGGCGCGCCGAGGTCGTTCGCGACCGCCTCGATGTCCACGCCGACGCTGACGAGCCGGTCCACGGCGGCGAGCAACTGCGGCAGCCGCGCGAGCGCGGCGGCGGTGCCGATCTCGGGGATCAGCCCGACCTGTCCGGGCACGAGGTCGTGTTGCAGCTCCTGGCGACGCAGCTCCACGTCGGCATCGCGCAGGTCCTGCGGGAGCAGCGTTTCGGCAAGCAGCACCGCGGAGCACCCCGCGCCGGCCGCCGCATCGAGGTCATCACGCAGACGCTCGGCCCGGGGGTTCGCCACGCGGACGTGCACTTCGACGCCTGTAGCGGCTGCCGTGTCCACGTTCTCGACGCCCGCCGTAACGGCGTCGGCGCGCGTGCGGCCGACCGCGAACAGCGGGAGCAGGATCAGGTTGGTGCGGGGTGCAGGCATGGCGCGCGCTGGGCTCGCTCAGGCCGCCAGCAGCGATGCGAGCCGCTCGGCCGAGGCCGAGGGACCCACGACGGCAAGCGCAAAGGCGCGCTCGGCGAAGATGCGCCGGGCGACCGCCTGGATATCCTCGGCGGTCACCGCCTCCAGGCGCGCGACGGTCTCGGTGGGAAGCTCGAGTTCGTCGTCATGGAGCAGTTGCTCGCCGAAGCGTTGCCCGAGCGACATGGGCGTCTCCAGGCTGAGCCGGAAGGTGCCGGTGGTGAAGTCGAGCGCTCGGCGCAGCTCGTCGTCGGTGACGGGCTCGTTCGCGGCCTGCTGCAGCTCGCGCACGATGACCTCCAGCGCCTCCTCCTGGTGGTCGGCCGTGACCCCGGCGCTGACGGAGAACGTGCCGATGTCGAGGTGGCGGCCGACCCTCGAACCGACCGAGTAGGCGAGCCCGCGGCGCTCGCGCACCTCCTTGAACAGCCGCGACGACATGCCGCGCCCGAGGACGGTGTGTAGCAGCTCCAGTGCGTAGCGATCCGGGTCGCGGCGCGCGAGGGCCTGCACGGAGAGCGCGAGGTTCGTCTGCTCGATGTCGCGCTCCTCGACGATCACGCGCTCCTCGGGCAGGCCGTGCTCGGCGCCCGCCTGCTCGGCCGGGTCGCCGTCGCGCAGGTCCTCGAAGTGCCGTGCCGCGGTCTCGACGACCCACTCGTGCTCGACGTTGCCGGCGACGGACAGCACGGAGTTGCTGGCCGTGTAGTGCTGCTCGACGTGCGTGACGAAGTCCTCGCGCTGCAGCGCGCCCACGGTCTCGAGGGAACCGGTCACGGGCCAGCCGATGGGCTGGTCGCCGTAGACGGCCTGGATCATCAGCTCGCCCGTGCGCGCCGCCGGGGTGTCGTGCCCGCGCCGGATCTCCTGCTGCACGACGGTGCGCTCTCGGTCGATCTCCTCGGCGGCGAGGAGCGAGTGCTGGAGCATGTCCGAGACGACCTCGATGCCGGTCTCGGCGCGCTCGAAGGGCAGGTTGTTCCAGTAGCAGGTGAGCTCGCGGCTGGTGTAGGCGTTGAGCGAGCCCCCGGCACCCTCGATCGCCTGGCTGATCTCCGGTGCGGTGGGGCGCCGCGTGGTGCCCTTGAAGAGCATGTGCTCCAGGTAGTGGGATACGCCGTTGGTGCGGCGGTCCTCGCCGCGCGACCCGACGCCCACGAGGAACGCGGTGCTCGCCGACTGCGCCGTCGGGATCGAGGTGGTGACGACCCGCAGGCCGTTGTCGAGCGTGCTGATCTCGGGCTGGATCGCCTCGGCGGATGGCATGCGCGCGGGCTCCCCTCAGTTGCGATGCGGCGTCAGAGCGGGTCGAGTCAGCGTACGGGGGTGGGGTGTCGCCAGCAAGATAGAGACCAGGTATCGGCAAGAGGAGATGTGGCGTGGGCCGGCGGCGATGCGGAGTTCACTCCGCCCTTGCCGAATCCGGCTCGGGTGTATCGAGCAGCGCCTCCAGCAGGGGTAGGAGCCTCGGGATGTCGTCCGAGACGATCGACCAGATCACATCATCGTCAAGGCCCATATAGGCGTGGATGACGCGGTTCCGCGCCCCGATGATGGCTCGCCAGGGAATCTGACTCTGGGAGACATGCACAGACTCCGGGATACGGCGAGCCGCCTCACCGACGATCCCGACATTGCGTAGTGCTGCGTCGTACGTGCGCCGGTCGGCGAGGAAGCTAGCCTGATCCATACCGTCGGTGTACGACACGACGCGCTCGCATGCATCGATCATGTCTCGGATGTATACGGCCCAGGCTCGTTCGCCTGCCTGGGGATCAGACACGAACGGCGTCGGCCTCGACATAGGGACGCAACTCCGGGCGAAGCGCCTTGTTCGTGACGAGGTCCACAGGTCGCCCGAGCAAGTCTTCGATGTAGAACTGGAGGCCGAAGTACCGCCCCGAGTCAGCGGGGCCATCGAAGCTAACGAGCACGTCGATATCGCTCTCCTCGGTCGCTTCGTCACGGACCACCGAGCCGAACAAGGCGAGGTCGACCACGCCGAATCGTTCGACCAGTTCACGCTTGTGCGCACGGAGTGTCGCCAGGGCGTGGCTACTGCGGAGTGCCTGTCCGGCCATCGTCCACTCGCTCCTCATGCGACGCGGCGTCGCCGCCCGTCGCGTTGATTATCGCCGCTTCGTCGAGCGCCTGCCTGCCCCACTCCGATAGATTCTGCCGATCGAAGGGCCGGAGTCCGCAGCTTCGCGTTGACACACTCCGGGCCCGCGCCGAATATGAACCGTGTCCTCCCCAATGGGCCGAGGAGTGATGACGAAGTACATCTTCGTGACCGGTGGCGTGGTCAGTTCCGTTGGGAAAGGCATCGTCACCGCCTCGCTCGGGCGTGACCTGAAGGCCCGCGGCCTCCGCGTCTCCATCCTCAAGCTCGACCCCTACATCAACGTCGACCCCGGCACCATGTCGCCGTACCAGCACGGCGAGGTCTTCGTCACCGACGACGGCGCCGAGACCGACCTCGACCTCGGCCACTACGAGCGCTTCCTCGACGAGAACTTCACCCAGGCCAACTCGACCTCCTCCGGCCAGATCTACGAGGAGGTGATCCGCAAGGAGCGCCGCGGCGACTTCCTCGGCGGCACCATCCAACCCATCCCGCACGTCACCGGCGAGATCCGCAAGCGCATCGTCGACGCAGGCCAGGCGCTCGACGCCGACGTCGTCCTCGTGGAGGTCGGCGGCACCGTCGGTGACATCGAGGGGCAGCCGTTCCTCGAGGCCATCAGCCAGATGCGCCACACGTACGGGCAGCAGGACACCGTGGCCATTCACGTCACGTTGCTGCCGTACATCGGCTCGACGGGCGAACTCAAGACCAAGCCCACGCAGCACTCGGTGCGCGAGCTGCGCTCCTTCGGCATCCAGCCCGATGTGATCGTGACGCGCTCCGACTACCCCGTCCCCGAGGCGCTGCGCGAGAAGATCGGCCTCTTCTGCAACGTCGAGCGTGAGGCGGTGATCCCGCTCGAGACCGCCGACTCGATCTACGAGGTGCCGTTGGTCCTGGAGGCGCGCGGACTACCGGAGATCGTCGCACGCAAGGCAGGGCTCAACGGCAAGGCCGAGCTCCACGAGTGGCGCAAGTTCGTCGAGCGGCTGCAGAACCCGGCCCGCGAGGTGCGCATCGCGGTTGTCGGCAAGTACGTTGAGCTGCACGACGCGTACCTGTCGATCAAGGAGGCGCTGATCCACTCCTCGGTCTTCCACGGCGCCCGGCTCGACCTCGACTGGGTCCACTCCGAGCACCTCGAGGACCGCCCGCCCGAGGAGGTCATCGGCGAGGTCGACGGCATCGTGCTCTGCCCGGGCTTCGGCGACCGCGGGCTGGAAGGCAAGATCGAGGCGGTCCGCTACGCGCGCGAGCGCCGCATCCCGTTCCTCGGCGTCTGCCTGGGCCTGCAGATGATGGTCTGCGAGTTCGCCCGGAATGTCGCCGGCATGCCGGAGGCGAACACGACCGAGGTCGACACCTCGACGCCGTTCCCGGTGATCTCGCTGCTGTCCGAGCAGCGCGGCATCCTCGACTACGGCGGCACGATGCGCCTCGGCGGCTACGACTGCCGGCTGGTGCCCGACACGAAGACCGCTGCGGCCTACGGCGACGGGATCGCGCGTGAGCGCCACCGCCACCGCTACGAGGTCAACAACGTCTACCTGCCGGCCTTCGAGGAGCACGGCCTGGTGCCCTCCGGCTGGACGATGGACGGCCAGCTCGTCGAGATCATGGAGCTGATCGACCACCCGTGGATGGTGGGCACGCAGTTCCACCCCGAGTTCACCTCGCGCCCGCACCGGCCGCAGCCGCTGTTCCGCGACTTCGTCGGCGCAGCGGTGGCGGAGCACGAACGCCGCGCCGACGCGATCGAGGCGGCCTCGGCCTGACTCGTGCTTCCGGCGCGCCGCTCCGGTCCCCTCTCCCCCACTGGGGGAGAGGGTTAGGGTGAGGGGGATCCCCTGGGCGCTGGGCGTGCGCGGACCCTCACCCGGAGCCGGACTGCAGGTAGCGAGGGTGCATTGAGCGTTCTCTGGGGAGCGTGAAGGGTCGAAACGGTAGCCGATGGACCTGTTCCGCCTGCTCCACGTCCTCGCGCTGTTCTGGATGATGGCCGGCCTCGGCGCCGTCATGGTGCCGATCTGGCGCGCGTGGAGCGCCGAGGACCTCGAGACTCGCGCGGTCATGCTGACCGAAGCGGCGCAGGCCGAGACCCGCTGGCTGCTCTCCGGCCTGCTGGCCACGGGCCTCACCGGGTTCGCGTGGGCCGCCTCGGACAACACCAACCTGATCACCACCGGGTGGCTGCTGGCCCTGGAGGTGGTGTTCATCGTGAATGTCTTTATCTTCCTGCCGCTCATGGGCGTCGGCCTGCGCCGCGTGCGCCTGCTCGCGCTGCAGGCCCGCAAGCGCGGCGAAATGAGCGAAGAACTACAGGACGCGCTCAATGACCGCGTGCCCGTGGTCTTCGGGACGCTGATGGTGATCAGCGTGCCCGTGATGACGTGGCTCGCGATCGCGAAGCCGTTCTAACGGTGCCGGAGAAGCCCCGGCGACCGTCCGCGCCGGGCATGCGAGACTGCACGTAGCACACCAAGGAGCCGCCAAGTATGCGCATCTTCCTGGACACCGCGAACATCGATGACATCCGCCGCGGCGCCGCCATGGGCGTCGTCGACGGGGTCACCACCAACCCCTCGCTCGTCGCCGCCGAGGGCGTCGAGTACCGCGACCGCGTGCTCGAGATCTGCGACGTCGTCGACGGCCCCATCTCCGCCGAGACCATCTCGGAGACCGCCGACGAACTCGTCGAGGAAGGTCGGCGGATCGCCTCGTGGCACGAGAACGTCGTGGTGAAGGTGGCGATGTCCGAGGCGGGGCTGGCGGCCATCAGCCGGTTGTCGGCGGAGGGGATCAGCACCAACTGCACGCTGGTGTTCTCGGCGAACCAGGCGCTGCTCGCCGCCCGAGCCGGCGCCACGCTCATTTCGCCGTTCATCGGCCGCATCGACGATGCAGGCCAGGACGGCATGGACGTGGTGCGCGAGTCGGTGCAGATCATAGAGACGTACCACCTGCCGAGCCAGGTACTGGCGGCGTCGGTGCGTCACACGCGGCACGTCACGGAGGCGGCGCTGGCCGGCTCACACATCGCGACACTGCCGCCGAAGGTGCTGTTCCAGCTCATCCACCACCCGCTCACGGACGTCGGGATCGAGCGATTCCTGGCGGACGCGGCGAAGTACACGCCGGTGTAGCGGCGCATGGCATGCGTGTGACAGCGGGGGGTGTTCACGTCGGGGGCGGTGCGTTACACTTGCCGCCGGACACCACTTGTCCACACCCATCCCCCTCGCACGCGCATGTGATGCGACACAAGTAGGCTCATGGCACGTACGCCCGCACGGGGCCGCAGAGACGGCTCCGCACGAGTAGCAGACGAACAACGGCGCGACGAACGTCGCGACGGCGGCAACGGCCGCGCGCGGGCTCCGCGCGTCGAGGGCCCTGCGCCGCCCAGCCTCAACATCGCCGAGCTCGAGGCACAGCCGCGCGAGGCACTGCTCGCCGTCGCCGGCGAACACGGCATCGAGAACCCGGAGGGCTACGCGCGGCAGGATCTGCTCTACCGCATCCTCCAGGACCAGGCCGAGCGCCAGGGCACCATCTTCTCCGGCGGCGTCCTGTCCGTCGTCGACGATGGCTTCGGGTTCCTGCGCGGCGACCGCCTCGTCCCCGGCCCGAACGACGTCTACGTCTCGCAGTCGCAGATCCGTCGCTTCGCGCTTCGCAACGGCGACTACGTCACAGGCCAGGTGCGCCAGCCCAAGGACTCGGAGAAGTATTACGGCCTGCTGCGCGTCGAGGCCGTCAACGGCGTCGACCCCGAGACCGCCAAGCGCCGGCCCAACTTCGAGGAGCTGACGCCGATCTTCCCGGACGAGATGCTCGAGCTGGAGACCGACAGCATCGAGCTCAGCCAGCGTCTCGTGGACCTCTTCGCGCCTGTCGGCCGCGGCCAGCGAGGGCTCATCGTCTCGCCGCCGAAGGCCGGTAAGACGATGCTGCTCAAGTCCATCGCGCACGGCATCACGCAGAACAACCCGGAAGTCGACCTCATGGTGCTGCTCGTCGGCGAGCGCCCGGA
>VXTU01000129.1:1754-2594 GCA_009837285.1 Chloroflexota bacterium | reverse complement strand
GTCTGTGCCTACGCGTCGTCTCAGATTGCTAGACTTCGCCGCGATCGAGGCTAGGCCGCCTCGGACTCCCGGTGATCGACGCCGCATCGTCGCGCTCGAGGCTCGCGGTGGAAGACACGCGCGGAGAGCTAGGTTCAGGGGGACCCTCACCTCTCTACGCGCACTCTGCGAACAACCGGGGCGAGCGGCAGCTCCTCGTCGAACACCTCAGGAACGTCGCCGAAGTGGCTCGCGAACGAGCGCAGCTGTTCGGCGGCGGGGACGTCGCCATACACGCCGGCCGCAGGCCCCACGCGGGGGAGGCGGACCGCGAGTGGCAGCACTATCTGCTTGAGAGTGAGGCTGGGAGACGGCGTCGTGGCTCGGGCCCCGATCACAAGAGCGCCGGCGCACTCCTTGCCGATGAACTGGGGCAGCCACTCGTCGGGTTGCTGATCCAGGCGCACCACGGCGGATTGCCCCATCCACAGCGCGACCACAAGCCGTGGCTCGATGAACATCGCTCGCGCCGCGGTCCGGCACAGGCACTTGAGCGCTTGCGTGCCGAGATGCCCGAGATCGTGAGCGACATCAGCATCGAGCTGCCACGACATGCAGCGACCGACCCGCTCGCAGCCGAACTCTTCCTGCGTCTCACGTACTCCGCGCTCGTCGATGCCGACAGCCTCGACACGGAGGCGCACATCCTGGCCGGCGCGCCCTCGGGTCGTGGCACCACCGCTACGCTCGCCGAGCTATGGGACCGCTACCAGGCCTTTCTCGCGGCCCAGCCGAGTGCGCCCGCCACGACGGTGAACCGCGTGCGGCGCGAGGTGCACGACGCGTGCCTCGATGCAGCAA
>VXTU01000129.1:0-1744 GCA_009837285.1 Chloroflexota bacterium | reverse complement strand
CTACCCGGACGCGGGGCGCGTCGTGCTGGAACACCATTCGGCCGCGGCGGAGAGCGATCCCGCCGGCGGCGATGAGAGCCCCTCGCCGGTCTCGGTCTGGTAGCGCCTCGCGGCCGAGAACTGGGATGCACCGGTGATCGTCACGACGACCGTGCAACTCTTCGAGAGCCTGTTCTCCAACCGACGTGGCAAGACGCGCAAGCTGCACAACCTCGCCGGAAGCGTCATCGTGCTCGACGAGGCTCAGGCCCTGCCGGCTGGCCTGCTTGGACCCATCCTCGATGGCCTGCGCGAGCTCACCGAGCACTACCGCACAAGCGTCATTCTGTCGACGGCGACACAGCCCGCCTTCGACGAGATACGGGAGTTCAGAGACGTCCGGGCGTGCGAGATCGTTCCCGGTCCCGCGCGCCACTTCGAGGCGCTGCGACGCGTTGAGTACGACTTCGCCATGACCGGGAAACCGAACGCGTGGTCCGACATCGCGGCGCGCATGCGGGCAGAGGCGCGTGTTCTGACGATCGTCAACACGAAGCGACACGCAAGGGAGCTGCTGGAGGAGCTCGACGACCCCGACGTGCTGCACCTCTCGACGCTCCTGTGCCGCCAACACCGCGGGGATGTACTGGCCGAGATCCGGCGGCGACTGGTGGACGAGGAACGCTGCCGCGTGGTCAGCACGCAGGTCGTCGAGGCCGGTGTCGACATCGACTTCCCCACGGTCCTGCGCGCCGACGGACCGCTCGATGCCATCATCCAGGCGGCCGGGCGCTGCAATCGCGAGGGCCGGCTCGACGGCCGCGGCCGCGTCGTCGTGTTCACGCCACCCGATCCCGCCTCGCCCTCCGGCGTCTACCGAGCCGGGCGCGACATCGCACGCGTGGTTCGCGAGTTGCCGGGCTTCGATCTCGACGATCCCGCGATTGTCCGGCGGTACTTCGAGTTGCTGTTCGGTACGGCCGTCGACCCCGACCGAGCGGGGATCCAGCCACTGCGCCGACAGCTCGACTTCCCGGAGGTCGCGAGGCGCTTCCGGATGATCGATGACGATACGTACGACGTGGTCGTGCCGTACCCGGAGAGCGAGGCGCCGCGCATCGCGGCGCTCGTCGACCGGCTGCAGGGGCGTGAGGGCAGCCCGCGCGAACTCTTCCGCGAACTCCAGCCGCACATCGTCTCGATCTACAGGCGCGAGGCCGAGCGTCTTATACGGGAGCAGTGGATCGAGGAGGTGATGCCGGGGATCGGGCGCTGGCTCGGCGCGTACGACCCAGTCGAGGGGATCGTCGAGGCGAACCCGGACCTGATCTTCTAGCCGCGTCAGCGGCGTGATCTGCTCAGGTGCCCATCCGCGTTGACAGAGCGGCGGGAGACGTCCTAGGATTTTCGAACGCGCGTTCGGGGGGACGCATGGCTTCAGCGCCCTCTGCTCTCGAGGTCAAGCTCTGGGGCGACTTCGCCTGCTTCACGCGTCCCGAGATGAAGGTCGAGCGGGTCACCTACCCCATCATGACTCCGTCGGCGGCCCGGGGGGCGCTTGAGGCGATCTTCTGGAAACCTCAGATCTCCTGGCGCGTCGACGAGATCCACGTGCTCAAGCCGATCGCCTACGCCTCCATCCTCCGCAACGAGATCAACGACCGCCAGAGCCACCGGACGGCCCGCAGCTGGGCCCGCGAGGGCGGCGGCTATGACGCCGCCTCGGTACGAAGCCGCGCCCAGCGTCACACGCTGGCGCTGCGCG
>VXTU01000110.1 GCA_009837285.1 Chloroflexota bacterium | reverse complement strand
GGGTGAGGGGGTCTGCGGGGTGCGAGGAGCTTGCCGGACCCTCACCCCAGCCCTCTCCCGGAGGGAGAGGGAGCCGGATTCGTGGCGACCAGGCACCTAGCTCCGTCGACAGGGGGAGTGGCCGCTCACCGATAGCCTGATCGGGCGCGCTACAATCGCCACCGTGCCGACATCGGATTCTGACCGCATCCCCAAGGTCTTCGTCACCCGCACGCTGCCCGGCAGCGCTCCCCTCGAACGCCTGCGCACGGCGACGAACCCCGACGTATGGGAGCTTGAGCGGCCCCCGACGTACGACGAGGTCATCGAGCGCTCCGCCGGCTGCGCCGCGCTGCTGACGATGCTGACCGAGCGCGTGGACGGGGCGCTCCTGGACTGCCGCCCGGACGTGCGTGTCGTCGCGAACATGGCCGTGGGCTACGACAACATCGACGTGGACGCGGCCACCGAGCGAGGGGTGCTCGTCACCAACACGCCGGGCGTCCTCACCGAGACCACGGCCGACCTCACGTTCGCTCTCCTGCTCGCCGCTGCCCGGCGCATCAACGAGAGCGAGCGCGCCGTCCGTGACGGCGCCTGGGGCCCGTGGCACCCGACGTGGATGCTCGGCCGCGCCGTCCACGGCGCGACCCTCGGCATCGTCGGGCCCGGACGCATCGGCGCGGCCGTCGCGCACCGCGCGCAGGGCTTCGGCATGCGCGTGCTCTACCACGGGCGACGCCGTGCACGCGGATTCCCAGGCGAGAGCGTGGACTTCCGCACGCTCCTCGCCGCGTCGGACTTCGTCTCGGTGCATGTGCCGCTCAACGAAGAGACCGAGGGGATGTTCGACGCGGATGCGTTCGCCCGGATGCAGTCGCACGCCATCTTCATCAACACGTCGCGCGGTGGCGTGGTCGACCAGGCCGCGTTGCGCGACGCTCTCGTGCGCGGCGAGATCGGCGGCGCGGCGCTCGACGTGACGACGCCGGAGCCGCTCCCTACCGACCACCCGCTGCTCGACGCGCCGAATCTGCTCGTCACCCCGCACATCGGCAGCGCCACCGGCCCGACGCGCGAGCGCATGGCCGACCTCGCCGTTGACGGGGTGCTGGCAGCGCTGGCCGGCGAGCGACCGGAGCACCTCGTGAACCCCGAGGCATGGGAGCGGCGGCGATGACGCGCGAACCCGACGAGCAGGGCTCGCACGGGCGACTCTGGATGGCCGACCTGCTGTGGCGGCTCGGCAGCGTCCAGTTCGGCGACTTCTCGCTCGGCCGCACGGTGCGCAACTCACCCGTCTACATCAACCCGAAGCTCGTCATCTCGCGCCCCGAGGAGCTTGCGCGGGTCGTCCAGGTGATGGACGAGGAGCTGCGCCTCGCAATGGCGTTGCGCAACCCGCACGTCCGGCGCTTCGACCTGATCGCCGGGGTGCCCATCGGCGGGCTGCACATCGCAACGGCGCTGTCGCTACAGATGCGCGTGCCGCTCGTCTACGTCCGCCCCTCGCCGTCGCCCGATGAGCCCGGATCAGCGCCGCGCGTGCAGATCGAGGGCGCGTACCGACCCGGCCAGACCGCGCTTATCGTCGACGACCTCGCGGCGGGCGGCGGCTCGCTCGTCGACACGGCGACGCGGCTGCGCAGCGCGGGGCTGATGGTGCGCGACGCAATGGTGCTGGTCGACCGTCAGCAGGGCGCGGCGAGCCGCCTCGAACGGCTCGGCGTGCGGCTGCACTCCGCACTCACGCTGGAGGTGCTGCTCAACCACCTGCAGGGCGAGGGACGGATCTCGCACGAGGACTACCGCAGCGCCATCGAGTACCTGCACCGCGAGGGCGACCTGCGATCGGAGTTCGACGGCTAGCCGGCGCTCCCGACCGCGGCCGGGCCGTAGACCACGAACCCCTCGCCGGTGTCCTCGAAGCGCGCGTCGCGGGGGTGCGAGAGCACGGCGAGCGCGATGATGGCGTCGCCGGCGCCGCCGGCCACGTTCAGCACCGCCGCGATGATCGCGACGTTGGAGAGCGCACCACCCGCGGGCGCGACGGCGACCACAGCCAGCAGCAGCGCGCCCAGCACGAGCACCGCGCCGATGCCCGCGAAGACGTACGCGCCCCGGCCGAAGTAGGAGTCGGGCGCGCACACGTAGAGGACGGGCCCGAGCCTCGTCCATGCCTTGCCCCCGAACCTCGGCCGTCCGCCGAGTGCCAGGAACGCCGCGGCGTGGCTCAGCTCGTGGAGCACGAGCCCCAGCGCCGCAGCGACGAGGAGTTGCGACAGCTCGATGCGGAGTTCCGGTTCGGCCCCGGTCAGGTACAGGACGCCGGACGCCGCACCCATCGTGACGACGATCGCAACGAGCGCGAAGACAGCTGCGACGAGCTTCAGCTGCCACGACACGTGATCGAGAGTCCACTGGTCGGTCTCGACGTAGCCGTCCGGTAGGCTCGCGCTCAACTCGCACCCCGCTCGTTAAGTGATGCGCCCATGGCGTGCGTCCATCGTCGCACGCGTGAGGAGCCCTCGGGGCGAGGGGGTGGCGGGGAGGCGCGTCGGTTAGAGCAGGCGGCGGATGGGCTTGCGGCCGGGCCGCGGGTCGTAGTTGGCCTTG
>VXTU01000098.1 GCA_009837285.1 Chloroflexota bacterium | reverse complement strand
AGGCGACGACGACGGGCTGGCTCACCGCCGGCTTCGACGCCGACAACGCCTTCTACAACTCGGTCCACTCGCAGTCGCCGGGCAACCGCTGGCGGCTCAACGACCCGCAGGTCGACACGTGGGCAGAGGCCCAGCAGGTGGAGCTCGACCCGGACGCGCGTCGGGACATCCACAAGACGATGTGGGACTACTTCATGAACGTGATGTACTGGCCGCCGTTGCCGAGCGGCTTCAGCATCAACGTCTACCAGCCGTGGCTGCGTGGCATCCGTTGGGGCGGCACCGACGCCACCAACAGCTACTACTACGACTGGGGTCACCAGATCGCGGGGGCCTGGCTCGACAAGTAGCCACCCTCGACGGGAACACACGGGCGGGCGGCCATCTGGCCGCCCGCTCTGCGTGTATGGCAGCCGCGACGCCCCGGAGCCGCTACCATCGGGCGTGCGCGCCGGAAGGGATGACCCGTGGACTTCGGCTGGACGGACGAGGAGCTGGCGTTCCGCGATGAGGTGCGCGCTTTCATGAGCGCGCACTGGGACGCCGACCCGAGCGCGGCCGACGCCGAGGGCGCAGACACCCACCGCAAGGTCGTCGAGCTCAACCTCGCCGCCGGCGAGCAGGGCTGGATCACCATGGCCTGGCCGAGCGAGTACGGCGGCCGCGACGCCAGCCACGTGGAACAGCTGATCTTCAACGAGGAAACCGCGATCCACGGCGTGCCGCTCGCCACCATCGGTAGCCTGATTGGCCCCACGCTGATGGTGCACGGCACCGAGGAGCAGCGACGCGAACACCTGCCGCACATCGCGAGCGGCGAGCGGATCTGGGCGCAGGGCTTCAGCGAGCCCGGCGCGGGCTCGGACCTCGCCTCGCTGGTGACGCGCGCCGAGCGAGACGGCGACCACTTCGTCGTCAACGGCCAGAAGATCTGGACGTCGCGCGCGCACCGCGCGGACTGGATCTTCCTGCTCACCCGCACGGATCCGGAGGCGCCCAAGCACCGCGGGATTACCTTCCTCATCGCCGACATGCGCACGCCCGGTATTAACCCGCAGCAGATCGTCCAGATGCACGGCGACGCCGAGTTCAACGAGACCTTCTTCGAGGACGTCCGCATCCCCGCCGAGAACGTCGTGGGCGAGGTCAACCGTGGCTGGTATGTGGCCACCACGACCCTCGACTTCGAGCGCTCCGGCGTGCACGTGGTCCGGTCCGCCCGGCGCCAGCTCGACCGGCTGCTCGACGCCCTGGATGCGGGCGAGGTCGTTACGAGCCAGGACCGCGCGACCCTCCGCCGGGTCCTCGCCGAAACGGCGATCGAGACCGAGGTGGGGACGTGGCTGGCGTACCGGGTGGCATGGATGCAGTCGCAGGGCCTCGTGCCGAACTACGAGGCGTCCATGTCGAAGGTGCTGGGTTCGGAGGCGGCGCAGCACAACGCCCAGAGCGGCATCAACGTGCTCGGGCTGTACGGCGCGCTGAAGCCCGAGTCGCCGTACGCGCCGCTGCACGGCGTCTACTGCCAGCTCTACATGTGGACGGTCTCGCGCACGATCGCCGGGGGCACCAGCGAAGTGCAACGCAACATCATCGCGACGCGCGGCCTCGGCTTGCCGCGCGCCTGACGGCGGGACGCTCCAAGAGGGACTGGAGGTGACCAGAATGGCGGAGGGCTATACCGACATCATGGCGGCGGCGGCCGCCGCCGCGGGCCTCGAGCCGCCCGCGATCGTGGCTCCGACCGATCACTGGGTCGAGCTCAACGGGATCAACTTCCATTACCTGGACTGGGGTAACGAGCACCTGCCGCACGTCGTGCTCCTCCACGGCGGGTCGCTTACGGCGCACACGTGGGACATGGCCGCGCTCTTGCTGCGCGACTCGTACCACCTCGTCGCGCTCGACCAGCGCGGCCACGGCGACACCGGCTGGACGCCCGAGGACCAGCTCGACGAGGACAACAGCGACCTGATGCTGGAGGACACCCGGCAGTTCATCGAGCACCTCGGCTACGACCGGCTGGCGCTGGTCGGCATGTCCATGGGCGGGATGAACACGATCCGCTACGCGGCCCGACACCCGGAGCGCCTCGACGCGATCGGCATCGTCGACGTGGCGCCGGAGACGATGCGCGAGGGCGCGCTCGAGATGGAGGCGTTCCGCGAGGCGACCGAGACCTTGCGAGCCTTCGAGGACTTCCTCGATCGCGCGATCCAGTTCATGCCGCATCGCGCCCCGGAGCACCTGCGCTACAGCCTCACCCACAGCCTGAAGCAGGTGCCCGACGGCTTCACGTGGAAACAGGACCACCGCCCGCGCGCGGGCATGGAGATGGGCGACGAGGAGCGCGATGCGGACCGTTCGGAGCGGGCGGACGCCCTCTGGGCCGACATCCGCGCCCTGGCCTCACCCACGCTGCTGTTCCGCGGCGCCGACAGCAAGATCCTGTCGCAGGGCGCGGCGGAGCGGGCGGCGGAGGCGATGCGCGACGGGCGCATGGTGGTGATCCCGGCCGCCACCCACAACGTCCACTCGGACAACCCGAAGGACTTCGCGCGCGAGCTCGACGCGTTCCTGTCGGAGGTGCTGCCCTAACGGGGTGGTCGCAGCAGGTCGAGGGTTGGGTGCGCGGACTCTGATCCCCTCGCCCCCCCTGTGGGGGGAGAGGGTAAGGG
>VXTU01000028.1 GCA_009837285.1 Chloroflexota bacterium | reverse complement strand
CGCGCCGCCCCGCCGTTTGATCATGCGTCCCGCATGACGGCCGACTCGCAGCCTCCATGGCGGCGGCCTCGCAGCCGTCGTGACGTGCTGCACCTGGGCGTCGGCCTGTTTGCCGCGGCGCTGCTCGCCGCCTGCACAACACCCGAGGACGAAGAGCCGGAGCCCGACCAGACACCCGAGAGCACGCCGCCCCCCGGTCCGGCGTTACCCCTCGCGCCCATGCCCGCCATCCCGGCTGTCGCGTCGAACGGCCTCCTCCGCTTCGCGGCGGTCGGCGAGCCGGCAGTGCCCGAGGCGCTGACCTACTCCACCCTCGTCACCGTGGACCCTCGGGACGCCCGCATCCACAGCGACCTCGCTGACTTCGTCGAGCAGCCCGACCAGCTCACCGTCACCTTCACCATGAACCCGCACGCCCTGTACCACCCGCGTGCCTCGGCGACGAACGGCGCCTCGGGGGCGATAGACGCGGACGAGGCAGCGCGAGACTTCGCGATCCGCGCGGACGCCGGTGAGTTCCTGTTCAGCCAGGTCGTCGAGGAGATCACGGCAGTCGACCCGCTGACGCTGGAGCTGCGGCTGCGTGCGCCGTTCGCGCTGCTCCTCGACCAGCTCGGGGACGTGACGACCGCCGGCATCCGCGCCGACGCACCGTCGACGGTCGGCATCCCGCTCGGGAGCGGTCCGTTCATCGCCGAGCGCCACGAGGACGGCAGCCTCACATTGCGGCCGCACCCCGGCTACCACCGCCTCGGGCTCCCGCTGCTGCGCGCGATCCAGATCGCGGCTGCCGAGCGCGAACGCACGCTCGGCGCGGCATTCGCCGGGGGCGCACTCGACATCCTCGATCTCGGCTCCCCGGACAGCGTGCTGCGTGCCTCCGAGCGGTCCGACGCCCGGGTGCTGCAGCGCAGCTCCCGGCGCTCACGCGGCCTCGGACTCTCGCTCGTCGGCACGAAGGGTGGACGCGAAGTCCGCTTCCACCCGGCCTTCCAGGATCAGCGCGTCCGCCGCGCGATCGCGATCTCGCTCGACCGCGAGGCGCTCGCCTCCTACGACGACTCGGTCGCCGCGGGGCCGATCGGACCGGCGTTCGCTGCCGACGCACTCGAACCGGCCACACTCGGGTTGCACGAGCTGTTCGAGCACGACCCTCGCGAAGCCGCGCGATTGCTGCAGGCCGCGGGCCACGAGGACCTCACGTTCACGCTGGAGGCCCCCCTCACGCAGCCACTGCGCGGCCTCGCCCAGCTGATCACCCGCCAGCTCAGCGAAGCGGGCGTCACGGCCGTGCTCGACCTCGTCGACCACTCGCGCCTGCAGACGGACCTCGGACAGGGAGACTTCCAGGCGATCCTGTTCGAGCTCGAACCCGTGCGGTCGCCGGACCTCGGGCTGCGGCTCCACGTGTCGGGCGGGCTCAGCGGCGTCTCCCCGTGGGGCTACTCGAACCCCGTGTACGACGACGCCGTGCGCGACGTGCTGGCGGCCATCGACCCCGGCCAGCGGGCCGAGGGAGCACGCGCCGCCCAGCGGCTGCTGCTCGACGACGTGCCCGCGATGCTCCCGCTCCCCGAACCGGTCGAGCGCATCGCCATCGCCGAGTCCGTCGGCGGATACGCGTACGACGCGTACGACTTCAACGAGCGTGGGCTCTCCCACCTCTGGCACGTCGACACCGGCTCCGCAAGCACGCCACACCGGCCGGTCGCGGCGGGTGGGGCGCTATGACGTCGCCATCCGCGCCCTCCGAGTTGGACCTCGACGCGCTGCGCGACGCCCTCGAGGCCGCCGTGCACGACGCCTGCGAGGCGATCCGCACGGTCATGCGCCGCGGCTCGGTCCGCGTCGGCCACAAGTGGGGCGAGGGGCCGGTCACCGAGGCCGACCACGCCGCCGACGAGATCCTGCATCGCCGCCTCACGCCCCTCATCGCGGGCGCGCACTGGCTCTCCGAGGAGTCCGAGCAGGAGCACCCGCTCGTCCCCGGCGAGCCGACGTGGGTGATCGACCCCCTCGACGGCACGCGCGAGTTCCTGCGCGGCCTCCCCGAGTTCGGCGTCTCCGTCGGGCTCTTCGTGGAGGACGGGCTCGTGCTCGGCGCGGCCGGCCTCCCGGCCGGCGAGGAGCCCGTTGTCTACAGCGGCCTCGTCGCCAACGGCCGCCGCGAAGCCCGCGTCGACGGCGACCCGCTGCCGGAGCTGGGCGCGGCGGGCGTCGACGCCGACGGCGAGGCGGAACCGGGCCGCATCGTCGTCTCGCGCTGGGACTTCGAGCACCGTCGGCTCCAGTACCGGCTCCCGTTTGACGTGTACCCGCTGGGCTCGGCCGTCGTGAAGCTCGTCCACGCCGCCACCGGCGAGGCCGGCGTCTACCTCTCGACCGGCCCTCGCTCGGTGTGGGACGCGGCCGGCGGCGCGGCCGTCCTCGCGGCCGCGGGCGGGGTCATGCTCCAGACCAACGGCCAGCCGCTCCACCTCTCCCCCCAGCACGAGCGCATCCCCCCCTTCGTCGCGGGCGCGCCCGAGCGGGCGACGGCACTGCTGCGGAGCCTCGGCGTGGAGGTGTAGGGCAACCAGCCTTACCTCGCTGGAGCTGCCTCGCGTTCCTCGGCACCCCGCCGCGCCTCCCCCACCACCGTCGCCCGGGCCCCGGGCGCGGGGGGGGGGACCGGGGGGTTATACACATGGGACGCTGCCGACGTATAGAGAGG
>VXTU01000093.1 GCA_009837285.1 Chloroflexota bacterium | reverse complement strand
GTCGTCCGGGCTGATGTCGTTCCTCAAGATCGGCGACCGCGCCGCGGGCGCCATCAAGTCCGGCGGCACCACCCGTCGCGCCGCCAAGATGGTGATCGTTGACGCCGACCACCCCGACGTCGAGCAGTTCATCGACTGGAAGGCGAGCGAGGAGCAGAAGGTCGCCGCGCTCGTCACGGGCAGCCGGACGATCCGTAAGCGCCTGCGCGCGATCATCGAGTCCACCGAGGACGGCCTCGACCCCGCCGACAACCGGCGGCTGCGCCGCGCCGTGAGCCGCGCGCGCCGCGACGCGGTGCCCGAGGCCTACGTGCAGCGCGTCCTCCAGCTCGTCGAGCATGGCGAGGAGGTCATCGACTTCACCGAGTTCGACACCGACTGGCAGGGCGAGGCCTACCAGACCGTCTCCGGCCAGAACGCCAACAACTCCGTGCGCGTCACCGCCGACTTCCTCGACGCCGTGCGCGAGGACCGCGACTGGAACCTCATACGCCGCACCGACGGCGAGGTGGCGAAGACGCTGCCCGCGCGCGAGCTCTGGGACCGCGTCGCCCTCGCCGCCTGGCAGTCCGCCGACCCCGGCGTGCAGTACGACACGACGATCAACGAGTGGCACACGGCCCCGGCGGGCGGCGCCATCCGTGGCTCGAACCCGTGCTCCGAGTACATGTTCCTCGACGACACGGCGTGCAACCTCGCGTCGCTCAACTTGCTGCGCTTCTACGACGAGGAGACCCGCACGTTTGACACCGAGGCGTACACGCACGCCTCGCGGCTGTGGACCATCGTGCTCGAGATCTCGGTGCTGATGGCGCAGTACCCCAGCCCCGCCATCGCGCAGCTCTCGCACGACTACCGCACGCTCGGCCTCGGCTACGCGAACCTGGGCGCGCTGCTCATGGTGCAGGGCATCCCCTACGACTCGCCCGAGGCGCTCGCCCAGACCGGTGCCTACACGGCGCTGCTCACCGGCGTCTCCTACGCCACCTCGGCGGAGATGGCCCGCGAGCTCGGCGCGTTCCCCGAGTACGACGCGAACCGCGAGGCGATGCTCCGCGTGATCCGCAACCACCGCCGCGCTGCCCACGACGCACCCGAAGGCGACTACGAGGGCCTGACCGTGCTCCCGCGCGGCCTCGACGCCGCCCACTGCCCCGAGCCGATCGTGAAGGCGGCACGGGAGGCCTGGGACGACGCGCTCGCGCTCGGCGAGGCGCACGGGTTCCGCAACGCGCAGACCACGCTCATCGCCCCCACGGGCACCATCGGGCTGCTCATGGACTGCGACACCACCGGCGTCGAGCCGGACTTCGCGCTCGTGAAGTTCAAGAAGCTCGCCGGCGGCGGCTACTTCCGCATCATCAACGAGTCCGTCCCGGCCGCGCTGCGTGCGCTCGGCTACGGCCCCCGCGAGGTCGACGACATCGTCGGCTACTGCGCGGGAACCGGGGGCCTCGAGGGTGCGCCGCACATCAACCGCCACACGCTCGCCGAGCTGGGCTTCACGCGCCGCGTGCTCGACACCATCGACGGCTCGCTGGTGTCGGCGTTCGACATCACGTTCGCGTTCAACCGCTGGGTGCTCGGCGACGACTTCTGCCGCGACGTGCTCGGGCTGACCGACGAGCAGCTCGCCGACCCGTCGCTCTCGATCCTCGAGGCGCTCGGCTTCACGCGCGCGCAGATCGAGGAGGCCAACGACTACGTCACCGGCCGCATGACGATCGAGGGCGCCCCGCACCTGCGCGAGCAGCACTACGCGGTCTTCGACTGCGCCAACCGCTGCGGCCGCTACGGCACGCGCTTCATCGAGCCGATGGCGCACGTGCGCGCGATGGCGGCGGCGCAGCCGTTCCTGTCCGGCGCGATCAGCAAGACCATCAACATGCCGGACACCGCCACGGTCCAGGAGGTCGCCGCGGTCTACGACGCCGGCGCCGACATGATGCTCAAGGCCCTCGCGCTCTACCGCGACGGCTCCAAGCTCTCGCAGCCCCTCGCCGCCACCGTCTTCGACGAGTGGGCCGACGACGACGAGGACTTCGACGACCTCGACGGAGAGGCGTCGGCCGATGCGGCCGCGCTCACGCCAGAGATGGCCGTCGAGGAGGCGGAGCGCATCCTCCGCGCGCTGCCCACGCGCGACGCGCGCGAGGTGGTGCGCCGGGCCGTCGGGCTGCTGCGCGGCGAGCGCGTCTCGCTGCCCTCGCGCCGCAACGGCTTCGCGCAGAAGGCGCGGGTCGGCGGGCACACCATCTACCTGCACACCGGGGAGTTCGAGGACGGCTCGCTGGGCGAGCTGTTCATCTCGATGTCGAAGGACGGCGCGGCGTTCCGCTCGCTGATGAACTGCTTCGCCATCGCGGTCTCGATCGGGCTGCAGCACGGCGTGCCGCTCGAGGCCTACGTGGACTCGTTCCTGTTCACGAAGTTCGAGCCGAACGGGATGGTGACGGGCAACGACCGCATCCACATGGCGACCTCGATCATCGACTACGTCTTCCGTGAGCTGGCCGTCACCTACCTCGACCGCAACGACGTCGCGCACATCGGCCAGGTCGACCTCTCCAGCACCTCGACCGCCGAGGAGGAGTACGAAGCGTCGGTCTTCGCCGACGCGGACGCCCCATCCTCGAACGGCGCGACCATCGAGCCGACCCCTGCGGCGCTCCCCGCCCCGAACGCAGAGCTCGTGGTCCCGATCGCCGGCGGCTCCGACGCTGCCGACTCCGCGGTGGCAGAC
>VXTU01000006.1:966-17760 GCA_009837285.1 Chloroflexota bacterium | reverse complement strand
GATGGTACCAGTGGGCGGCGGGAAGTAGCAGGCGTGCGGGGCGTTCTACTCTGCATTCATGCCACGCCGCGCGAACTCGCCAGCGATGGCGTCGTACACCATTCGAGCCTCCGTCGCAGCCTCCGCAGCGTTCTCGGCGTTCGGTTCGTTCCAACTCCCCGGATATCTCGACTCGGCGCCCCACACCGTCAGTTGTGCGAGGTCCGCGCTTCGCACCTCAGCAGGCCAGTCGTCGGGGAGCAGGTTACGGATGACTCTCAGATCGTGGCTGAACGGGAAACCGACTCCGTCCAGCACAAGGGCCGCCTTCATCGCCTTCTCCGCCGCCTGTTGAGCGTGGAAGCAAGCCAGTCGGGGTACCAGTTCGCCCCGGCGCGCCAGGTCGGCAGCTCTGAGGTCTTCCTGCGCGTACCGAAGCCACCGGAGAGACAGCGGTCCCGGCTCAGGGGCGGTCATGCACGACCTTGCCTTCACGCAGCGCCTCGCGGATCACGGTTCCCCCGAGCTGCTCACGTCGGGAGACCTCATCGGGCGTGGTCACGACGATGTCCTTCGCCGTCAGCATGTCGCCAAGACACCGATGCATCTCGACTGCTGCCTCGTGCCGGTCCGTGCCGTCTGGCATCACCACCAGCAGGTCCACGTCGCTGTACTTCGTCACCTCGCCGCGCGCGACCGAGCCGAAGAGCACGATGCGCTCCGGGTCGAAGGCCTCGACGATGCGGTCCACCATCGTGGCGACGACGGTCTCGTCCGGTGTGACGTATTCGCGACGCTTCGCCATGGGTTACAGGTTACGCCAGGACCGGTAGGCACGGAGCGGTCAGTTCACCACCCGCAGCGGCGCCGCGTGGAGCGGTATCGCGTGCCGGTCCGGCGACCCGCCGCCTTCGAGGGCCAGCTTGTCGAGCTGGAGTGGCACCTCGCTCGGGTACTGGCCGCTGAAGCACGCGGTGCACAGCCGGTCCTCGCCCTGTCCCGTCGCCAGCACCGTCCCCCCGAGCGAGAGGTAGCCGAGCGAGTCGGCGCCGATGTGCTCGCGGATCTCCTCGACACTGAGGTGGGCGGCGATCAGCTCGCCGCGGGTCGCCATGTCGACGCCGTAGAAACACGGGTGCGTGATCGGCGGCGAGGTGATGCGCATGTGCACCTCGCGCGCCCCGCCCTTGCGCAGCATCGCCACCACGCGCGGCGTCGTCGTGCCGCGGACGATGGTGTCGTCGACGACGATCACACGCCGCCCTTCCAGGAGCTCGGGCAGCGGGTTGAACTTGAGCGCGACGCCGCGCTCGCGCAGGCGCTGGTCGGGCTGGATGAACGTCCGGCCGACGTATCGATTCTTGACGAGGCCCTCGGTGTACGGGATGCCGGACTCGCGCGCGTAGCCCACGGCCGCGCTGGTCGCCGAGTCTGGGATGCCGATCACGATGTCGGCGTCGACGGGGTGCTCGCGCGCCAGCTGCGCGCCCATGCGCATCCGCACCGGGTAGAGCAGCTCGCCCTGCAGCCGCGAGTCGGGCCGGGCGAAGTAGATGTGCTCGAGCAGGCACAGCGCGGCCTCGCGGTCGCCGACGAGTCCCTCGCCTGCCGGCCACCACTGCGGCCCCGCCTCGTCGATGCGAACGACCTCGCCCGGCTCGAGCTCTCGCACGAGCGTCGCGCCGAGGGTGTCGAGGGCGCATGTCTCGGAGGCGAGCACCCAGCCGTCCGGCAGGCGGCCGAGGCAGAGCGGGCGGATGCCCAGGGGGTCGCGCACGCCGAACAGCGCGTCGTGCGTGAGCAGCGTCAGCGAGTAGGCGCCGTTCGCTCGGCGCATCGCGTAGTGGAAGCGGTCACCCCAGGAGCCGCCGGGCGCGTTCGCGATCAGGGCCGCAAGCACCTCGGAGTCCGTCCCGGTGGAGAACGTGACGCCCTGCTCTTCGAGGTCGGCGCGCAGCAGGTCCGCGTTGACGATGTTGCCGTTGTGCGCCAGCGCCAGCTCGCCGTGCGGGCCCGAGACGACCAGCGGCTGCATGTTCACCTCGTGGCTGCCGCCTGTGGTCGAGTAGCGCGTGTGGCCGATGGCGTGCGTGCCGCCGCCGAGGTTGTGCAGCGCCTGCTCGTCGAAGATCTGCGTGACGAGGCCCATGCGGGCGAAGCGGTGGACGTCGGACGCGGGCAGCCGCGCATCGGCCGTGGCGATGCCGGCTGATTCCTGACCGCGGTGCTGGAGGGAGTGGAGGCCGAAGAAGGTAAGCCGAGCCACGTCCTCGCCGGGCGCGAAGACGCCGAGTACGCCGCACTTCTCGTGCAGGCTCGGTATCAAGGGCGGCCCTCCCCGGATGGGCCCGCTAGGTCGTCATCGTAGCACGCACTCCCGTGCGGTCACCCCGCGGGCGCGGACTCCGAGGCGTTCTGCAGCAACCTGCGGTGCTCGATGGCCGTGCAGCGGTCGACGACCACCTGCATCCCGGCCTCCGAGGCCTTCGCGATCGCCTCGTCGTGCACGATCTCGAGCTGGAGCCACAGGATGGGCGCGCCCACCTCGATCGCCTCGTCCACCACGCCCGGCACCTCGGGAATCATCCGGAACACATCGACGATGTCGAACGGCTCAGGCACCTCGGCGAGCGAGTCGTAGCAGGGGCGGCCGTGCGCCTCGTCGAGCATCTTGTTGACGAGCTGCACGTCGTAGCCCTCGGCGATGAGGTAGCCGGCAACGTCGTGCCACGGCCGGTCGGTGCGATTCGAGCGCGCCACGATGGCGAGGCGAGGGTGGTCGCGCAGTACCTCCCACGCGCGGTCTCCGTCGACGATCATCGCGATCCCCCTTCCGGCGGCGCCCCTTCAGGTGGAGGCAGTGTCGCACGCTCCACCCGTCGCCGGCGGCGCGGCGTTGGCGCTGCGTCCGGCTCCTCGATCTCCTCATACTCCGGCAGGCTGTCGAAGCGCGCCTCGGCGTTCGCCATCGCGCCCACGGCCTCGGCGAGCCGGTTCGCTCGGTCGAGCGCCACGCCGGCGAGCGGCCGTGCGGCGATCACCGAACCGACGGCCCTGCGTCGGCCGTCGTCGCGCACGATCTCGACCTCCCACGTCACGAAGTCGTGGCCGCGGCCACCCGCGTCCTCCTCGTCGTAGTCGCCGGTGACGGCGATGTGGTCGATGCGGTCGAACGGGATCGACGTGGTCGTGCCGATGCCGAGGCCGAGGAAGCCCTGCTGCCAGTGCGCCGTCCCCTTGCGCCGGTCGACGACCATGCTGCTGCCGATCACGGCGAACACGAAGCCCAGCGTCGCGACGGGTCCGAGGAACACGGCGATGACCGTCAGTACCACGACGACCCAGAACGGGAGGCTGTCCAAGAAGAGCACGATCAGGGCCACCGCCAGCGCGGTCAGCCCGAGCTGGATCACAGGGCCGAGGAGCTGCCCGCGCGAGGGGCGCACGACAATCGTGTCGTCGGAAATCGCCGCAACGGCGCGGCGTAGCGCGATCCGCTCGACTTCCGCCACGCTTGCCTCCCCCCGTCACTCGCGAGGCCCCGAGTCTACCGCGACGAGTGCGCGAGGTTAGTGATGCGGGCGCTTACCCTGATCCCTAAGGAGCGCTCGCGTGAGCAACCGAATCAATGACCCGGAGGACAGACTCGCCGCTGTCGAGGCGGCAGGCGACGCACGTATCCCACACGCGGCAGCGCTGGCCATCATGGAGGGCACCAGCCCCGTCCGCGCGTTCCGCGACCACCGAGGGCTCACACTGCGCGACCTGGCCGAGAGGGCGGACATCTCGCCGAGCTACCTGTCCGAGATCGAGCACGGCCGCAAGCCAGGTGCGGTCGCGGTGCTGACGCGCGTCGCCGACGCGCTCGGAACGAGCATCGACGCGCTCGTGATGGACTAGCTCGACGCGCGGTCACACCTGGATTGCCGCGTGTGTCGCGGCGTCCGTATGCTGGAATCGCTCCCGACCGCACGGAGGCCCGATGCGCGCCGATCTGATGGATATCCTCGTCTGCCCGACCTGCAAGGGTGGGTTCACGCTCGGCATCGAGCAGACCGAGGTGCTCGACGACGGCCGCGAGGAGATCCTCTCGGGGACGCTCGACTGCAACGACTGCGATCTCGTCTTTCGAATCGACGACAGCATCCCCAACCTGCTGCCGCCCGAGCTGAACGAGACGCTCACCTCCACGCGCGGCCAGGCCGAGGATCTGCACCCGTGACCAACGAGCAGCGTTCGAGGATCTTCGGCCGTGTGCTCATGGGGGGCGCGGCGGTGCAGCTGTTGCTCTTCGTCGGCGCGGCGGTCCGCCGCTCCTACCTCGCGATCGCGCTGCCAGTCGGCTTCGCCGTCGCCGCACTGTCGGCCGTCGCCTTCTGGGTCGGCTACACGATGGCGTACGCGCGGTGGGAGGACGACGAGGAGCCGGTCATCCCACACCGCCGCGCCGCCGGCGACTGACCGCCTCTCCGAGCGTCTACCGCTAGCGCCACCAGCCAGACGCCAGCAGCAACTCCACCTCCTCGACTTCGCCCTCGTCGATACCACCGAGGAGTTCGCGCACGGTGCGGCCGAGGCGTGGGTGGCGCGCGTCCGGGGCGATCTCGGCGAGCGGGACGAGCACGAACGCGCGCAGGTGCATGCGGGGGTGCGGCACCTCCAGCTCGGGCGTCGCCACCTCCAGGTCGCCGAGGAGCAGCACGTCGAGGTCGAGCACTCGAGGCGCGTTGCGCGCGGCGTGCAGGTCGCGGCCGGCCGCCACCTCGATGCCCTTGCACAGCCGCAGCAGGTCGAGCGGTTCGAGATCGCCACGGACCGCCGCCGCCGCGTTGGCGTAGCGCGGCGGCTCCGCGAGGCCGGGCGGCGGCTCGCCCCACGGGGGCGTGTCGTAGACAGGCGACACTGCGTCGACGGCGAGTCCCGCCCGCTCCAGCGCGTCGAGGGCGCCCGCGAGGTTCGCGACGCGGTCGCCGAGGTTGCTGCCGAGACCGAGGTGGGCGGTCGCCTCGGACGTCACGGGGCGGCTCCCGGGCGCGCGATGGCGTCGGCGATGTTGACCACGTCGACCATCTCGGCGACGTCGTGGACGCGCACGATGTCCGCGCCGGCCTGCACGCACAGCGCAACCGCGGCGGCCGTGCCCCAGGCGCGTTCCTCCTCGGGCTTGTCGAGCACGAGGCCGAGCGTGGACTTGCGCGAGACCCCGACGAGCAGCGGTCGCCCGAGGTCGCGCAGCTCGCCGAGCCGCCGAACCATCTCGAGGTTCTGCGCGGGCTCCCACCCAAACCCGAATCCGGGATCGAGGATGAGTTGCCCGGCGTCGACGCCAGCTCGTTCGGCGACCTCGATGCTCTCGCGCAGCCCCACGCGGATGTCGGCAATCACGTCTCCGCCGAAGGCCCGGTCGCGCTGGTTGTGCATCACCACGGCGGGCAGTCCGCGCCGCGCGAGCAGCGGCGCGAGGTCTTCGTCACCGAGGAGCCCCCACACGTCGTTGAGGGCGTCCGCGCCCGCGTCGAAGGCTCGTTCCGCGACCCCCGCCTTCGATGTGTCCACCGTGATCGGGGTGTCCACCGCGGCGCGGATCGCCCTCAGCGGCGCCTCGAGGCGCGCCCACTCGTCGGCGACGCTCAGCGGTCCGTGGCCGGGCCGCGTCGACTCGGCCCCGACGTCGATGAGGTCCGCGCCCTCGGCGACCATGCGGGCGGCCTGGTCGGCGGCGTGGGCAGCGTCGAGCACGCCGTCGCCGGAGAACGAGTCGGGCGTGACGTTGACGATGCCCATCACGTAGGTGCGCGCGCCCCACTCGAAGCGGCGTCCGCCGATCTCGATGGGCAGTGGCTGCATCGCTCGATCCTCGGGAGTGACAGCGGCGAGTGCCGCGCGGCGCACGCTACACAATCTCGATCGGCTGCTCCTCGATCACGCCGCCCTCGAGGATGTGGTAGGCGTGCACGGGCGGGGGCTCCTCGGCCAGCGAGACCAGGATGTACAGCGTGCCCGGGTAGGCGGGTTCCTGGTCTACCTCGCCCGGCGGGAAGAACGCCATCCGCACATCGGTCTGCGAGGGGTAGGCGCGCGAGGCGACGTGGGAGTGGTAGATCGCGAACAGCGTCTCGCCGTTCTCGTCGCGTGCCTGCTCCAGCCGGATCTGCTCCATGCCGTGCATCTCGAAGCGGTACGGGCTGGCGGCGACGTTGGTCACACGATGCACCGTGACGGGCGCGCCGTCCTTCGCGTGCACGATGCCGCACGCCTCGTTCGGCAGGTCCTCGCGGGCGTGCGCGACCATCTCGTCTACGAGCGAGCGGGGAATCGTGACCAGCTCGGGCGCGTCGCCCTCACTCATGCGCGCTACTCCCAGGCCTCCGGCTCGCCGTCGTCGATGCAGGCCGCGCCGGCGAACTGCATCCGCAGGAACACCGCGCTGCCCGGCTCGTCCACCAGGTGGTCAAACCAGTGGTCGCGCTCGGCCTCCGGCAACCGCCCGGCGAGGTCGCGCAGCGGCACGCTGACCTCGCCGGTGTCGTCGTCGATGCCCACATCCAGCGACCACTGCCGAGGCAGGGCGACGCGTCCGACGTTGCGGGTGCGGATCACCTGCGCGCCGGGCAGTGCACGATAGCGCTCGATGACCTCGCCGCGAAAGCGCACGGGGTAGAGGTCGGCCTCGGCGCGCCCCGTCACCACGCGGGAGAGCAGGAGGCGCCGCGTGGCGGTCGCCTCCGACGTCTCTCCCGCGCCCGCTGTCGGCGCCGTCATGGCTAGCGAGCGATCGGGACGTTGATCAGCGAGCCGTACTCCGTCCAGGAGCCGTCGTAGTTCTTGACGTCGTCGATGCCCATGAGGTGCTTCAGCACGAACCACGTGTGCGAGGAGCGCTCGCCGATGCGGCAGTACGCGATGGTCGGCGTGCCCTCGTCGACGCCCGCGCCGCCGTACAGCTCGCGCAGCTCCTCGACGGAGCGGAACGTGCCGTCCTCGTTGACGGCGCGCGCCCACGGCACGTTGATCGCGCCGGGGATGTGGCCGGCGCGCTGCGCCGTCTCCGGCAGCCCCGGAGGCGCGATGATCTCGCCCGTGAACTCGGCCGGGCTGCGCACGTCCACCATCTGCGCGCCCTCGTCGCCGACCGACGCCAGCACCTCGTCGCGGTCCGCGCGCAGCGCCGCGTCCGGGTCCTGTGCCGAGTACGACGCAGCGTCGACCGAGGTGTCCGCGGTGGTGGTCGCGCGCTCCTCGGCCAGCCACTTCACGCGGCCGCCGTCCATGAGCGCGGCGTTGTCGTGGCCGTAGAGCTCCAGCACCCACAGCGCGTACGCGGCGAACCAGTTGTTGTTGTCGCCGTAGAGGATGATCCGCGTGTCGTTGTCGATGCCCGACTCGCCGAGCAGCGCCTCGAGGTCATCCTTCGCGATGATGTCGCGCCGCATCTGGTCCTGGAGCTGCGTGGTCCAGTTCCAGCCGACCGCGCCCTCGATGTGACCCTCGCCGTACGCCGCCGTGTCTACGTCGACCTCGACGAGTCGCACCCCTGCGTCGTTGCCGTGCTCCGCGACCCAGTCGGTCGAGACCAGCTTGTCCGTCATATCGCTCGTTCCTTCCTCGCCGGTCAGTGCCGGCGCGCCGCCTGCCTGTGCATTGGGGGCCGCCCGGCGTGGTCGCCCGGGTGCGGCCCGGCGTTCGGGAGGGTGCTACCACCACAGGACGGTGGCGACGTCCTCCTCGATCTCCTCGTAGGTGTGCGTCCACAGCCCGGACGACAGGTACTTCCACCCGTTGTCGGCGAGGAGGCACACGATCTTCCCCGATGTCATACGCCCTGCCGCGATCTGCGCGGCGCGCACCACGGACCCGCTCGACACGCCGGCGAAGACGCCGGTCTTCCCCGTCAGCTCGCGCGTCACCCGGAACGAGGTCGCCGAGTCCACGACGATGCGGCCGTCGAGGACGGACTCGTCGAACACCGGCGGGATGTAGCCCTCCTCGAGGCTGCGCAGGCCCTGCACCAGGTCGCCCGGGTGCGGCGCCGCTGCCACGACGCGGATCGTCGGGTTGTACTCCTTGAGCCGCCGTCCGACGCCGGTGAGCGTCCCGCCCGTGCCGAGGCCCGCCACGAACAGATCGAGGTCGGGCATGTCGGCGATGATCTCCGGCGCCGTGGACTCGTAGTGGGCGCGCGGGTTGTCCTCGTTCTCGTACTGGTACGGCATGAACCACTCGGGGTGCTCGGCCGACACGCGCTCGGCCATCTGCACCGAGCCGTTGGTGCCGAGGTCGCCCGGTGAGTAGATGATCTCCGCCCCGAACGCCTCGAGCAGCTCGACGCGCTCGCGCGTGACGGCGTCGGGCATGACGACCTTCACGGGGTAGCCGCGCACGCTGCCGAGCATGGCGAGCGCGATGCCGGTGTTGCCGGAGGTGGGTTCGAGGATCGTCTGACCGGGCTGCAGGCGACCGTCGGCCTCGGCGGCGTCGATCATGAAGCGCGCGATGCGGTCCTTGACGGAGCCGGTGGGGTTCTCGCCTTCCAGCTTCGCGTAGATCTGCACATCGGGCTTCGGCGACAGCACGGAGATGTCGACCAGCGGCGTCCCGCCGACCAGGTCGGCGAGGTTGGCGGCGACAGTCACCGGCTGGATCAAGCCCGCGCTCCCCGTCGCTAGCCGCCGGCGAGGGCGGGCAGGATCGACACCTCGTCGCCCTCGGAGAGCTCGGTATCGCCGCCGTTCAGGAAGCGCACGTCCTCGTCGTTGAGGTAGATGTTCACGAAGCGGTGGAGCTTGCCGTCTTCGCCCACCAGCGTCTCCCGGAAGCCCGGGTAGCGCGCCTCGATGTCATCGATCAACTCGATGACGGTGGCGCCGTCGGCGCTGATCGTGCGCTGCCCGCCCACGACGCGCTGGATCACGGATGTCACGTGCACCTGCACGGCCAATGTGGTCTCCCCTCAGGCCCGTCGACGCGCAGCGCGTCCGGCGTTAGTTCGTCGGTGGATCCCAGTCGAGCGGCGGCGAGCCGCAGAACGCGTCGTAGTCGATGAGCTTGGTCACGGTCGGATTGTCCCCGCAGAGCGGGCAGTCCGGGTCGCGGCGGAGCTTCATCTCGCGGAACTCCATGGTCAACGCGTCCACCAGCAGCAGCCGGCCGATGAGCGGGCGGCCGATGTCCAGCACCTGCTTGAACACCTCGGTCGCCTGGATCGAGCCGATGATGCCCGTGATGGCGCCCAGCACGCCGGCCTCGGCGCACGAGGGCACGAGCCCCGGTGGCGGCGGCGTGGGGTAGAGGCAGCGGTAGCAGCCCTCGCCGGGCTTGAACACCGTCGCCTGCCCGTCGAACAGCAGGATCGAGCCGTCGACGAGGGTCTTGCCCAGCAGGTACGCGGCGTCGTTGACGAGGTAGCGCGTCGCGAAGTTGTCCGCGCCGTTCACGACGATCTCGTAGTCCGCGATGATGTCCATCGCGTTCTCGGAGGTCAGCGGCGCGGGGTGCGTCACCACCCGCACGTGCGGGTTGTACGAGTGCAGCGAGTCCACCGCGGACTCGATCTTCGGCCGCCCGACGTCCTCGGTCTGGTGCAGCAGCTGACGCTGCAGGTTGGAGAGGTCGACGATGTCGAAGTCGACGATGCCGATGGTCCCGACGCCGGCGAGGGCGAGGTAGATCGCCACCGGCGAGCCGAGCCCGCCCGCGCCAACCACCAGCACCTTCGCGTTGCGCAGCTGGCGCTGCCCGACAGACCCGACCTGGCCCATGATGATGTGGCGCGAGTAGCGCATCGCCTCGTCGGGCGTGAGCGCCGCGCTCGGAGCGGCTGCCCCACCGTTCGATTCCGCGCCGCCGGCCAGCGCGGGGATCACGGCCACCTGGTCACCGTCACCGAGCGAGGTGTCGATGCCGTCCAGCTCGTGGATTTCCTGGTTGTTCACGTAGATGTTGATGTGCGCCGGCACCTCGCGATGCTCGTCATAGACGAGCATGTCGAAGCCCGGGAAGCGCTCCGTGAGCCCGTCGAGCACCTCGGCGACGTTCGCGCCCTCCGCCTCGACGTACTCACGGTTCGCCGTGATCCGCCGGAACGGGGTGGGGATGTACACACTCACCGCCATGCCTTGCTCCTCTTCTCCGTCCGTCCCGCCATCTTCGCCCGCGCGGGACTTGCGCGCCTCATCGACTCGATCCGTCGTCCGCGCCGCTACTCGAACGGCACGCTCAGATAGCGTTCTCCCGTGTCGCACAGCATCGTCACTACACGGCTGTCGGGCCCGAGCTGCTTGCCGACCTCGATCGAGGCCCACACGTTCGCGCCCGCGGAGATGCCCACCAGCAGGCCCTCCTCCTTCGTCAGCCGGCTCGCCATGGCATACGCGTCTTCGTCGCGCACGCTCATGATCTCGTCGTAGATCTCGCGGTTCAGCACGTTCGGCACGAACGAGGCGCCGATGCCCTGGATGCCGTGCAGCCCGGCCCGCTCGCCCTGCAGCACTGCCGACCGTGACGGCTCAACGGCGACGATGCGGGCCTGAATGCCCGCCTCGCGCAGCACCTCGCCCACGCCCGTGATCGTCCCGCCCGTCCCCACGCCCGCGACGAATGCGTCCACGCGCCCACCGGTCGCCTCGAGGATCTCGGGGCCGGTGGTCTCGCGATGGACCTGCGGGTTGGCGGGATTGTCGAACTGCTGCGGCATGAAGTAGCCGTGGCGGGAGACGAGCTCCTCGGCCGCATAGACCGCGCCGGTCATGCCCTCGATCGCCGGGGTGAGCTGGAGCGTCGCCCCGAAGCGTTCGAGCAGCCGCCGGCGCTCGAGGCTCATGTCCTCGGGCATCGTCAGCACGAGCCCGTAACCCTTGCGCGCACAGACCATCGCCAGCCCGATCCCGGTGTTGCCCGAGGTCGGTTCGACGAGGGTGTCGCCGGGCTCTATCAGCCCCTCGCGCTCGGCCGACTCGATCATGCGCAGCGCGATGCGGTCCTTAACCGACCCGGCCGGGTTGCGCGCCTCCAGCTTGCCGAGCACCTCCGCGCAGCCCTCCGGCGTCACGCGGTCGAGCCGTACGAGCGGCGTCGCGCCGACGAGGTCGAGCACAGAGTCGGCGATGGCGGGCTGCGTCCCGGAGCCACCCTCGTGGTTCACGCTCGTCCTCGTCTCGTTTCGGGCCTGCAGGCTAGATCGAGTAGTTCGCCGCCGCGCCGCGGCGCTGGTCGCGCGCTCGCTCGGCGAGGTCCGCCAGCGAGATGTCGCCGAGGCGGCGGCGCGTCTCTTCGTAGATGTCTTCCCACACCCAGCACTGCACGCACTCGCCCGGGGCGCGCGCGCACTCGCCGCCCTCCTCGAGACAGGCGACCGGCGCGACGGAGCCCTCGAGGCTCTCGATGACGTGCAGCAGGCACATCTCCTCGGGCTCGCGCGTGAGCAGGTGCCCGCCGCCGGGTCCGCGCACGCTGCGCACGAAACCGTCTCGGCGCAGCTGCGCGAGCAGGTGGTCCAGGTACGACTCCGGGATGTGCTGGCGCGAGGCGATCTCGGCGCGCTGCACCGGCGCGCCGTCGCCGCTGAGCGCGAGCTCGATGAGCGCGCGCACGCCGTAGTCACTCTTGGTGCTGAGCTTCATGCCTTCGCCCTGTGCGCCCCCGCGGGGTACCCCGCATGAGTGTCCCGTCGGGTAGCCCGCGTACAGAGGTGCCTGTAGCGCCCGCCGGTAGTCGCGGCGGAATTGTCGAGTTTCGCGCTCAACATTGTAGCAGGCAGCCCGGATCGGCATACCGGACGGGGCGATGCGCCTATCCGCCGGCGACCGCCGGCACGATCGACACCTCGTCGCCTTCGGACAGCGCGCTGTCGAGTCCGGCCAGGTAGCGCACGTCCTCGCCGTTGACGAAGACATTGACGAAGCGCCGCAGCTCCCCGTCGTCGTCGCAGAGCCGCTCGCGCATCCCCGGGTAGGACGCCTCAAGGTGCTCGACGAGCTCCAGCAGGGTGCTCGCGCCGTCCGCCTCCACGGTCCCCTGGTCGGCGGTGAGCTCGCGCAGGGGGGTGGGAATCTTCACGGTCACCGCCATCGCGGCCTTCCTCTCGTGTTCGGTTGGGCCGGGGCTTCTAGCCCTCGACCACGTCGCCGAGCGTGGGCTCGTCGACGCGCACGCCCTTGGAGCGCGCCCACTCGATGCTGCGCTCGATCTCGTCGGGCTCGCCTTCGAGTTCGAGGACGACCCAGCCAACCGACGCGTCGACGTCCGCCATGCGGATGTTCGTGACCACCTGGAACTCGTGCCCGAGCTGGTAGATCAGTGGTTCCTGGATCAGATCCGGTTCGAACGTGAACCGCACGTGTACTGTCGCCATTACGCACCACCTGCCGTGACGGCGACGCCGGCCTCTGCGGCGCGGCGCGCCTCCAGTGCTTCGAGGAACGCATCGGAGCTTGCGGGTACCCGCAGCGGCTCCGTGAGCTGTCCCTGCACCGCTTCGATTGTCTTCAGTCCGCCGCCGGTGATGAACGCGACGGTCTCCTCGTCGCGACGGATATGCCCGCTCTCCACCATGCGCTTCAGGCAGGCGATAGTCACGCCGCCGGCCGTCTCCGCGAAGATGCCCTCGGTCTCCGCGAGGAGCTTCACGGCGTCGACGATCTCCGGGTCGGTCGCCATCTCCGCGCCGCCCTCGGTGTCCTGCATCGTCTTGAGCGCGTAGTAGCCGTCGGCCGGGTTCCCGATCGCGAGCGAGCGGGCGATGGTGTCCGGCTTCTGCGGACGGAAGTTGAGCGTGCCCTCCGCGTATGCAGTGGAGATCGGGGAGCACCCCGCCGCCTGCGCGCCCGACATGCGCGTCCGCGGCTCATCGATCAGTCCGACCTCGTGGAACTCCTTGAAGCCCTTCCAGATCTTCGTGAACAGCGAGCCCGACGCCATCGGCACCACGCAGTGGTCCGGCGTGCGCCAGCCGAGCTGCTCCGCGACCTCGTAGGCGAGCGTGCGCGAGCCCTCGGCGTAGTACGGGCGGACGTTGATGTTCACGAACGCCCAAGGCTGGTCGTGCGACAGCTCGGTGCACATCCGGTTCACGTCGTCGTACGACCCCCGCACCATCACCAGCGCCGGCGAGTAGATGGCGCTGCCGACGACCTTGCCCTCCTCGAGGTCGTCCGGGATGAACACGAAGGTGTCCATGCCGGCGTGCGCGCCGTGCGCAGCCACCGAGTTGGCCAGGTTGCCGGTGCTGGCGCACGCGATGCCCGTGAACCCGAACTGGCGGGCGCGCGCGATCGCGACGGAGACGACGCGGTCCTTGAACGACCACGTCGGGTTCACGGTGTCGTTCTTGATCCACAGCGTGTCGAGCCCGATCGCCTCGGCGAGCCGGTCGGCGCGACGGAGCGGCGTGTAGCCGGTGCCGGGGTCGACCTTGTAGGCGGGGTCGCAGGGGAGCAGCGGGGCGTAGCGCCAGAGCGTCGGCGGCCCGGCGGCGACGGACTCGCGGGTCATGACCTTCGAGATCGCCTCGTAGTCGTAGTCGACCTCCAGTGGGCCGAAGCAGAGCTGACAGAAGAAGGAGGGTTCGAGCGGATACTCGCGCTCGCACTCCCGGCATCGCAGGGCCTGTGCGTAGGACATGATGGTGAGGGCCTTTGGGTTGGTCGAGGGTTCGTTGGGCCGGACAGGGGAGCGCCCGCCGTCGCCCTCGCCGAGCGAGGACGCGCGGGCTAGCGCATCACCATGGCGCCCATCGGGGCGGCCGGGAGCAGGGGCATGTCGGAGGCTGGGCGCGTCACAGGCTGCCTTCGTCCATCCTCGCCGCGAACGTGCGTCCGCGGGCGCGGAGCACACCAGTGAGGCTATGAACGCCTTCCGGGAGTGTCAACCGCGTCCGAGTCGGGATCGACGAGCGTGCGGCCCCGCGCGATCTCGTCGAGCAGTTGGTCGATATCGCCCGTCGGGCCGGAGAACCGTGCGAAGCGAAGGACTGAGGCAATGCGCTGTTCCGGCGTCACATGCTCCTCTTCGGGGGCTGCACCGCCTTGGGGCATAGGAGCACGCACTTACGCGACCTCGAGCGGCAGCGAGGGGTCGGCGGCGTACTCGGACATCGAGGCGTCGTAGACAGCCACGTCCTCGTAGCCCAGCAGCGAGAGCACGAAGGCGTCGTTCGAGGCGGCGATGCCGCCGCCGCAGTAGGTGACGACCCGCTGCGCGCGGTCGGCGCCCGCCTGCTCGAAGGCTGCGGCCAGCTCCTCGGCAGGCAGGTAGAGGCCGGTGTCGGGGTCCGTGAGCTCCATCGCGGGCACGTTGACCGCGCCCGGAATGTGGCCGGGCCGCCCGTATGCCCCACCGCCATCGGCGCCGGCGTGTTGCTCGCGGCTCAGCGCGTTGATGAGGCAGCTCCCGCGGCCGTCGCCGGCTTCGATGAACGCCCGCACCTCGGCGAGGTCCGCAAAGCGGGCCGGGTCGGCAGTGGGCGTGAACGTCGTCGGCTCGTACGTGGCCTCGTCGGTCGACACCGCGCGGCCCTCGTCGGCCCAACGCCGCCAGCCGCCGTCGAGGACGGCGACCCGCTCGCAGCCCATCGACCGGAACATCCACCACAGCCGCGCCGCCCACGACGAGCCTGCGCGGTCGTACAGCACCAGCCTCGACGTCTCGGAGATACCGTGCCGCCCCGCCGCCTCCGCGAACGCCTCGGCCGAGGGCATCATGAAGCGCAGGGCGTGGTCGTTGTCGGAGAAGTCCCCCTGCAGGTCGAGGAAGCCGGCGCCGGGGATATGTCCCGACTCGTACTCCCCTCGCCCCGGCTCGACGCGGAACCCGCTGTCGTCCCGTCGCAGGAACACGGTCGACTCGAAGACGCGGACGTCGTCGTCCGCCAGGTGCTCGGCCAGCCAGTCGGTCGAGACGAGGAACTCCGGGTGCGCGAATGCCATGGTCTGCTCCAGTCGGGCGCGTCGTGTCATCGCGCACTGTACCGCCGCCGGGCGTGTCGTGCGGACGCCGCTCGACACGCGCGCGGCTGCGGCGGGAGACTAGCGAGGAGCGCACGCGAGCGTCGTGCGCTGCACGTGGAGGCAAAGCGTGGCCGAGTACATCCCCAGCCCGACTGAGTGGGTCCGCAACCAGGTCGAGCTGTACGAGAGCACGGACGGCGTCGAGGGCAACGACCTGCGCGGTATGCCCGTCGTGATCGTCACGCACCGTGGGCGACGGACGGGCGCGACCCGCAAGACGCCGCTCATGCGCGTCGCCGACGGCGACGCGTACGTCCTCGTCGGGTCGCTGGGCGGCGCACCGAAGAACCCGGTGTGGGTCTACAACCTGATGGCCGACCCCAGCGTCGAGGTCCGCGACCGGGCCGATGTCCATTCGATGCGCGCGCGGCTCGTCGAGGATCCTGACGAGCGCGCGCGGCTGTGGGGCCTGGCTGTCGAGGCGTACCCGGACTACGCGGACTACCAGGAGCGCACGGAGCGCGTGATCCCGCTCTTCCGCGCCGAGCCAGCCTAGCCGGTTCGTCCCGGGGCCGCCTTACTCCGCGCGATCCGCCACGGCCCAGCGCACCGCCGCTACGTCGATTCGCCCGGTGCTGACCTCGACGCCCTCGACGGTGACCACCGGCACCGACTCACCGTAGCGCTCGGCGAGCGCCGGGTCGCCGTCCACGTCGACAGCACGCACCTCGAACTCCACATCACGGGCGAGGCGGCGCAGGGCGTCGCGGGCGTGGATGCACAGATGGCAGCCCTCGCGCGTGTAGAGCACGACCTCGGGGACGCGCTCGGCCACGACGCGCTTACCCGCGCTGGAACAGGGGTGGCGGAGGCTCCTCGAACCGCGGTTGCCTGGCGAAGTACCAGATCACCGGAAGCGCTCCCAGCACCACGCACAGGGCCACGAGCTGCGGCACCTTGAGGTCGAACAGGAACGTGTCCGACGAGTCGATCCGCAGCTCGGTCAAGAGGAATCGCATCACGGCGTACGACACGATGTAGAAGCAGAACGTCAGGCCTGGCTTGTGCCAGAGCAAGCGGAACAACACCACGAACAGCAGCGCGAGGATCACGAAGTCGCCGATCATCTCGTACGTCGTCGCCGGGTGGTGGGCTCCGACGGTGAGTGAGTGGACAAACGCCGGCGAGTCCGAGTGCGTGTAGATCACGCCCCACGGCAGGTCAGTGGCCTTGGCGAGGTGCTCGCCGTTCACCAGGTCGCCGAGGCGGCCGATGCCCTGTCCGAGGATGATCCCGAACGCCGCGAGGTCCAGCCCTCGCGCAGCCGGGTAGCCCCTCCAGAGCCCCCAGGCGAGCGCGCCCGCGACGCCGCCGAGGATCGCCCCCCAGATCGAGATGCCACCCTCGGTGATGCGGATGATTTCGGCGGGGTTGGAGCCGTAGTAGTCCCCCGCCTCGGCCACGAACAGCAGCCGCGCGCCGACGATCCCCGACGGGACACCGACGAGGGCGAGCTCGTAGGCGTCGTCGTAGTCGTAGCCGGTGAGCTTCACGAGCTGGAGGGAGAGCTGCACCCCGGCGAGGATGCCGATGGCCGTGAACAGGCCGTGCCACGTCAGCAGCAGGCCCCCGATCCGCGCGAGGTTCGGGTCCCAGCCGATCTCGATCGCCAGCACCGGCACGCTGCAGCCCCCTGCCGTTCCCCGGCCATGCTACGCGCGGGGGCCGCTATGGACGCCTACTCCGAGGAGTCGTCGACCTCGTCTACCTCCGGCGTGGGGGTCGCGGTCGGGGCAGGGGTCGCTGTCGGTGTCGGCGGCGGGTCGACGCGGCCGTCCGGCACGAGGATCACCGCGCCGACGTGCAGCAGGTT
>VXTU01000006.1:0-956 GCA_009837285.1 Chloroflexota bacterium | reverse complement strand
GTTCACGATCGAGCCGATGTTCGCGCCGTAAGAGTTTGCGATGGCCACGAGCGTCTCGCCCGGGCGCACCTCGTGAATGATCCCGCCGACGCCGGGGATGCGGAGCAGCTGCCGTTCATCCAGCTCGTCCGTCGGTGCGCTGACGGTGTCGTTGTTCCAGATGACGTACTCGACCGCGATCCCGAACTCCCCGGCGATCGACAGCGCCGTGTCGCCGGCCCGCGTCGTGTACACGCGGAACACCGGCGGCGGTGTGCCGTCGGTGGAGGCGGAAGGGTCACTGAACAACCGCTCGTAGAGCCCGCGCACGATGTCCTCGGGCAGGTCCGCCCCGAGGAAGGAGTCGCCGATGCGGATCTCGTAGTGGAGGTGGATATCGGTGCCCGGCGCCAGGTACGACTCGGGTGTTCCGGACTCCCCCATGCCGCCGATGACCTGACCCTGTCGCACCTCCACCCCCACCTCGATGCCTTCGGCGATCGAGGCCAGGTGCGCGTAGCGGCTCACCACGCCCGAGCCGTGGTCGATCCACACCTGCCGCCCGCGGTAGATGTCGAGCGTCTCCGGGTCGCTGTAGCCCTGCCGCGCCGTACGCGCGGCCAGTTCCTCGATCTGCTGCGGCGTGATGTCGACGTAGTCGAGGTCCGCGCGGATGACCTCGCCGGCGTACACGGCGAGGATCGGCGTCCCCTCCTCGACGTGCGCGCAGGCGTAACCGGGATAGATGTCGACGCCCTCGTGTACGCCGTTGCGGTAGAGGCGCGGCGCGTTGGGCATGAGCAGGTACGTGAACGGCAGACACGCCCCCTCCACCGGGTGCGTGAAGCCGCTCAGGTTGTCGGGGTCGAGCGCATCTGGCTCGGGTGTCTCCGTTGGCCTCTGGACGAGCTTCGCGGGGTCGCGTGGCGGGGCCGTCGGGGTGGGCGGCGCGGCCGAGCCGGGCGGCGGGATGGGGG
>VXTU01000034.1 GCA_009837285.1 Chloroflexota bacterium | reverse complement strand
CCCCCCGCCCTCTCCCGCGGGGCGGGAGAGGGAGCCAGAGGCTAGGACGCGGCGAGCTCGGCTTCGCCCTCCAGCACGAAGCCGGACGCGTGGTACTCGCACCAGCGGCCGTGCTCGGTGACGTGCTGGTAGGCGGAGAGCGCCGCGATCGCGCCCTGCGCCGCGGCCGTCACCGTCTGTTTCAGCGCGCCCGACCCGTCCGTCAGGTCCCCCGCCGCGAACAGCCCCGGCACGTTCGTCCGCATCTCGCGGTCGACGTGCACCTCGTCCGTCTCCGCGTCGAGCTCGACGCCGAGCTCACGCGCAAGGTCGACACGTGGGTCGGCGCCCGCCTCGATGAACAGGACGTCGAGGTCGAGCGTGTCGTTGCCCTCGTACGGGCGGTTGAGCCGCACGCCGGTGAGCCCGTCGTCGTCGCTGCCGAGCAGCTCGGTCACCTCGGTCTCCAGCAGCACCTCGACGTTGTCGGTCTGGCCGAGCAGCTCGACGAGCACGGGCTCGGGCCGCCACAGCCGGTCGCCGCGGTAGATGAGGTAGGTGCGCGCAGCGTGGCGGGCGTTGAGCAGCGCGCCCTCGACGGCCGCGCTGCCGCCGCCGACGACCGCGGCGACCTTGCCGCCGTAGAGCGGCGCGTCGCACGTCGAGCAGTACGAGACGCCGCGGCCCGTCCACTCCTCCTCGTTCGCGAGGCCGAGCTTCCGGCGCTCGCGGCCGATGGCGAGGATGACCGCGCTCGCGTCTACCTCGGAGTCGTCGGAGAGCGTGGCCATGAAGTGCTCGCCGTCGGTGTCGAGGGCGGTGATGTCGGCGTAGCGGATCGGGACGTCGTAGCGGGTGACCTGCTCCTGGAAGCGGAGCATCAGGTCGAAGCCGTCGATCTCCGGGTGGCCCGGGTAGTTCTCGATCGTGCCGCCGATGGCCGTCTCGCCGCCGAAACGCTCCCCGGCGACGAGCGCACTCACGCGATAGCGGGCGGCGTAGAGCGCCGCCGCGTAGGCAGCGGCGCCCTGGCCGGCAATCAGCACATCGAAGTGTTCGGCGTCGGTCATGTCGCGCCTCCCTGGTGCTGCAATCCTCTCCTTCGAGGATATGCCTGCAGGGGACGCAATGGGCCGGAAAGGATTAAGCCGGGGGTCCGTCTTCGGGGAGCGCCCGGATGTCGCGCAGGCCACGGTACCGCTCCGCATGGTCAAGGCCGTAACCGACGACGAAGCCGGGCCCGACGCGCAACCCGGCGTAGTCCGGCGGGTCGTCCTCGGCGGGGCCGCCCTCGCGCACGAGCAGCGCGCAACGGCGCAGCGAGGCGGGCCGTGAGGCGGCGATGTGCGCACAGATGGCGTCCATCGTCCGGCCGGTCTCGGCGATGTCCTCCACCACGATCACGTCACGGCCGGTGACGTCGGTCTCGAGGTCCTTCGTGATCTCGACGGCGCCCGCGGAGGTGGTGCCCGCCCCGTAGGAGCGCGCGCGCACGAAGTCGACCTCGGCCGGGATGGTCAGCTCGCGCACGAGGTCAGCGAGGAGCACGAAGCTGCCCTTGAGCACGCCGACGAGCAGCAGCGGCCTGGTGGTGTCCGGTCTTGGCACGTCCGCTTCGATGGCACGCGCGATGCGCGCCACTGCCTCGCGGATCTCGTCTTCGGTGAACCGGGGTTCGAGGTCCATGCGGCCGCCCTCCTCGCGGTCCGTGCGGCATCGTATCGTGGCGGCGCGCGACGCAATCGTGGGGCGGAGGGCGACCAACGTGGAAGACCTGATCCGGGCGCTGCCGAAGGCCGAACTGCACATCCACATCGAGGGCACGCTAGAGCCCGAGATGATGTTCGAGCTCGCCGCCCGCAACGGCGTCGCGCTGCGCTTCGGGAGCGTCGAGGAGGTGCGTGCCGCCTACGCCTTCACCGACCTCCAGTCCTTCCTCGACATCTACTACGAGGGCATGGCGGTGCTCCGGACTGAGCGCGACTTCCACGACCTCGCGCGCGCCTACTTTCAGCGCGCCCACGCCGACGGCGTCCGCCACGCCGAGCTGTTCTTTGACCCGCAGGCCCACACCGAGCGCGGCGTCCCGTTCGAGACGGTGATCAACGGCCTCCACGCGGCCATCGAGGAGGCGCGCGCGGAGTTCGGGATCAGCGCGCTGCTCATCCTGTGCTTCCTCCGGCACCTCCCGGCCGAGCAGGCGATGGCAACGCTGGAGGAAGCCCTGCCGTTTCTCGACCGCATCACCGCCGTCGGCCTCGACTCCTCGGAGGCGGGCCATCCGCCCGAGGACTTCGCCGAGGTCTACGCGCGCGCCCGCGCCGAGGGCCTGCGCGCCGTCGCGCACGCGGGCGAGGAAGGGCCGCCCGAGTACGTGCGCCAGGCGCTCGACCTGCTCGGCGTCGAGCGCATCGACCACGGCGTGCGCAGCGAGGAGGACCCGGCGCTCCTCGAACGGCTCGTGCGCGAGGGCGTCCCGCTCACGATGTGCCCGCTGTCGAACGTGAAGCTGCGCGTCGTCGACCGCCTCGAGGACCACAACCTGAAGCGCCTGCTCGACGCGGGCGTGCGCGTCCTGATCAACTCGGACGACCCGGCGTACTTCGGCGGATACATCGGCCAGAACTACGTCGAGACCGCCGAGGCACTCGGCCTGACGCGCGAAGACGTCGTGGCGATCGCCCGCAACTCGATCGAGGCGACGTTCCTCGACGACCCGGCGAAGGCCGAGCTGCTCGCCGAGTTGGAACGGGTCGCCGCCACCTCGCCCTGACCCCGGCGACCCGGCTCCCTCTCCCGCCCAGCGGGGTATCCCCGCGTCGAGGCAGGCTGCGGGCCGTGCCCGCGGCTCGCCGACCCGGCCATGCTGCGGGAGAGGGTTGGGGTGAGGGGGGTCCGGCGGCCTCCTCGAGAGGTGGTCGCACCCCGCAGGCCCCCCTCACCCTCAC
>VXTU01000019.1 GCA_009837285.1 Chloroflexota bacterium | reverse complement strand
CGCCCCCCGCTCCCGCGCCGGCCGCAACAGCCGTTGCCGAGCCCGAGCCTGAGAGCGTCGACATGGCGGAACTCCTCGCCGCGGGCGAGGCGCCCGAGCCCCGGCAGCTGCGCCGCGGCGAGGTCGTCGAGGGTCTGGTGATGGGCGTCGAGCGCGAGGGTGTGCTCGTCGACCTGGTCGACATCGGCTCCAAGTCCGAAGGCGTGGTGCCCACGCACGAGATGCACTCGATGGGCTCCGACCCGCTGTCGCGTATCCACGTGGGCGACAAGCTGCTCGTGTACGTGCTGCAGCCGGAGACCGAGGAGGGCCAGGTCCTGCTCTCGATCGACCGTGCGCGCGGCGAGCAGGGCTGGCGCGTGCTGCAGGAGCGCTTCGAGAGCGGCGAGATCTTCGACGCGGAGATCACGGGCTTCAACAAGGGCGGCCTGCTGGCCAACGTCGAGGGCGTGAACGCGTTCATCCCGATGTCGCAGGTGGTGGGCGCCAAGCCCGGCACCGAGGGTGCGAACCCGCTGTCGGAGATGGTGGGCCGCAGCCTCCGCATGAAGGTGATCGAGATCAACCGCCGCCGCAACCGCGCGATCCTCTCGGAGCGGGCGGCCATGCAGGAGTGGCGCGCCGCCCAGAAGGAGCGCCTGCTGGAGGAGCTGGCCGAGGGCGAGATCCGCACCGGCAAGATCACCTCGATCCGCAACTTCGGCGTCTTCGTCGACCTCGGCGGGGCCGACGGCCTCGCCCACCTCTCCGAGCTCTCCTGGGACCGCAACAGCGACCCGGAGGAGCTCTTCAAGGTCGGCCAGGAGATCGACGTCTTCGTGATGCGCGTGGACCGCGAGAACAAGAAGATCGCGCTCTCCATCCGGCGCGCCGCACCCGAGCAGTGGCAGGACCTCATCGCGAACTACCACGTGGGCGACGTGGTGCCGGGCGTGGTCACCAAGCTGGTGGCGTTCGGCGCCTTCACGCGGCTGCCCGGTCCCGTCGAGGGCCTGGCGCACGTCTCCGAAATCGTCGACCGGCGCATCAACCACCCGGAGGAAGTGCTCGCCGAGGGCGACGTGCTGCCACTCAAGATCGTCCGCATCGAGCAGGACCGGCACCGCCTGGGCCTCTCGCTGCGCGAGGCGCGGTCGCAGGCCGAGATCCACGGCTGGCAGTTCGACGACGGTGGCCGCGTCGTGCAGCTGCCCGACGAGGCGCGCGAGGCCTTCCCGGAGGAGTCCGAGGCGGCTGAGGTGCGCTATGCGCAGCGCCGCGAGGAGCTGGACGCGCGCCGCAAGGCCCGCGAGGCCTCGCGCGGCAGCGGCGGAGGCCGCCAGCAGAGTTCGCACCGCGACGACGCGCCGCCGCTCACGGCCATGGCCGCTGCGATGCAGCAGGCGCAGGCCGAGCTCGCCGACCAGCAAGTGGCAGCTGAGCCGACCGAATCGGCAGAGCCGACCGAGCCGACCGAGCCGACCGAGCCGACCGAGCCGACCGAGCCCGCCGACTCCGCCGAGTCGGAGTAGGCCCCTTCGGGGCCTGTCACCGGGTCAACGCACGCTCCGGGGCGCGCCACGGCGCGTCCCGGTTTGGCGTCCGGCACTCGGTTCGTGCAGGGTGCTGATCGTGCTCAAAATCCGGCCGTGGTAGCCTAGACCGCAGCACGGACGGGAGTCCGCGATGGCTGATCGCTTCGACAAGTTTACAGAGCGGGCCCGCCGGGTCCTGACGCTCGCGCAGGAAGAAGCGCAACGCTTCAACCACAACTACATCGGCACCGAGCACCTGCTGCTCGGGCTGGTGCGGGAGGGCGATGGCGTCGCCGCCAAGGTGCTCTCCAACCTGGGCGTGGAGCTCAACAAGGTCCGCTCCGCCGTCGAGTTCATCATCGGCCGTGGCGAGCGCACCACCAGCGGCGAGATCGGCCTCACCCCGCGCGCCAAGCGCGTCATCGAGCTTGCCGTGGACGAGGCGCGCCGCCTCAACCACTCCTACATCGGCACCGAGCACCTGCTGCTTGGCCTCGTCCGCGAGGGCGAGGGCATCGCGGCAGGCGTGCTGGAGAGCCTCGGCGTGAACCTGGAGCGTGTGCGTGGCGAGACCACGCGCATCCTCGCGCAGACCCAGCCGCAGGCAGCTGCATCGGGCGCCGGCGGACGCCAGACCGCCCGCACCCCCACGCTCGACCAGCTCGGCGTGGACCTCACCGCCGCCGCGCGCAGTGGCCAGCTCGACCCCGTCATCGGCCGCGAGACCGAGATCGAGCGCGTCGTCCAGATCCTGTCGCGACGTACCAAGAACAACCCCGTGCTCATCGGCGAGCCGGGCGTCGGCAAGACCTCGATCGCCGAGGGCCTCGCGCACCGCATCGTGCAGGGCAACACGCCCGACACGCTGCTGGGCAAGCGCATGCTCACGCTCGACATCGGCTCGCTCGTCGCCGGGACCAAGTACCGCGGCGAGTTCGAGGAACGCCTGAAGAAGGTCATCGAAGAGATCCGCTCCGCGAAGAACTGCATCCTCTTCATCGACGAGCTGCACATGCTCGTCGGCGCCGGGGCTGCAGAGGGCGCCGTGGACGCCGCGAACATCCTCAAGCCCGCGCTCGCCCGCGGTGAGTTGCAGGCCATCGGCGCGACGACCCTCGACGAGTACCGCAAGCACATCGAGCGCGACGCGGCGCTGGAGCGCCGCTTCCAGCCGGTGCGCGTGGACGAGCCGAGCGTCGACGAGACCGTCGAGATCCTGAAGGGCGTGCGTGGCGCCTACGAGGACCACCACAAGCTCCAGATCGCCGACGAGGCGCTGAAGTCCGCCGCGGAGCTGTCGGCCCGCTACGTCTCCGACCGCTTCCTGCCCGACAAGGCCATCGACCTCATCGACGAGGCGTCGGCGCGCGTGCGGATCCGCCGCCACTCGACCCCGCCGTCGGTGCGCGAGGCAACCAAGGGCATCGAGGCACTGCGTCGCGAGAAAGACCAGGCGATCGCCAACCAGCAGTACGAGTACGCCGCCGAGCTGCGCGAGCGCGAGGTGCGCCTCCAGTCCAAGCTCGAAGAGCTCGAGGAGGCGGTCCAGACCGAGCGCGCCGGCGACCAGCTGATGGTGACCGATGAGGACATCCGCGACGTCGTCTCGATGTGGACGGGTATCCCGCTCACACGGATCGCCTCGGAGGAGACGGCGCGGCTGCTCGAGATGGAGGCGTTCCTGCGCGACCGCGTGATCGGGCAGGACGAGGCCATCGGCGCGGTCGCGAAGGCCGTCCGGCGCGCCCGCGCCGGGCTGAAGAACCCGAAGCGCCCCATCGGCGTCTTCATGTTCCTCGGGCCCACCGGCGTCGGGAAGACCTACCTGGCCGAGACGCTCTCCGAGTTCATGTTCGGCTCGAAGGACAACATCGTCCGGCTCGACATGTCGGAGTTCATGGAGAAGCACACGGTCTCGCGGCTCGTCGGGTCGCCGCCGGGCTACGTCGGCTACGACGACGGCGGGCAGCTAACGGACCTCGTGCGGCGCCGGAGCTACTGCCTGATCCTCCTCGACGAGATCGAGAAGGCGCACCCGGACGTCTTCAACATGCTGCTCCAGATCTTCGATGACGGGCACCTGTCCGACGCGAAGGGGCGCAAGGTCGACTTCCGCAACACCATCATCATCATGACCTCGAACGTCGGCTCGGACCTCATCCGCAAGGACTCGCGGTTCGGGTTCACCACCAGCGGCGACGACGTCAAGACGGCGGAGCAGCAGTACAACCGGATGAAGGACCAGGTCACCGAGGAGATGAAGCGCGTCTTCCGGCCCGAGTTCCTTAACCGCATCGACCAGTCCGTGGTCTTCCACGCGCTGGCCAAGGAGCACATCCGCCAGATCGTCGACCTCGAGCTGCGCGACGTGCGTGAGAACCTCAAGGAGAAGGAGATGTCCCTCGAGGTGTCGCAGGTCCTCCTCGACTACCTTGGCGAGAAGGGCTTCGACCCCGTGTTCGGTGCGAGGCCACTGCGCCGCGTCATCCAGAACGAGGTCGAGGATCGCCTCTCCGACGCCCTGCTCGAAGGCGACTTCTCCGAGGGCAGCACGATCCGCCTCGACTACGTCGACGGCGAGGTCACGGCGGAGGAGATCCCCGCGCCCGCGCCGGAGCCCCCGGCGGAGGAGGAGCAGGAGCAGGAGCCCGTCCTCGCGCCATAGCACGGCGCGCTGAGAGCGCGCGCTACGCACACACCGGGAGCCGCCGCGAGGCGGCTCTCGTCTTGTTCGCCGGGTTGTGGCGATGAGCGGAGCGGCGCGGGTGGCCTCAGCCCTCGCGGTCCATCGCGGCCTGCGTGCCCTGCGCGGGCATGCGCTGGCTGTGCACGCTCTGCAGCAGCCCCACGGCCACGAACATCACGAGTAGCGCCGAGCCCCCTGCCGACACGAACGGCATTGGCAGCCCCGTGGCGGGGAACAGCCGCACGTTCACGGCCACGTTGACGAAGGCCTGCAGCACGATCAGCGTGGTCAGCCCCGCCGCCAGCATCCGCCCGAAGCCGTCCGGCGCGTGCCGGGCCGCCTCTAAGCCCCGCCACGCGATGACGCCGAAGAGCGTGATGACCACGAGCCCGCCCACCAGGCCGAGCTCCTCGCCGACGAGCGCGAAGATGAAGTCGCTCGAACGTGCGCTCACGCTGGCGAGGTGCGACTCGGCGCCGCGGAAGAGGCCCTCGCCGGTCACGCCCCCGGTCGCGAGCGCGGCCTCGACCTGCCGCAGGCTGAATCCACTCCCGAGCGGGTCGCGCGTGGGGTCCAGGAACACGGCAAGTCGCTCGCGCTGGTAGTCGGGCACCAGCACCGCGTAGGCCAGCGGGACCGCGGCGCCCGTGACGGCGAACAGCACGCCCAGCGTGCGCCACGCAACACCCCAGGCGACCATGACGCCCACCCAGACCCCGACGAGGACGACCGTGGTGCCCGTATCGGGTTGGGCGAGCACCGGCGCAGCGAGCAATGCGAGCAACACGGCGCTCACGGCGAGCGCGGCCGCACGGGGGGGTCTCGAGGCCGTGTACGAGGCGAGCGCCAGCACCAGCGCGAGCTTCGCCGCCTCGGCCGGCTGGATCGTCGAGCCGCCGATCGCGAGCCAGCGGCGCGCGCCGTACTCGGACTCGCCGATCACGACCACTGCGACCAGCAGGACCGCCGCGCCGAGGTAGGCGATGGCGCTGAACCGGCGCAGGAGCCGGTAGTCCATACGCGCCGCGACCAACATCGCCACGATGCCGAGTGCTCCGAGCACGCCGTGTCGTACTGCCTCGGCCGTCACCGTTGGATGCGGCGGGGTATCCAGCGAGGCCGAGTACACCATGACGAGGCCGAGCACGGCGAGGAGCCCGACCGGCACCCACAGCACGCGGTCGGTGCGGGCCAGCACGTGGAACGAAGCAGCCGCGGCGCGCGCAGCGGGCGGCGGCGCGATCACGGAGCGCCGCCCGTCGTGTCGGGTGACGCCAGCGTGCCCACCTGCGCGGTCGGCGGGTTGAAGTACGCATACAGGATGTCGTGCGCGACCGGCGCCGCGTGGAGCGCGCCCGATCCGTGGTTCAGGTACACGGCGAGCGCGATCTCCGGCTCGTCGTAGGGCGCGAAGGCGATGAACCAGCCGTGCGTGTCGAACTCGTCGTCGGGGTGCTGCGGGCCGAACTCGGCGGTGCCGGTCTTGCCGCCGATGGTGATGCCCTCGGGCTCGCCGCGCCTCGCCGTGCCGAGCGGGCCGTCGGCCGTGCGCTTCATCGCCTCGCGCACGACCGCGAGGTGCTCCGCGTCGATCGGCAGGAGCCCCGCCACCTCGCGCGGGAGCAACTGGACCTCGTCGCCCATACGGAAGCCGCGCGCCACGCGCGGCACGAGCACCTCGCCGCCGTTGGCGATCGCCGCCGCCGCGACCGCCATCTGCAGCGGCGTCACCGTCAGGTAGCCCTGCCCGATGCCGAGCGTGTACGTGTCACCCAGCACCCACGGCTCGCCGTAGGTCGCTTCCTTCCACTCGCGGTCCGGCATCAGCCCACCGGCCTCCCCGGGAAGGTCGAGGCCTGTCGGCGCTCCGAGCCCGAACTCGCGTCCGTACCGGGCGACGCGCTCAACGCCGAGCCCCTCGAAGGATGTCTCGTCGTCGGGGTCGTCGTACCCGCCGGCGAGGTAGTAGTAGTAGACGTCCGAGGAGCGCACGAGCCCGCCGTAGAAGTCCAGCACGCCATGTACCGTCCAGTCCTTGAAGACGTAGATCACGTCCGGGTCGTAGATGCTGCGCACCGTGAGCGAGCCCGTGCTACGGATCTGCGTCAACGGCGTCGCAATACCCTCCTGCAGCGCCGCAGCGCCGACCAGCGGCTTGAAGATCGAGCCCGGCGACCGTACCTCCTGGAACGCCCGATGCACGAGTGGCCGTCCAGCGTCGGTCAGGAGCGCCACCGTGTCCGCGTCCGGGTCCAGCCCGGAGAACGTGTTCGCGTCGTACGAGGGCGACGAGACCATCGCCAGCAGTTCGCCCGTGCGCACATCGATCACCACGGCGGCGCCGATGCGCTCGAGGGGTTGGTCGTGGCGGATCTCCAGGCTGAGCGCCGCCTCCAGGCCCGCGTCGAGCCCCTGCTCGAGCGCCTCTGCCGTCGCACGCTGCAGGTCGACGTCGATGCTGAGCACGAGGTCGGCGCCCGCGACGGCGTCCACCTGGGTCAGGTGCTCGACCTCGCGGCCCGTGGGGTCGGCGAGCACGACGCGATGGCCCAGCTGCCCCCGCAGCTGCGACTCGTACACCGCCTCCACCCCTGACTGGCCGACGCGCTCATCGAGCCGGTAGCCCGCCGCCAGGTACTCCTCGGCGCCCTCGGCGGGAATGGGCCCGACGTGCCCGAGCACGTGGCCCAGCAGCTCGCCGCCGCTGTAGAGGCGCATCGCGCGCGTCTGCACGCGCACGCCGGGCGTCGCCGCAAGGGCTGCACGCAGGGCAATGGCGTCCTGCAGGTTGAAGCCCCGGTACACCTCGACGGGCACGAGCGGGTCGATCGTTGCGAGCCCGGTGACCATCGCGCGTTCCAGCGTGCGCAGCGGCACGCCCGTCTGCTGCTCGACGGCGAGCAGCGCCGAGCGCCGGCCAGCGGCGTCGGTGGGCAGCTCGCCCGGGACGACGGCGACCGTGAACAGCGGGACGTTGCGCGCGAGGACCTCGCCGTCGCGGTCGAGGACGAGGCCACGGGGCGCCTCGATCGGGATCTCGCGGACGCTCAGCGCGTCGGAGCCTGCGGGCGGGATGGGAAGTTCGACCAGGTGCATGCGTACCAGCTGCACCGAGAGCGTGACGAGGGCGACGGCGACGACGAACTGCAGTATCAGCAGGCGCGCGTCATTCACGCGAACAACCCCGTCCTCGGCGTACGTGGCCGCAACGGCCACGCGAGGAGGGCGCACACGGCGGTCAGCGCCCCTGTCCACAGTACCAGCCCGACCGCGAGGTCATCGTGGAAGCTCAGCAGGTCGAGCCGCCCGGAGGCGGCGTACAGCAGCGCAGTCCACGCTCCCGCGCCGAGCGCCGCGGCGGCCGGGGCGAGCACGAGCCGTCGCAGGGGCGAGACGATGTCCGCGCCCGCCAGCAGCGCGGCCGCGGGCAGCATCGCGAGCACGAACCACCCAGCGTGATCCTCGGAGGCCACGCCGAGCACGAGAGCCGCTGCGAGCAGGCCGGGCGCGACCTCGCCGAACCCGCGGGCAACGCTCCAGCCCGCGAGGACCGCGAGGGGGATGAGCGGCGCGGCGCGGGGGTCGCCGAACAGCACCGGAGCGGCGCCGAGCTGCACCAGTCCCAGCGCGACGCCGGCGACGAACGCCACCGAGGCGACGAGCGGCCTCATGGCGACGATGTCCGGTCATCGGGCTCGGGCGGAGCGGGCCGGAAGTGGGTGAGCACCAGGACGTGCTCCAGTCGCGAGTAGTCCGCGAGCGGCTCCACCGTCGCGTAGGCGAAGATCTCGCGCGGGTCCGACTCGAACGCGCTCACCCGTCCCACGAGCAGCCCGCCCGGCAACTCACCGCCGAGCGCGGAACTCAGGACGGTGTCACCGATGGTGACCAGGGACTCCGACGGCACGAACTCCAGCCGGAGCCCTTCGGGCGTGGCGGTGAGGGCCGCCTGCGTACGCGAGGACTGCACGACCGTCGGGATAGCCGAATCCACGTCGATCAGCAGCCGCACGCGCGCCTGGTGCTCCTCGACGGCTGAGATGACGCCGACCAGCGTCGCGCCCGGACCGAGCACGGGCTGGCCGACGCGCACGCCATCGGTGAGTCCCCGATCGATGGTGACGGCCTCCCGGGCGGGGGCGGGGTCGCGGAACAGCACCGCGGCGGGCACGTAGCGGTCGGCGGCTTCGGGGCCGACCGCGGTGATCAGCTCGGTCACCTGCGCCGAGCGGAGCTGCTGCTCACGCAGCGCGGCGAGGTTGGCTTCGAGGCGCGCGACTTCCTGGCGGAGCTCGGCGTTCTCCTCGCTCAGCGCCTGCGTCTGCCCGACGTGGTGGGCGAAGTCGGCGACGGGCTGGGCCGGGACCGCCGCGGCACGGCTGAGGGAGCCGACGAGTCCCGCGGCGTCCAACTCGAAGCTCGCGAAGTTGCGCAGGGCCGAGCCGGCGAGCAGCGCAAGGCCGACCGCCAGCATCGCAATCAACCAGCCGACCTGCTGCGTGCGAAGCACGGAGCCCCCGCATGACGACGTATTCGCTTATTTGCCTACGCGGTTCCAGGACATTCTAGCGCGCCGGACCATCCCCCGCCGGGGCGGGCGATCCTCGGGTTGCACATCGGCGGGTACTGCGAGCGGAGGCTTCGGCTCCGCAGGCTCGGGCTACCTGGGCGGGCGTCGCATGGCGACTGCCGCCTGCACCTTCTGCAACGTGGTGGCTTCCTCGAGGGCCTCGGCGCAACCGCGCACGACCGCGCGCAGGGGGTCCTCGGCGACGTAGGTGGGGAACCGGGTTTCCGCGGCGATCCGGCGGTCGAGCCCGCGCAGCAGCGCGCCGCCGCCCGCCATCGCGATGCCGTGCATCATCAGGTCCGCCACCAGCTCCGGCGGCGTCCGTTCGATGGCCGACCGAACGGCCTGCACGATCTCGTTCGTCACCGGCAGCAGCGAGTCGCGCACCTCGACTGTCGACAGCTCGACAACCTTCGGGAGGCCGGTGGCGAGGTCGCGGCCGCGCATCTCGACGGTCTCTTCCTCGTCCAGCGGGTACGCGGAGCCGGCATCCATCTTGATGCGCTCCGCGCTGCGCTCACCGATGAGCATGTTGTGGACCTGGCGCGCGTAGACCATCAGTGCCTGGTCCATTGCGTCGCCCGCCGCGCGCGAGGAACTCGACACCACGATGCCGCCGAGGGCGATAACGGCGATCTCCGTCGTCCCACCCCCGATGTCGACGATCATGGTGCCCGTGGCGTCCATGACCGGCAGCCCGGACCCGATCGCGCCGGCCATCGGCTCCTCGATGAGGTACGACGAGCGGGCGCCCGCGGCGACCGCGGCGTCGTGGACGGCGCGCTTCTCCACCTCGGTCGCGCCCGAGGGGATGCCGATCACGACGCGCGGCTTCGGGACGCCGAGGCCGAAGCGCTCGTGCACGGAGCGGATGAAGTACTGGAGCATGCGCTCGGTCACGGCGAAGTCGGAGATCACCCCGCCGCGCAGCGGCCGCACCGCGACGATGGTCGAGGGCGTGCGCCCGACCATCAGCTTCGCCTCGTTGCCGATCGCGAGGACCCGCTTCGAGACGGTGTCGATCGCGACCACCGAGGGCTCGTCGATGACGATGCCGCGACCGCGCACGCTCACTAGCGTGTTCGCCGTTCCGAGGTCGATCCCGATGTCGTGCGAGAACATGCCAAGGAATGATGAGAGTGGATTGAATGCCATCGTGCGCCCTTCAGGCGTGCGCGCCGCAACACGCGGCGGGACACGTCGGACGCCGACGGGGTGCGAGGGAGGTTCCATCGCTGGGGAGAGACCGGCCCCCGCACTACGCCGGCGCACCGCGATTATAGCGCAGCCGGACAGGTGTTGAGGGACTGTCGATAACGGGCCCTATTCGCCGTCCCAGCCGCGCCCCCGCAGGTGGGCCACGAACTCATCCTCGCTGAGGATCTCCGTCCCCAGATCCTCGGCGCGCGCCCGCTTGGAGCCCCCGCCCTCGCCGGCGACGAGGTAGCTTGTCTGCTTCGACACGCTCCCCGTGACGCGCCCGCCGAGCTCCTTGATGAGCCGCTCCACCTCGTTGCGGGACCAGCGCTCGATCCGGCCCGTGACGACGATGATCTCGCCGTCCAGCGGGCCGCCGCGGGCGGTCACCTCGTCGTCCATGCGCACGCCGTACTCGGCGAGGCGCTCGATCTCGTCGACGTTCGCCTTGTCGTCGAGGTAGTCGCGCAGCGCTTGCGCCACGACCGGGCCGATGCCGTCGATGCCCTCGATCTCCTCCGGGCTCGCCTCGCGCAGAGCGTCCATCGAGCCGAAGTGCACGGCGACGTCACGCGCCGTCTCGCCGCCGACGTGGCGGATACCAAGCGCGACGAGGAGCTGCCGCAGCGGCCGCCCCTTGCTCGCCTCGATCTGCTCGAAGAGCCGATCGAGTGTCTTGTCGCCGATGCCGTCGAGATCGAGGAGCTCCGTGCGTTCCTCGGGGAGGGCGTAGATGTCGGCGACGCCGCTCACGAAGCCGAGTTCGGTGAGGCGCGCCGCCATTTGCTCGCCGAAGCCCTCGATGTCCATGGCGCCGCGCGAGGCGAAGTGCTCCACGCTGCGCGCGACGCGTGGTGGACAGCCGAGGTTGGGGCAGTAGTGTGCGGGGCCGTCTCCCTCGCGCACGACCTGCGCAGTGCACGCCGGGCAGTCTTGCGGCATCTCGAACTTGCGCAGCTCGGCCCGGCGGCCCTCGCGGCGCGAGCGCACGGGACCGACGACCTCCGGGATCACCTCGCCCGCGCGCTGCACGATCACGTCGTCCGCGATACGCACGTCCTTGGCGGCGACCTGGTCGGCGTTGTGCAGTGTGGCGATGCTCACCCGCGCTCCGCCGACCACGACCGGTTCGAGGACGGCGAACGGTGTGAGTACCCCTGTCCGGCCGACCGAGACCTGGATGTCGCGCAGCCGCGTCACAGCCTGTTCGGCCGGAAACTTGAACGCAGTCGCCCACCTCGGCTCGCGACCCACCACGCCGAGCTGGCGTTGCAGGCCCACGTCGTCGACCTTCACCACGACGCCGTCGATGGCGTACGGCAGCTCGTCGCGGCGGCGCACCCACGCCTCGCAGAACGCCGCGGCCTCCTCGATGTTCTCGAAGCGCTCGACATAGGGGCTGGTGGGGAAGCCTGCGTCGCGCATCCACTCGAGCGCGGCCGACTGGCTCGCGGGCCGCTCGGCCTGCTCCATCCACCCGATCTGGTACAGCACGAGGTCGAGCCGCCGGCTCGCGGTGACCGAGGGGTCGAGCTGACGCAGCGAGCCGGCCGCGGTGTTGCGGGCGTTCATGTACAGCGGCTCGCCCGCCTCGGCGCGCTCGGCGTTGAGGCGCTCGAAGTCGGCCTCCGGCATGAACACCTCGCCCCGCACCTCGAATGCGGGGGGCGCCTCCTCGCCCGTCACGGCGAGGGGTACCGCTCGGATCGTGCGCAGGTTGGTGGTGATGTCCTCGCCGCGCAGCCCGTCGCCGCGCGTCGCGCCGACGCTCAGCCGCCCGTCCTCGTACACGAGGGAGATCGCGAGGCCGTCGATCTTTGGCTCGCAGACGACGGCGAACTGCTCGACGTCGGCGAAGCGCTGCACGCGCTCGTACCAGGCGCGCAGCTCGTCGCCGCCGAAGACGTTGCTCAGCGAGAGCATCGGTTCGCGGTGCTCGACGACGTCGAACGCCTCGGCGACCGCGCCGCCGACGCGCTGCGTGGGCGAGTCGGGCGTGACGAGCTCCGGGTAGCGCTCCTCGATCTCGACGAGGTCGCGGTATAGCGCGTCGAACTCGGAATCGCCGATCTCGGGGTCATTGAGGACGTGGTAACGATGCTCGTGATAGCGGACGAGTGAGCGCAGCTCCTCGACCTTCAGGCGGGCGGCTTCGAGGTCAGCTGCATCAGTCGCCATCGCTTTCCATTATACGGCGGAGCACCCTGCGAGCCCTCGTTCTGCTTGCCGGTCTGCATCCATATCGGCGGCCCTTGCTACCATCGATCGCAGGGAGACGGCATGGCCGACACCGTCATCATCGACTACGGCGCGGGCAACCTGCGCAGCGTCGCGCGGGCTGTCGCGCACGCGGGCTACGACGCCGAGATCCGCTCCGATCCCGGGGCGATCGAGGGCGCACGGGCGCTGATCCTGCCGGGCGTCGGCGCGGCCGCCGACACGATGGCGAACCTCCGCGCCGCCGGCCTCGTCGACCCGCTGCGCGAGTACATCGACGCCGACCGGCCGTTCCTCGGCGTATGCATGGGCATGCAGGCGCTGTTCGACGTCTCCGAGGAGGGCGGCCAGCACGCCTGTCTCGGCCTGCTGCCCGGGCGCATCGTGCGCTTCCCGGATGGCCTCACCATCCCGCACATGGGCTGGAACACCCTGAGCATCGTTCGGCCGCACCCCGTCCTCGATGGCGTCGAGGACGGCACGTACGCCTACTTCGTGCACTCCTACCACCCGCAGCCGGACGACCCCGCGCTCGTCATCGCCGAGACCGAGTACGCCGACGTGTTCCCCTCGATCGTCGGGCGCGGGAACCTGATCGCGACGCAGTTCCACCCGGAGAAGTCCGGCGCGGCGGGGCTGCGGCTCTACGCCAACTTCCTGCGCCTGGCCCTCGACACGGGCTCGATCGCGCCCGCGGCCGCCGAGGCGGCGGGGAGCGCGTGATGGAGGTCATCCCCGCCGTCGACGTGCGCCGCGGGCGCGCCGTCCGCCTTCACCAGGGCGACTACGACCGCGAGACGGTGTTCGAGGACGACCCGGTCGCTGCCGCCGCGCGCTGGGTCGAGCAGGGGGCGCGCCGCGTCCACGTCGTCGACCTCGACGGCGCGCGCGAGGGCCGGCAGGCCAACGCCGACGTGACCCGCGCGATCGTCGACGGCGTCGACGCGGCGGTGCAAACGGGCGGCGGCATCCGTGACCTCGACACGCTGCGAGCCACGCTTGACGTCGGCGCAGCGCGCGTGGTGCTGGGCACGGCCGCCGTGCGCGACCCGCAGCTGCTGCGCGACGCCGTCGCGCTCGCACGCGAGCGGCTCATCGTCTCCGTCGACGCCCGCGACGGCATCGTGCGCGTCGAGGGCTGGACCGAGGGCAGCGACGTGGAGGCCGCGCCGTTCGTGCGCGAACTCGCGGCGATCGGCGTCGAGCGCATCGTCTACACCGACATCGCCCGCGACGGCGTGCGCGGCTCGCCCAACTTCGAGGCGTATGCGTCGCTCGTCGCGGACACGTCGATGGCTGTGATCGCCGCCGGCGGCGTGAGCGAGCTGGACGACCTGCGCGAGCTTGCGAACTGCGGCGTCGAGGCGGCGATCATCGGGCGCGCGCTGTACACCGAGGACATCCGCCTGCCGGACGCCCTCGCAGCCGTCGCGTAGCAGCGGGGCAGCATCGAGGAGACACCGTGCTCACCAAGCGCATCATCCCCTGCTTCGACGTCGACAACGGCCGCGTCGTGAAGGGCGTCTCGTTCGTCGCGCTGCGCGACGCGGGTGACCCGGTCGAGCTGGCCGCGCAGTACGAGGAGCGCGGCGCCGACGAACTCGTGTTCCTCGACATCACCGCCTCCTCGGACAACCGCCCGACGGTGTACGACATGGTGGCGAGGACCACCGACCAGGTGTTCATCCCGTTCACGGTGGGAGGCGGTATCCGCAGCGCGGAGGATGTGCGCGTCATGCTCGAGCACGGCGCCGACAAGGTCTCGATCAACACCGCCGCCGTCGAACGCCCCGAGCTGATCACCGAGGGCGCCCACGGCTTCGGCTCACAGTGCATCGTCGTGGCCGTCGACGCGAAGCGCCGCGATGCCGACGACCCCTCGGCGGGGTGGGAGGTCTACACCCACGGCGGACGCACGCCCACGGGCATCGACGCCATCGCGTGGGTGCGCGAGGCCGTCGAGCGCGGCGCCGGCGAGCTGCTGGTGACCTCGATGGACCGCGACGGGCACCAGACCGGCTACGACTTGGAGCTGCTGCGAGCCATCCGCGAAGCCGCGACCGCGCCGGTCATCGCCTCGGGCGGCGCGGGTACGCCGGACCACCTCTACGAGGCGCTCACGACCGGTGGCGCCGACGCCGTGCTCGCCGCCTCGATCTTCCACTTCGGCACCTACGACATCGCCGCGCTCAAGCAATACCTCGCCGACCGCGGCGTGCCGATGCGGCTCGACGCCGCCCACGCCATCGAGGACCTCGAAGGGACCACATCGTGATCGACCCCGCCACGCTGCGCTTCGACGCGCAGGGCCTCATCCCCGCCGTCCTCCAGCACGCCGACACCGGTGAGGTGCTGATGCTCGGTTACATGAACGAGGAGTCGCTGGCTCAGACACTGGAGATCGGCCAGGCGGTCTTCTGGTCGCGCAGCCGCCGGGAGATCTGGCACAAGGGCGCGACCTCCGGCGACTACGTGAACGTCCTCGACATCCACACCGACTGCGACGCCGACGTGCTTCTGCTGCAGGTCGAGCTCGTGGGCGGAGCCGTCTGCCACACGGGCGTGCGCTCCTGCTTCCTCGACCCCGACACCGCCGAGCCCCGGCAGGTCGGGACGGAGGTTGTGTGAGCGGTCCGCCGTTCGAGGTCTCCCACATCGTCTTCGACATCGACGGGACCCTGACCGACTACCGCGCCGCCATCTTCGCGGGCCTCGAAGCCGTCGCCTCGAACCTCGCCGAGCGCGCCGACGGCATGGAGATCAGCCTCGACGACCTCGGCGTGATCCGGAACGGCGTGGCCGCCGACCCCGCCTGGCACGACCGCACGCTGCAGGAGATCCGCCGCGAGTCGTTCCGCCGCGTCATCGAGGCCTTCGGCAACCCGCCGGGCGTGACCGTCGACGAGATCGCCGAGGTCTACTACCGCACCCGCGACGCCACGATGGTCGTGTTCCCCGAGGTCGAGGCCACGCTCGACGAGCTGCGAGATCGAGGGTTCACCCTCACGACCGCCTCGAACGGCACGTTCCCGCTCGCCCGTGTCGGCCTCGACCGCTACTTCAGCATCATGCAGTACTCGCGCGACGTCGGCGTCCGGAAGCCCGATCCCGGCTTCTTCCGGCTCGCGGCCGAGCGAGGCGGCCATGACCCCTCGCGCACCCTCGCCGTCGGCGACCGCTACGACAACGACTACGAGCCGGCCCTCGCCGCCGGCCTGCACGCCGTGCTCGTTGACCGCTTCGACCGCTCTGAAGGCCTCGATGTCGTCAGCGTCGGGGCGCTCGACGAGCTGCTCCCGCTCGTCACCCTCGCTCGTTAGCCGCGGGCCGCTTCGGCCACCTCGCGCTCCATCTCCAGCGCCGCGTTGAGTGAGGCGATCGCGACCTGGATCTGCTCGTCGTCCGGATCGCGCGTCGTGAGCTTCTGGAGCGCGAGGTTCGCCGAGAACAGCGTGCGCACGAGCGCGTTCCCGAGGTGCAGCCCCCCGAACCGGATCGCCTCGTACGACACGGCGGCGATGACCGGTATCAGCACGAGGCGCGACGCGAACCGCCACCACAGCGGTTCGAGGCCCGCGAACATGAACGCGATCGCCGCTACGACGGCGACCGTGAGCAGGAACGACGTGCCGCAGCGCGGGTGCTCCTTCGGGAGGCGTCGCACCGACTGCACGGACAGCTCGCGGCCCTGCTCGAGCGCCTGCACCGCCTTGTGCTCGGCGGCGTGGTACTGGAACACGCGCTGAACGTCCTCCGACCGCCCGATCAGCCGGATGTACCCGAGCAGCAGCCCCACCCGCACGACGCCCTCGATGGCGATGACCGCGAGGTCCGGCAGCCACGCACGCAGCCACGACGTGAGTAACACCGGACCGGCGAAGAAGACGCTGATGGCGAAGCCGAGCACCACGAGCAAGACGGCCCAGCCGACGACGCCGAACGGCTTCGCCTCGCCGTGCTCGTCGACCTCCTCGTTGTGGACGGCGCCCGCCCACGCGAGCGCCCAGATACCGATCGCGAGGGTCTCCCACAGCACGAGCATCCCGCGCACCAGCGGGACGCGTCGCACGAGGTTGGTGAGGCGCCCTCCGAGGCCACGCGTGCGAATCGCGATCTCGCCGTCGGGGCGGCGTACCGCGACGGCGATCGAGCGCGGCCCGCGGATCATGACGCCCTCGACGACGGCCTGGCCGCCGAAGCTGTTCGACGCGGGGTGCGTGACGGGTTGGCGTGCGGACATCGCGCGCAGCGTACGACGCGGCGCTACGAGTGTCGCCGGGCTGTGGGGGCCTGGAAGCTAGCTGTCGTCCGAGTCGTCGAGATGCTGCGCGTAGCGGCGCCGGAAGCGCTCGACCTGGCCCGCGCTGTCGACGATGCGCTGCTCGCCCGTGAAGTAGGGGTGCGAGCTGGAGCTCACCTCGACGCGCACCACGTACGCCTCGACGCCGTCGACCTCGCGCCGCTCCTCCGAGGTGAGCGTGGAGCGGGTCAGGAACTCCTCGCCCGTCGAGATGTCGACGAAGACGACGGGGTGGTACTCGGGGTGAATCTCGGACTTCATCGCGGAGCCTTCGCTAGACCTCGGCCTCGAGGGGCAGAATCGAGACCTGCTTGCGGCGGTTCTTGGCGTAGGGGGAGAACTTCACGGTGCCGTCGACCTTCGCCCACAGGGTGTGGTCGCGGCCGACGCCGACGTTCTCACCCGCGTGGAAGCGGGTCCCGCGCTGCCGGACGAGGATCGAGCCGGCCGTGACGACCTGGCCGTCGTAGCGCTTCACGCCGAGCCGCTGCGCGTTGGAGTCGCGGCCGTTACGGCTGGAGCCACCGGACTTCTTGTGTGCCATGCCGCTACTCCCGTTCGCTAGCTACCGGAGTTGATGCCGGTGATCGTGAGACGCGTGCGCTGCTGGCGGTGACCGCGCAGCACGCGGCGACGCGTCTTGTTCTTGTACTTGTAGACCGTCACCTTGCGGTCGCGGTAGTGCTCGTCCACGCGCGCGGCCACCGAGGCGCCCTCGACCGTCGGACTGCCGACGGCGACGCCGTCGTCGCCGCCGACGAGCAGCACGTCGTCGAGCGTGACCTCGTCGCCCTCGGCGGCGTCGAGCCGCTCGACGGCGATGTGGTCGCCCTCCGACACGCGGAACTGCTTGCCGCCGGTGCGGACGATTGCGTACATACGGCCTTCCGTCAGTCGGGCTACCGATCGATCCTATGGGCGGCCCTCGCGCAGCGTCAACGAACGGCGACGCACGCCTGGCGGCCTCGAAGGATCATCGTGGAATTCGTCGACGTCATCACGGCCCCATACGACTTCATCAACTGGATCGCCGACCAGGGCTTCCTCGCCATGAAGGCGCTCTACGACCGCTACGGCTCGCCGATGGTCTACCTCGCCGCGCTCATCGAGGCGACCGTGGGCCTCGGCTGGGTGTTCCCGGGGACGGTGCTGATCTTCCTCGGCGGCGCGTTCGCCGGCGAGCAGGGCACCCCGGTCGGCGTCGTCTGGGCGCTCGCGATTGCCGGCACGATCACGGGCGACACCATCTCGTACGCCATCGGGCGCTGGGGCGGCGGCCGCATCGAAGCGTCGAGGTTCGGCGTCCACCTGCGCGCGGGCCGCGAAGTGATGGAGGGCCGGGCGCGCTGGCTGATCCCGTTCTACCACTTCAGCCCGTGGACCCGCGCGATTGGCGCGGTGGGCGCCGGCGCGCTCCGGCTGCCGCTGCGTGTGTG
>VXTU01000079.1 GCA_009837285.1 Chloroflexota bacterium | reverse complement strand
GGGCCGCGGGGTGTGACCGGCCGTCGAGAAGTAAGCCGAGCCCTGACTTCATGCCCTCAGACCCTCACCCCAACCCTCTCCCGCAGTGCGGGAGAGGGAGCCGATGGAGTGGTCGAGGGGGTGTCTGAGGGGTGCGCGCAGCCGGCGAGGGCTACTCCTCGTTGCTCTGGCGGACGAGCACGATCTCGCCCTCGGGCATGTAACCGGCGGCTGCTGCCAGGGCCAGGCCGCCCGTGTTCTCCTCGTGCACCATCACGTAGATCGCGCTCGCGCCCTCGCCGAAGAGGTGTCCGGCCGCCTCGTCCATGAGCGCCCGCGCCACGCCCTTGTGCCGCGACTCCTCGTCGACGGCGACGTGGTAGATGTATGCACGCCACCCGTCGAAGGAGGCCACAGCGGCGCCGACCACGCTGCCCTCATCCTCGGCGATGAGCACGGCAGCTGCGGGATGGGCGATGAGCACGTCCCACTCGGACTCCTCGAGGCGCCCGAGGCCGGTCTCGACCCACAGGTCGACGAGGCCGTCGTGATCGCTGCTGTTCGCTCTGCGGATCTCAACCATCACGGGCCTCGCTTCCTGCCGCGGTTATCGTGTGCGGCCTACCACGAACGTGCACCGCGAGCGGGGAGGCCGTCAACAGCACGCCCGTGTATCCCCGGCCCCGGCCCGCGGCCTCGCGAGGAAGCTACCGGCCCTTGAACTGCGGCGCGCGGCGCTCGGAGAACGCAGCGACTGCCTCGCCCATGTCGTCAGTCTTCATCGCCAGCCCCTCGGCGGCGAGGGAGAACGGCATCACGTCCTGCGAGATGCGCTCCAGGGAGCGGTTGATCGCGCGCTTCGTCGTGCGGATCGCGTAGGGCGCCCCCGCCGCGATGCGCGACGCCATCGCGATCGCCTCGTCCAGCAGGTCCTCGTCGTCGTGGACGCGGAAGACGAGGCCGAGGCGCTCGGCGGTCTCGGCGTCGACGTGCTCGCCGGTGAAGAGGTAGTACTTCGCAGCCTGCGGGCCGATCAGCTGCGGCCACAGCACCGCACCGCCGTCGCCCGCCGTGATGCCAACCACGACATGCGTGTCGCCGATGCGGACGCTGCGCCCCGCCAGCACGATGTCGCCGAGCAGTGCGACCGTCGCGCCGAGCCCCAGCGCGTAGCCCTTCACCGCCGTGATCACCGGCTTGTCGAGCCGCAGGAAGCCGTCGACGATGTTGCGCGCCTCGCCCTCGAGGCCGAGCGGCAGTGCCGGGTCGAGCGAGGGGTCGCCGAAGCTCGCCTCGACGTCGGCGCCGGAGCAGAACGAGCGCCCCGCGCCGGTGAGGACGGCGACGCGCACGTCCTCGTCGTCCTGGATGTCGCCGGGCAACTGGGCGAGCTCAGTGTGCATCGGGCCGCCGACGGCGTTGTGGCGCTCGGGGCGGTTCAGCGTGATGACGGCGACGCCGTCTTCGCGCTTGTCGATGAGGATGACCTCGTAGTTGCTCTGGTCGAGGGTGCGGGGCGGGCGAGCCATGGGCGTGTGCGTCCTTTCACGATCGCGTGCGGCGAGGATGCTACACGGGTGAGGTAATTCGCGATGCACGCCTCGTATAATCGGTTCGCACTCCGAATACCATTGCGAGGCCCGAGACGATGTCACCTTCTCCGTTCGGGCGCCGCCCGGTCGCCTGCTGCGCATTCGCGCTCGCGATCCTGCTGGCGGTCGGCCTCCACGCGCCGGCCGAAGCCACAGACAACGCAGCCCATCCGACGATTGCCGCGGCGGAGGTGGACGGCGACGCCCTCGACATGTTGTTCACCGCGAAGCTCGACACGTCTTCAGTGCCCATGCCTGGTGACTTCACCGCGGCCGTCGATGGCGACCCTCGCGAGGTCCTCCACGTGCAGGTCCCGAACCGCCACTTCGCGAGGCTCACACTGTCCGCGCGCGTTGTCGAAGGCGAGACCGTCACGGTCTCCTACACGCCGGGTGAGCGGCCACTGCGCTCGCGAGACGGGGCTGACGTGAGAGCTTCAGCGGACAGCCCGCCCGAAACCTCACCCCGTCGTCGACGTGGCGGCGGGCCCAGGCGCAGCGATCTTCTGACACATGGTCGGTGGTGGCTACGTTCAGCGGTGCCCTCGATCCCGATTCTGTTCCTTCCCCGGACGACTTCACGATTACCGTGAATGGATTGCCGGGGCGACCAGTGGCGATGGGCCGCGGCCTGACATCGCGGCCGACGCTCCGGGAGTCCCACAGCGTCCCGTCCGGCACCACGATCGCGACTGCAGCGAGGTGGTTCCGGTCGAACGTCAGTATCCGTATGGCCGCTCCCGCCATCGGCCCCGGCGACGTCGTGACGATGTCGTACATCAGCGGTGAGACACCCCTCCGTGACATCGACGGTAACAAGGTTGAGAGCTTTGGGCCCGTGCCCGTGGTGAACACCTTCGACCCCGCTCGACTCTCCAGCACCGACGTGGATGGAACTGTCCTCTTCATGGGGTTCGACCAGTTCATCACCCACTCGAAACTCCCCGCGCCCGCTGACTTTGCGGTCGCGGTCGACGGTGCGCCGCGCTCTGTCGAACGAGTGCACTCGCCGGGAGGGGTCACGGCGACGTTTCTGGTCCTGGTACTGTCCGCGCCCGTCGCTGCGGGCGAGGCGGTGACGCTCTCCTACACCAAGGGAGAGACCCCGCTGCAAGAGGAGTACGGCGACGAGATCGAGAGCTTTGGCCCCGTCCCCGTGAAGAACGTCGGCGGGCGACCTGAGTTCGACTGGGCCGAGGTGAACGGTTCGACCCTGAGCGTGTGGCTCCATCCATCGCCCGACATCGGGGTAGTCCCGAGTGCCGCTGACTTCACCGTGACCGTGGATGGCTCGAATCGAGTCGTCGATGGAGTCTCTATTGGGTTTCGCTCCAGCTATACCCTGGCCCGTGAGGTGCGTCTGACGCTCGTGGAGCCCGTGGATTCCGATGACACAGTGACCGTGGCGTACGCGCCCGGTGTCACTCCCCTCCGTCACGAGGGCGGCGACATGGCGCGAGGCTTCGACCGCAGGCCGGTGGCGAACGTTACCGCGCCGGCCATACCCGTCCACCTGCCCGAGCTCCGTCCCCTCCGCACGATCGTCAGCATCAGCGGTTCGGTGGCCGACCTGCGCGGGGCCGCGATGGAGGCCTGCGAGCTCGGGGTCGAGATCTATGCAACGGTGGATGGGGATATCATCCCGTTCTTCCCGCGGCTGCACGGCCGGATCGTGAACCTCGCCTTCGAGGAGGCGTTCGCGGACGGCCTCGACGACGAACTACTGATCTTCGAGAACTGCCGCACTCCGTACGTGGGGCGGTCAGTCTAGGTTCGGAGGGCCCGCACCGGCCGTCACCATGATCAAGACCTTCTGGCGTCGGGCGGGGCTGCCTCGGTGAACCGTGCGAGGTGATGTGCGTATGCCTGGGGCGAGACGGAAGACGGGGCGGTGACCGTCTCGAACTGATCCGTCGCTTCGTTCCAGCTGTGTGTCAGCCGAGCGACCACCTGGCCGCGCTGGATCCTCTCGACCTCGTGGATGGTCTCGACCACGCGGCGCTCGGGGTCCTGCCACCTGCCGAAGAGCCGAATGTAGACCACGACGTCGATGAGCGAGGCTTGCTCGTCGGGAACCCCGTTCTCGGCGATCACCTCGAACGCCGAGTCGATACCGTCCGCGTGCAGCGCCGTCGCGATCGCGTGGCTCCGCGCGTGTGCGGCCCCGAAGACCCGTTGCACGTCGGGACCCCACAGGTAGCTATCGGTGACGGGGTGAGGCGCAATCTCGGACATGGAGAGGTAGCCCGCCGGGGCGTCGGGCGTGGGTATCCCGAGGGACTCCCCGTGGCGCGTGCCGAGCATGTAGAGCGGCACCCCGTCCGGGCGCTCCTCGAGCACGGCCGTCATCAGCGTCGTCTTCCCGGCGTTCCGCGGGATCGCGACCACGAGGAGGGACCGCCGCTCCTCGACCGCGCCGGCGAGGAGCGCGGCCATGTCGGGACCGAGCGTCCGGTTCGCGATCAGGTCGGCGAGCGTGAGTGCCATGGCTAGCTGAGCCCGACGACTCCCGGCGCGAGGATCTCGGCGCTGCCGAGCAGCCGGGCAAAGTCGCGCGGCGACGTGTCGCTTCCGAGCGCCCGTACCGCGTCGAGGACGCGCGTGCGGCCCTCGGAGGTGAGCGTGCGGTCCGTGAGGTCGGCGAACTTGGCCTCGAGCTCGGCGGGTGACAGCGGGCGCTCCGGGTCGCCCTTCGCGCCCTCGACGTAGTTGCGGAGCACGCGCCTGTCGGTCAGCTCAAGCTCGACCTCAGCCGGCCAGTGCTGCGGGAAGATCGCCTCAAGGCGCTCGGAGCGGTAGCACTCGACGCGGTCCATGAACGCGGCTGCCTCGGGAGAGGCGATGGCGTCCGGGCGGAACTGGCGCGTGCCGGCCGCGCGGTGCAGCACGGCCACGGCCGCGGCGTACGGCATGCTGAACTGCGCGTCGACAATCGAAGTGGGCCGGCGCTTCTCCGCTTCGGGCTCCGCGACGATGCTCCACCCCGCCTCGAGCACGCCGACCCGGACGCGCGCAATGGAGTCGGGCGCGAGGTCGTGCTCGCGGACGAGTGCGAGGATCGCGTCGATGGGCGCCTGGTTGTACCGGCAGCACGCGTACGCCTTGATGCTCGTCGTGTGGACCGCGAGGGGCGACGAGCCCAAGCCCGCGGTCAGCTCGCCCGGCTCGGGCGTGTCGGTGTACGCCTGCAGGAAGCCCGACCGACCGGCGATGGGGTCGAGCGGGCCGATGTAGCCGAGGGCGGCGAGGCGCGCGGCGACGATGCCCGCGTGCGCCGCCCAGCCGGGGTGCAGCCGCTTCGTCCACGCGCCGCCGTCGAGGAACGCCATCGAGCCCGCTGACTGGCTCAGCGCGATGCCGAGCGCCGAGCGCAGCTGCTCCGCGTCGAGGTCGAGCAGGCGGCCTGCCGCAACCGCCGCGCCGAAGACGCCGACGGTGCCCGTCGGGTGGAAGCCGCGCGCGTACTGGCCGGCAGCCGTGGCTGCCTCGCCGATGCGCGCGATCACCTCGTAGCCCGCGACCACGGCTTCCGCGAAGGCGTCGAAGTCCGCGTTGGTGGACTCGGCGAGTGCCAGCGCGGCTGGGAACACAGCCGAGCCGGGGTGGGACGAGGAAGGCTGGTGCGTGTCGTCGGACTCGAGGGCGTGCGCGCTCACTCCGGCGACGAGCGCGGCGTACTCCTCGGGCGCGCGCAGGCCGCCCGGCGCCGGGCTCGCGCCCGGCCGGTCCGCGACGAAGCGCCGCACCGTGCGCGTCGACTCCGCATCGAGGCCGCCGAGCGCGTTCGCAGCGTGGTCCACCAGCAGGTAGCGAACCTGCGCCGCGTCAGCGTCGTCGAGGCGGTATGCGGTGGCCCAGTCGAGCAGCGCGGCGGTGGCGGTGAGGTCGGTGGTGGTCATCGCTCGAGGTCCGGCCGCACGGGCGAAGGGAGCGCCCGAGGGGGTGTTGGAGGCCACGGTCGGAATCGAACCGACGATAAGGGTTTTGCAGACCCCTGCCTTACCACTTGGCTACGTGGCCCCGGACATCGATTGTCGCGGTTGCGCGCTGCGGTTTCCAGCGTGCCCCTCGCATGGCCGCGCGCCCCGCATGTGCGGGGCGCGAACGGTGTGATTGCTGGTGCCGAGGATGAGACTCGAACTCATACGCCCTTGCGGGCACCGCCCCCTCAAGACGGCGTGTCTGCCAATTCCACCACCTCGGCGAGCGGTGAGTTGGCAGGAGTGGAGGGACTCGAACCCCCGACCTGCGGTTTTGGAGACCGCTGCTCTTCCAGCTGAGCTACACTCCTGCGCCCCATCGAGTCTAGCAACGGGCCTGCGGGGAGTGAAGCGCGTTGCGCGAGCGCTCGCGACCCGCGCCGCCGGGTGAGCTACGCGGGCGGCTTGTCGCGCTCGATGGCCTCGCGCAGCCGCGACTGCACGTCGCGCATCTGCTCCGGGCTCTCGTAGGGGTGGCGAGGCCAGAAGAAGCCTCGCAGCCCGTCGCCGCGGCTGCGCGGCACGACGTGCAGGTGCAGGTGCGCGACGCTCTGGCTGACCCGGTTGTTGTTCGCCACGAACGTCCCCTCCGCGCCGAGTGCATCCGGCATCACCCGCGCAATGCGTTGCACCACCTCGAAGAACGCGCCGAGGTCCGCGGCGGGCAGGTCCGCCAGCGTCTCGACGTGCTCGCGCGGGATCACCAGCGTGTGTCCGGGGAACAGCGGGCGGTGGTCGAGGAAGGCGAGCGTCCGCTCGTCCTCGCACACGATGTGCGCCTCGGCGTTGCCGGCCACGATGGCGCAGAAGGCGCAGCATGGGCGCCGAGCCGCATCCGACGGGGTCACGCGTCGTCCTCGACGTTGACACGCGCAGCGATGAGCGCGGCGATGCCGGTGGTGATCGGCACGGCCACGACGATGCCCATGCTGCCCATCAGCGTGCGCACGATCTCCGTCGCGAACTGGTCGCGGCTGATCAGTAGCCCGATCGGTTCCGGTTGCGAGGCAAGGAGCACGACGAGCGGGAGGGACGCGCTCACGTAGGCGAGGACGAGCGTGTTCACCGTCGAGGCGATGTGGTCGCGCCCGACGTTGAGCGCCCGCCCCAACAGCTCGGTGGCGCTGAGGTGGTCGTTGGCGCGGTGGAGCTCGAATACCGTCGAGGCCTGCGTCGCCGTGACGTCGTCGAGCACGCCGAGGGCGCCGATGATGATGCTGGCGAGGAGCAGCCCGCGCGCGTCGATGGTGCTGTCGGAAAGGATGTTGAGCGCGATCGCGTGCTCGTCGGCGAGACCGGTCAGTTCGGTGAACGCGACACCGAACCCCGCGAACACGATCACGAGCGCGAGACTCACCCCTGTTCCCGAGATGGCCGCCACCGTCTTCCAGTTCGCCCCGTGCGCCAGCACGAGCGTGGTGAAGGCGATCACGATCGCCCCGATGACCGTGGCCACCACCGGGTTCCAGCCGCTCAGGATCGCCGGGATGATGAACTGGACGATCACGAGGAAACTCGCCGCGAGACCAACAATCGACCACAGACCGCGCCACCGTCCGACGAGCGTCACGAGGGCGGCGAACGCGACCAGGAGCACCCAGAGCGCCAGGCTTCGCGAGCGGTCGGCGATGAAGTACGCCGTGCCGTCGGGCGTCTCATCGGCCGTGACGAGCACGCCGTCGCCCGGCTCCACATGGACGCCAACGGGGTCGCCCTCGATGTACTGGCGCTCGATCGAGGCCTCTCCGCCCCCGCTGAGCCGCACGGTCACGCGCTCGCTGAGGATGACGCCGACCTCGCTCTGCTGCCGCCCGGTCACCTCGACCGCGACGACCTCCGCCTCGGTGGACGTGGCGCCGAAGGGGTTGAGTGGCGGGACTTCGAAGCCCGCGATTGCGGGTGCGACCGCGATCGTGAGTACCAGGACGACGGCGACGGCGCTGTAGGTGAGCGCGTGGGGGTGGACGAGCAGGGTGCGCAGTGTCACCTCGGCAGTCTCCCCCCGGCGCTGCCCCCGCGCCAGCGGACACCCGGACGTATCATCGAGGCATGAGCAACGCCGTTACCCCGCTCGAACAGCGCCGACGGGCCCCAGGCGTTCCGAGACGTCTCGTTGGACTCGTCGTGCTCGGCGCCGTCGTGGCGTGGGCGATCGTGCAGGGCGCACACTCGCACGATGGCCTCGGGCCGGTCGCCGCCGACCTCTCGACGGCGGAGGTGTCGCGGGTCATCCACATCGACGCATCGACGGGGCAACTAGACCTCAAGGATGTCGCCGTGACGCCCGGCGAGGTGGTGGAGTTCGTGCTGGACGGCAGCGGCGGATCGGGGCACCGCTTCGTGCTCGACGGCCTCACCGGCGCGGCGATCGATCAGCGCACCGCCCCGAACGGCGACGTGATCGTGCGAGTGCAGGCGCCGCAGAGCGGTGCGCTCAGCTTCTTCTGCGCCGTCCCGGGCCACGAGGGCCTGCACGGCAGCCTGGTTGTCGGAGTCGGGAACTAGGCGGAATCGTGCGGTGCCCCGGCGTGGCCGTGGAGCGCGGGCTCAAGGTCGTGCTCCCGCAGCAGTTCGCTGTCACCGAGGACCACCTCGGTCGGCCCATTGCCGACGACCCGACCGTCGGATAGCACCACCACGTGGGAGGCGAGTTCGCGCGCCATCGCCATGTCGTGGGTGGCGATGATCTGCGTCTGCGGAAGCTCGCGCAGCAGCTCGATCAGCTCGTGGCGTGCGGCGGGGGCGAGCGCCGACGTCGGCTCGTCGAGCACGAGGATGTCGGGCCGCATCGAAAGCACGGTCGCTATCGCGACGCGCTTCTTCTCGCCCAGGCTTAGCCGGTGTGGGGTCCGGTCCTCGTAGGCGGCCATGCCCACCTGCGCCAGCGCATCGCGCGAGCGCGACAGTACCTCGTCGGCATCGAGGCCCTGATGCAGCGGCCCGTACGCGACATCGTCGAGGACTGTGGGCGAGAAGAGCTGGTCGTCGGGGTTCGAGAACAGCAGGCCCACCCGCGAGCGGATCGCGCGGACCGAGTCGTCGGTGAGCCGCGTACCGAAGATGTCGATGGTCCCGTCGCCCCGGAGCAGCCCGTTGAGCAACCGCATGAGCGTGGACTTCCCCGCGCCGTTCGGTCCGAGGACGGCGACGAGTTCGCCCGCCGCGATGTCGAGGTCGACGCCGCGCAGGCCAGCAGTGCCGTCCGTGTAGTCGTAGCGCACGTCGCGCAGCCGCAGCGCCGGCGCGACGTCGTCGGCGGGCCGGGCCCCGTTGTCGCTCACAGCCGCACCCCTACCTGCACCGCGCAGCCGTAGAGCACGACGAGCGCGGCGACGACAGCGGCCGAGTGGTCGAGCGCGGGCGCCGCGAGCTGGCGCGGCTCGCCGTCGTAGCCGCGCGCGAGCATCGCCGCATGCACCCGCTCGCTGCGCTCGATCGAGCGCACGAAGAGCGTGCCGACGAGGTTGCCCGCGACGCGTCCGCGCCAGCGCACGGTTCCGCCGGATCGGCGGCCCTCCAGGGCCGCGCTACGGCTGGCGCGCGCCTGGAGCATGCGTGACGCCTCGTCGGTGACGACGAACAGGTAGCGGTACGCGAACTCGATCGACGCGACCAGCAGCCTGGGCAGGCGCAGGGCGCGCAGCGAACGGAGGAGCGACGGAGCCTCGGTGGTCGCCATCAGCACGACCGCGATGATCACGGACAGCCACGACTTCGCGAGGATGGTGGCGACCGCCACCGCTCCCTCGTCGCTGACGGTCCAGGCGAGCACGGGAAGCTGTGCGATCGTCTCGCCGGGGCGGGTGAACAGCAGCGGGACCGCAACGAGCAGGAACGGCAGCGCCAGCAGGGCGCGGCCGAGCACGAGTCGCGGCGGCAGCCGCGACGCGACCACCACCGCGGCGACAGGCACCGCGAGCAGCACGAGCGCCGTCCAGTCCCCCTCGCGCGTGAACGTGATCGCAAAGATGTAGACGAGCGCAGCGACGAGCTTCACACGGGCGTCGGCGCGATGGATCGTGCTGTCGCGGGGGTGGTAGCGCTCGAGGAGCGTGGAGATCGCCACGTCGCCGCCTCGATGCCCGCGTTATCGCGGCCGGGCCGCACGCGCCCGCAGGATCCGCGCGGCCAGCAGCGTGATGGCGGCGACGACGAGTACGCCCACCGTCCCGGCGAGCACCGTCGAGGCAGCCTCGTTGTCCACGCCGGGGATCGTGTAGTCGGGCAACAGGTCGAACCGCGAGCCCTCGGCGCTGTCGGCGAACCCCTGCTCCTCGGCAACGTGCTCGAGGCCGTCCGGGCTGCTCGAAGCGTTCGGCGCGAGGACGAGCACCACAAGCAGCGCGACGGCGAGCCCGCCACCCAGGAGCGCGACGTTGCCGCGTCGCATCGTCAGGCCTCGGCCCGCGCGGGGCGTGTGAGGAGGTCCGGCCGGGCGGCCCGCACGAGCCCGAGCGCGCCGAGTGTGATCAGCCCCTCGCCGATGCCGATGAGGGCGTGCACGCCGACCATCGCGGGCAGCGCGACCGCCAGCGGCGAGGTCGCGGAGGCGGCCAGCTGGAGCGTCGTCGCGATCGCAGCGACCTCGACGGAGAGCCACGCGGCGGCGAACGCTGCGGCGGCGGCCAGGGCGGGATGGAGGCCGCCCAGCGGTTGGAGCACGCGGTACACGCCCCAGCCGACGAGGACGCTCAGCACGGCCATGTTCAGCGTGTTCACGCCGAGGGCCGCCAGCCCGCCGTCCTGGAAGAGCAGCGCCTGCAGCGCGACCACCGCGGTCATCACGATGATGGCGGCCCACGGCCCCAGCAGGATCGCGGCCAGGGCGCCGCCCACGAGGTGGCCCGAGGTGCCGCCCGCGACGGGGAAGTTAACCATCTGTCCGGCGAAGATGAACGCGGCCATCACGCCCATCAGCGGCGCGGCGCGCTCATCGAGGTTGCGATCCGCGCGGCGCGCGGCGAGCGCGATCACCGCGGCCGCGAGCACCCAGCCTCCGGCAGCGACAGGCGCGCTCACGAACCCGTCGGGGATGTGCAGCGCGGGTGCCTCGGCGACGGTGATCGCGGCGACGGGATCGGCAGCAGCCATGGCTCGTCCCCGTCTCTAGCCGTCGCCGCCGGGGCGACAATCCCGGCAGAGGCCCGGGATCGCGAGGTGACGGATGTCCGCCTCGAAGCCCGCGCGCTCGCGGATCTCGGCCTCGGCCAGCCGGAGCGAGGTGAGCTCGACGACTTCGGTGTGTCCGCATGCCGTGCACTCGATGTGGTGATGCGTTGTGCCGGGCTCGGCCCACTCGTAGACGGCAGTGCCGGAAGCGCCTCGCAGCTCCGAGGTGAGCTGCAGGGTCGTCGCGGTTTCGAGGGTGCGGTAGACGGTCGAAAGCGAGATATCGGCGAGGGGGTCGTCGCCGCGCACGCGGTCGAGGATCTGCTCGGCGCTCTGGTGCTCGTCGGCGTGGCGAAGGGCGCTCAGTATCTTGGCGCGCTGGATGGTGAGCCGCCGTCCGCGGTCGCGGACAGCCTGCGCGATCTCGGGCTCGCAACTCATGGCTGAACTCCCCGCCACGATGCTCGGATTCGCTGCTGCGAATGTTCGCAGCAGGATTCTACCGCAACCCGCCCGGCTGCTGCACGCGCCGACGACTATCCTGATGGTCGCGGAACTGCGAGGAGGCCCTCATCGACGCCGCCCTCATCGCCGTCGTGGTCGCGCTGAAGTACCTGCTGCCGCTGCTCCTCGTTCCGTTCCCGGCGATCGCCGGCTGGGCGAACTTCCTCCTCGACAGCGCGGACGGCGAGCTGCTTATCCCGCTGGGGCTCTCCGACCCGGTCTACCAGCAGATCGACAAGTCAGCGGACTACGTCACCTACGTGTTCATGGTGGTCGCCGCGTGGCGCTGGCCGCTGCGACGCGTCTTCATCGCGCTGTTCGCACTGCGCACGGTCGGACAGGCGCTGTTCTTCATCACGGGCGACGAGATCGTGTTCTTCCTGTTCCCGAACTTCCTCGAACCGGCGTTCCTGGTCTACGCGACCATCCTGCTGTTCAAGCGCGCGGACGCCCCGGAGTTCTTCGCCCGCCACGCGGTCGTGATCTGGGTGCTGGTCGTCGCGTACAAGCTACAGGACGAGTACATCACCCACGTCGCGAACGTCGACCGCTCCGAGCTCATCGCGCGACTGTTCGGCGGCTGATCGAGCGCGCGGGGACGCGCGGCCCGCCACGGCGAGGCGTACCAGCGTCGGCGCGTGGTGTGTGTGGAGCGGGAGATGGGATTCGAACCCACGACCCTCTGCTTGGAAGGCAGATGCTCTACCCCTGAGCTACTCCCGCCCGGGGTGATCCATTCAAGCGACGCCGCCCCGCGCGGTCAATCGGAGGTATCTGATCTCCTCGCCCCCGTCCGCGGGGGAGAGGGTGAGGGTGAGGGGGTCCGGCGGGGTGCAGGCGCGACACCAGGAGCTTGCCGGACGCTCACCCCAATCCGGCACCAAGAGGGGGCAGGCGGCCAGACTCGCCGATAACGCATACGCACCCTAACATATCGCAATGTTGATGCTTGCGGATTGGCGAGCCTACCGGGCGCCGGGCGACATAGGCCGAGCCGCCCGGTTGCGCCGGCCCCTCCTCATTCGGCCCTTCCTGGTACTCGCGTTGCTAAGCACCCTGCTCCTCGCGGCGCTCGCCTTCCCGCGCCCCGCGGGCGCCGAGGGGCCGTTCGAGGAGGGCCAGCAGGTGGTCGTGAGCGCCGACGGCGACTGCCTCAACCTGCGCGCGGGCGCGACCGTGGCTGCATCGAGGATTACCTGCGTCCCGGACGGCACGGTGCTCACCGCCCTCGGTGCGCAGCGGGAAGCCGACGGCTACGTGTGGGAGCGTGTCAGCTACCACGGCCGGGCCGGCTGGATGGCGAGCGCATACCTCGCGGCGCTCGACGATGACGGAGACGACGCCGAGGACGCGACGCCGGCCGTGCCGGAGGTGCCCACGGTGTTCGCCGTGCCGCCCCCTGGGGGATTCACGGCGGGGCCGGTCGGCACGACGGACCTCGATGCGCTCGTCGAGGCGCAGTCGTTCGATGTTGCGGGCATCTGGTACTTCCGCCCGGCTACGCAGAACTACGTGAGCTACATCCCCGGTGCGCCGGCAATCGTGAACACCCTCGACGCCTCAACACTCACGGCGGGCAGCATCGTTCTCGTCTCGCGGCGATCGGGCGAGCAGGGCGAGCCGGTCGACCCCGCGGCGGCGACCGACGACCCCGTCACCGGCGAGGCGAACGTCCTCCCCGCTCCCCCGGCCAACGGGCTCACGATCGGCGTGTCCGGCACGAACGATCCGGCCACGCTGGCCGCCGCCCAGCCGTTCGAGGTCCGCCTCATCGTGATGCTCGATGTGCCCTCGCAGCAGTGGCTGACCTATGTGCCTGGAGCGCCGGACATCGTCCAGACGCTGGGACGCGGGCAGTTGCAGCCGGACTCCGTCGTGTGGATGCGGGCCGGGGCGGTGTCATCGGTCGTCGAGACCGTCGAGGTGACGCTCAGCTACTACTACTGCAGGCAGGGGACGATCGCCGCGTCGATCGGCGACGGCGGCGGGTTCTGCGGCCACATGGCCAACGGCGAGGTGGTCCACCAGGGGGCCGCCGCGTGCGCCCGCAGTCGACTCGGCGAGCGGTTCCGGATCATCGGCGACCCGCTCGGGCTCACGTACGAGTGCGAAGACACCGGAAGCGCGGTCCACGGGCATCACCGTGACATCTTTTTCGACCTCAGCGACGACGGCTACCGCTGGATCGTCGAGGTCGGGTATACGGCCGTGATCGAGATCCTCGACGAGTAACAGTCCTCCACCGTCGGGACGAGCCGAGGCTGGCCCGGCACGCCCGCCGGAATCGGCGCATCTCCACAGGTGCGCCGGGTACCATCTTCACCATGCACGTTATGAGGCGTGGCTTCGCTGTGCTCGCAGTGGGGGCCATGGTGGCCTCCCTCGCCTCGTGCCGCGGCGACGCCGAGCCCGCGACCGACGTGATGCCCACCCCCACCCCCACGATGCCCGCCGCGACCCAGTCGCCTGCGGCTAGTCCGACCCCCAGGACGCCGGCGCCTGCAACTCCGACCGCAACGCCCACCGAGGCGCCTGATGAGGCCAGCCCGACCCCGTCGGCGGAAGAGGATGTGGCCGCAATCCGCGCGATCGTCGTCGCCTACTGGGATGCATTCAGCGACTGGGACGCGGACCGCGCTCTGCTCATGCTGGAGCCGGAGTACCGGGCCAGCGAGGACGCGCTCATCCGCCATGACATCGGGCGTCTCGAGCAGTTCGGCGTGCGGCTGGAGGTGTCCGAGGAGACGCCGCCGACGCTCAACGCCGAGGGCGACTACGAGACGTACGTCACGATGGTGACGCCTGTCGACACGCTCCGACTCTTGATGGTGTTTCGCCGCATCGACGGCCAGTGGTGGATCGTCTTCTCCGACGTCGTCGTCGAGTAGCGGCGAGCCCTCGACGCAGCCCGGTCCGTCTGGCTACTGTGTGGCCGCTTCAAGGAGTCCCACATGCCCGACGTTGACCTCGACGGCGTCACGATTCACTACGAGGAAGCCGGCGACGGCCCGCTCGCCTACGTCTACTGCCACGGCCTCGGCGCGAACGGCGCGATGTTCGTGGAGGAGGACCTCCCCTGGTACGCGCAGCACTTCCGCGCCATCGCCTGGGACCAGCGCGGCCTCGGCGAGTCCGGCCAGGCGGCGAAGTACTCGCTGCCGCTCTACGCCGCCGACCTCGCTCGGCTGCTCGACCACCTCGAGATCGACAAGGCCGTCGTCTACGGCGTGTCGTGGGGCGGCTACCTCGTCCAGCGCTTCGCGCTGGACTACCCCGAGCGCTGCGCGGCGCTGGTGATCGACTCGTCATCGAGCGAGGTCAATGCGACCAGCTCGCAGGACTGGTACCAGCGCGGCGAGTTCGCGCGGCTCGGCGCGAAGGCGCTCGAGGGACTGCAGTCCGAGGCGGCATTCGAGGGGCATCGCGCGCTCGACGCCTCGAACGCGCCGGAGGTGGAGCCCCGACACGTCGACTCGTTCGTGGCGCAGGCGCGCGCCATCGCCGGCACGCGGGAGCACCCGCTCACCGGCGAGCTGCACCGCATCTCCTGCCCGACGCTCGTCGTCGGTGGCGGCGCGGACGTGGTCGCTGGCGCGGGTGGCTCGGTGGTGCTCGGCCGCAACATCCCGGGCGCCCGCACCGAGATCGTGCAGGACGCCGGCCACGGCGTGTACCGCGACAAGCGCGAGGTGTTCCGGCCACTACTGCTGGAGTTCCTCACCGACAACGGCTTGCTCAGCAACTAGCGACGGAGGCTCAACCGTGGCGCTCGACCTCTCCAACCTCGACGACGACGTGCTCGCGTTCCTCGCCGAGTACCACCTCGCCACGCTCACGACGCTGCGCGCCGACGGGAGCCCGCACGTGGTGCCGGTCGGCTTCGGCTACGACCCCGACGAGCGCGTGGCGCGCGTGATCACGTTCGACAGCTCGCAGAAGGTCCGCAACGTCGGCGACGGCGGCCCGGCCGTGCTCGCGCAGGTGGACGGCGGACGCTGGCTCTCGCTCGAAGGCCAGGCCCGCGTGGTCCGCGACGCGGAAGGCGTCGCCCGCGCCGTCGAGGCCTACGGCGCGCGGTACGGCCAGCCGGGCGAGAACGCGAGCCGGGTGGCTATCGAGGTGTCGGTGACGCGGATGATGGGGCACGGCTAGGGCGCTACGGGGTGCTCAAGCAAAGGGTATCGCGCGTCAAGCCTCTACCGAGCGGCATAACGTCTGGAACCGCTCGCGCAACTCGGGTAGATGGCTCTTGTGATTTCCGGACAGGCGTGCGATCAGTTCGTCGATCGGCCACGCGATCTTGGTCTGATGCCTGGGAAACAACAGACCAACCCTCTTGATCGCGTACTCGTTCTCGTAGTCCAGCAGGACGTAGCCAATGAGCTGATACAGCCATGCACCGCGGGCACCACGCCCCTTGTGCGTCTTCACGTCCCACAAACAGCGCTGGGAAATGAAATCTGCATCTGCACCCCCAACATCTTCGCTCCCAGCGAACACAGGGTTGAGGAATGCGTCGGTGTCGCGCCAGTCGCGGTGCATGCCCGAGAACGCCTCCCCAAGCGCGGCGGCATCTTCCACCCAGTCATCCGGTACGAGAGCAAGTAGTTCCGCCGAGTTACGAGGAGCGGCGTTGCCTAACCATGGCGGTGGCCATGCCAACGGCGAACGCCAGACTGCTTCCAAGGCCGCCAAGACCAGACAGAAGCGAGCCAACACGCGCTCCTCGGCGTTGGTGGGCTCTCGCTTGTACGGGCGGATCGCGTCGATTGACTGGTGGAGGTCCCAAAAGAAGGAGTCCATGCAGGTCTCCGTCAGTGGTTCTCTCAGGGGGAGCCCATCTACGCGTTCGAGTGCAATCGGGCGGCGGTCTCTCCAAGCATTCAAGAGGACAGCTCCATGATGCGCGACCAGCTTCCGTTCCGGTCCATGCCCGAAGTGGTAGCGAATACGGTAGTCGATTGCCGCGCCCACCTGACCGTATGCGGCGGGATGAGGATCATCGCCCAGCGCAGTGACGATCGACCCTCCTAGGACCTCCCTGCATTCAGCTAGGACGGGGCGAACATGACGCTGCGGAAAGGTCGTACGGAAGAAAAGCCCGATCGGCGACTTCGGATCGCGAAGTTCTGAGGTGAGGCTCACGTTATAAACTCCTTCTGTTCTATGTGCGACTATTGGTGGCCATATTATCGATTGTGTGTCAACCGAATATGTACGAGGATGTGATCCAAACTGGATCTGTGAGAGATTGCCGTGGTGAGCTTGGCAAGCGCGTTGCGAACCGCAACAAAGAAAACCAGTCAGACCTCACGGCCTCACAGACCTATGGTTCGGTGCCCCATCATTTCCGGGATTATGGTCGGCGTTACAACAACGAACCAATCACCGTAGCCTATGCGGCCCGCATATTCGGTACGAATACCCGGACAGCCAAGTGAAGTTGCTGGCCGGGGGTGGAGCGACCACTAGGCGCTCGGCAAGTTCCGCGCGATCGCCGAAATCCTCGACGAGATGTCGCAAGCGATCTGGTACGGCGAGAGCGACCGAGGACGCCTACGTGTTCGTTCTCGCCGCCCACGAAGCGCAGGACGACGACGAGGACGACCGGTAGACGGGCCTCCAGCTGTTTACCGGGTAAATCCCGGCCCCTGCGCCAACTGTAATCTGCCCGCCGATTGACCGGTCAACCACTAAGCTGCGCGCGGTCCCGGCCCCGCCTCTTGGGCAGCATATATGTGCTGTAGTCAGCGGCTTAGGCCAGCCCTCCGTGTGAGAGCGTCGCGACCGGGCGGCGGCGAGGCGCGCCTGCCTCGGCCGTCCCGTCGCCGTTGACCGGCTCGGACGCCACGACCGGCGGCTCGACGGCCTCCGGCATCTCGATGGCGGCGATGGGTTCGAGGGCCTCCGCATCGTCTTCCACCCCGGCGCCGTCGACGGGTGTGACGGGTTCGGGCACCTCGGCCATCGGCGCGGGCTCGTCTGTCTCGATCTCCGCGTCTGGTTCGCCCGGCTCGAGCTCTGCGACCGGCTCGGCCATCTCGGCGACGGCTGCGGGTTCGACGTCGTTCGTCGCGGCAGCAGGCTCCGGCTGCTCCACAGGGGCCGCGGGCTCAAGCTCCTCGGATGCCTCCACGGGCTCCGCGACTTCGGCTGGGGTCATGGGCTCGACATCGTCCATCGCGGCGATGGGCTCGGGTGTGTCGGCGAGCGGCTCGGGCTCCTCGACCGTCTCGAAGGCCTCGGGGGCCTCCTCGTCCTCGATGGCGACCGGAGGCTCCGCCGACTCGGTGGCGACGACCGGCTCGATTGCTTCCTCGGGCTCCGCGGTCTCAGCAGGCTCTTCGGCTTCGGCAGGCTCGGCGGCCTCGGCCGAGGCGGCCGCCTCGTCGGCGGCGGGGGCGGGCGCTGCCGCTTCCGGCCTGCCGATGCGCTCGGCGGCTTCGGCGCCCATGGCGACGACCATGACCGGCGCCGACCAGGCGCGTTCCTCCTCGCGCAGTCTCCGCACCCTGCGGATCATCACCCAGGCGAAGAGCAGCACGAGCACCAGGGCGACGCCGCCGAGTGCGAGCGGCAGCGCGCCCGAGCCGATGAGCGCCAGCAGGAGGGAGTTCACGGCCACAACTGCGGCGAAGCCGACATCGAGCGCCACGTCGAGTGCACTGACCGCTGCGCTCACCAGCGTGGGGACGAGGTCGGGGCCTCCGAGGACGAACGCGGCGGTGACAGCGCTGCCCGCGAGCACGGTCGCGGCGATCCACCACACCCAGCGCATGCGCGAGCGGCGCGCGCGCGTCGCCGCCCGC
>VXTU01000128.1 GCA_009837285.1 Chloroflexota bacterium | reverse complement strand
CGCAGAACAACCCGGAAGTCGACCTCATGGTGCTGCTCGTCGGCGAGCGCCCGGAAGAGGTCACGGACATGCGCCGCTCCGTCCGCGGCGAGGTCATCGCCTCGACGTTCGACGAGCCGGTCGAGGACCACACACGCGTCGCCGAGATCGCCATCGAGCGGGCGCGGCGGCTGGTCGAGACCGGGCGCGACGTGGTGATCCTGCTCGACTCGATCACCCGCCTCGCGCGGGCCTACAACCTTGCGGTGCCGACCAGCGGGCGCACGCTCTCGGGCGGTATCGACCCGATCGCGCTCTACCCCCCGAAGCGCTTCTTCGGCTCGGCTCGCAACATCGAGGACGGCGGGTCGCTGACGATCATCGCGACGTGCCTGATCGAGACCGGCTCGCGCATGGACGACGTGATCTTCGAGGAGTTCAAGGGCACCGGGAACATGGAGATCCGCCTCGACCGCCGCCTGGCGGAGAAGCGCATCTACCCGGCGATCGACCTCTTCGCCTCCTCGACGCGCCGCGAAGACCTGCTGTTCACCGAGGAGCAGCTGCGCCAGGTGTGGCTGCTCCGCCGCATGGCCGCGATGGTCGGCGACCAGGGCACCGACGCCACCGAGACCGTGATCGACCGCGTGGCGAGGACCGAGTCCAACTCCGAGTTCCTCACGATGCTCAAGTCGGACGGCATCTAGCCGCCCGATTCCCGCCCGGGCCTCAGCCCAACACGATCCGGATACCCAGCCGCCCCCTCTGCATGGGCCGGCGGCCTGCGCCTGGTTGGTAGACTCTCTACGTGTACCCGCTGCCTGGGCGCCCGTGGGCCGCCCGGTCGGCGTAGCGCCACAGCCAGGGAGCACTGTCCATCAGCGGCCTCGTGACGCCTCCACCGAACCGTCGCCGTCCCCGTGCGCTGCTACGCGCGCGACGTCGCGCGGCGGCTGCGCCGAGCCTGGGGCGGGGCCTCGCGAGCGAGCCGCTGGTGCAGGGCGGGCTCGTCCTGGCCGTGCTCGCCATCGTGCTCGTCGCCGGCTTGTTCCCTCGCACCGTACGCTCGGCGCCGCGCGAGCCCGTCCTCCGCGCCGAGGTGCTGTCGCTACCCAACCTCAGCGGTGTGAGCGAGCCCGCGAAGCCCACGACCGCAGTCCCGCCGACGCCGACACCCGTTGCGGCTACCCCGACGCCCGGACCGGCGACACCCACCCCGGAACCCGGCGGCGACCCGGTGCCCGAGCCGAGTCCGACCTCCGATGCCGACGCGGACGATGGAAAGCCCGAGACGACGCTGCCGATCCTCTACCGCTACCAGATCAAGGAGGGCGACACGCTGATCGGGATCGCCCTGCGCTTCGGCATCGACCAGCAGTACATCCTCTGGAACAACATTGACATCGTGCCGGACGCCGACCTGCTCACCCCGGGCCAGACGCTCCAGATCCCGAGCGTCGAGGGCATCATCCACGACGTACGCCTGCACGAGACGCTGATCGAGATCGCGGAGCTGTACGAGGCGAACGTCGACGACATCGTCGGGTTCGCGGCGAACAATCTCCCGGACGCCAACACGGTGCGCGAGGGCTCGACCATCCTCGTGCCCGGCGGACGGGTCGTGGCGCTGCCGCCGCCACCCGCCGCCACGCCGACGCCGCCACCTCGGCCGGTTGCGGTGGCCACTCCGCCACCCACGACGACCACGACGTCGACCTTCGGCTTCATCTGGCCTGGCGCCGGAAGTATCACGTCCTGGTTCGGCCCCAGCCATCCGCTCGGGATTGACATCGGCATGCCGACGGGAAGCCCGGTCTGGGCGTCGGCGGCGGGCCAGGTCACGTTCGTGGGCGGGCACCCCTGCTGCTCGTACGGCTACTACGTGATCGTCAGGCATGACCAGACGTTCACGACCCGGTACGGGCACTTCAGCGCCTTCGCCGTGAAGCTGGGCCAGCACGTGGAGCAGGGCGACCTGCTGGGCTACAGCGGCTCCACGGGCGCGTCGACGGGTCCGCACCTGCACTTCGAGATCCGCCGCAACGGGACCCCGCAGAACCCGATCAACTTCCTGCCCTGACCGGGCAGGGTCAGGCTACTGGCGGGTGGGCTCGAGCAGCACGACCCGCTGCTGCTCACCGAGGCCGCGACGCTGGATGCTCAGGCGCGGCTGCGGGTCCTCGACGGTCAGCCCGGTGGCCTCCAGGAACGCGCCGAGGGGACTCTCACGCCCGTTCGGCCCCCCGTGCCCGATGGGGACCACGATCTTCGGCTCCAGGTCGCGCACGGTGCGCGCCGCGACGGCGGGCTCGGCGTGCTCCTCGCCGCTGATGGCGAGGATGAGGATGTCGACGTTGCTGAGCAGCTCGGCCTCGGCGGCCGGCTGGTGACAGCCGCTGCCGAGGTGCGCGACGTGCATGCCCTCCGCCTCCAGCAGGAAGGCGGTGTTGCGCCGCGTGGCCGGGTCCGGCGCGTCGGACTCCTCGGCGTCGAGCGGCAGCGGGCTGGCGACGCCGAAGACCTGCACGCCGCTGATCTCGTACTCGCCCGGCCCGTCGATCACGATCGGCTGGCCGCGCACCCCGCCGCTGTGGTCATGGTGCGGGTGGTGGCGGCTCACGGTGACGATGTCGGCGGTGGGCCGGCCCATGTCGAAGCCGGCCGAACGGTCGGCCGGGTCCATCACCACGGCCGCGTGGCGCGTGCGGATGCGCACGCAGGCATGCCCGAGCCAGCTAATGTCCACGCCGTATCGTCCTCAAGGGGAGAGCGGTTCGCGCCTGCGATGCGTAGATCGTAGCGAGGTGCGGCGTCGCCTGCCAGCGTCCGAGGGTCCGGCTCCCTCTCCCGCACCGCGGGAGAGGGCGGGGGGTGAGGGTCTGCGCACGCCTGGTGCATCGGGGGGGGCGGGGCGGGGGCGGGGGGCGCGCGCGGGGGGGGGTACCCGGGTCCGAGGGCCCGGGGCGGCGGGGGGGGGGGGGGGGGGG
>VXTU01000090.1:14031-18254 GCA_009837285.1 Chloroflexota bacterium | reverse complement strand
CACCCCAGCCCTCTCCCTCGGGGAGAGGGGGCCGGAGCGGGAGGAGGGAGTCGGAAGCGGAGCGGCGCTAGCGGAGCAGCGAGGCGAACGCGGCGTCGATGTCGGGCTGGGAGAACTCGAAGCCGGAGGCCGTGAGCGCCTGCGGAGTCACGCGCTGGCTCGCGAACAGCTCTGCCGGGTCCTGCCCGAAGGCGAGGCGGTACGCGAACATCGGCACCGGGAAGATCGTCGGGCGGTGCACGGCGCGTCCGAGCGCCTTCGTAAAGGCCGCGTTGGTGACGGCCTCGGGAGCCGCGACGTTGACGGGGCCGCTCACGTCGTTCGTCAACACATGCTCGATGGAGCGCACCTCGTCCTCGAGCGTCACCCACGGCATCCACCAGCGGCCGTTGCCGAGGTTGCCGCCGATGCCGAGGCGGAACGGCAGGAGCAGCCGCGAGAGTGGCGGACCCTGCCGCGAGAGCACGATCGCCGAGCGGTGGCGGACCGTGCGGATCCCATGCTCCTCGGCGCGCGTCGCCTCGCGCTCCCACGCGATGACGAGGTCGGCGAGGAAGCCAGTGCCGGGGGCAGCGGCCTCCGTCAGCTCCTCGTCGCCTCGTTCGCCGTAGTAGCCGACGGCGGACTGGCTGATCAGCACGTCGGGCCGATCCTCGGAGGGAAGCGAGCCAAGGTGCTCGACGAGCGTCTGCGTCGAGTCGATGCGGCTGCTGCGCAGCACGTCGCGGCGCGAGGCGGACCAGCGGCCCGTGCCGATGCTGGCGCCGCTGAGGTGCACCACGGCGTCGTAGCCGGCGAACGTGCCCGGGCGCACCCACCCGGCGGCAGGATCCCACTGCGAGGCGGGGTCGCTCTCCGGGCCGCGGCGCACGGCGACCACCTCGTGACCCTCGGAGGTGAGTCGTTCGATGAGCGCCGAACCGATGAGGCCGGTGCCTCCGGTAATTGCCACACGCATGGTCTGGTCCTCCCGTCGCATGGGAGCGGCACGGTCTTGTCTCATGATATGCCTCCGCTCCACGACGGCACGAGTTCATTACAAACCGATATGGGGCGTGTTGAGGATCGCCGAATCGGGAGCCGACGCCCGCAAGCATCATCGATTTTGGCTAGAATGGAGGGCGCGGCGGGGCTTCCAGCCCCGATACTCACGACGGATCCAGGCGGACATTGCCTGCCGGGCGGCGTCGTGCGAGCGGTGACTGGAGGTCTGGCCATGACGCTTGCAACGCCGGTATCCACCGACGTAGCCACGCTGAACGTCGACGGCGCCACCTACGAGCTCCCCATCATCGAGGGCTCGGAGGGCGAGCGCGCCATCGACATCTCCCGGCTGCGGACGAGTTCGGGCCTCATCACCTTCGACCAGGGCTACGCGAATACGGGCAGTACGCTCAGCGACATCACGTTCATCGACGGCGAGGAAGGCATCCTCCGCTACCGCGGCTACCCCATCGAGGTGCTCGCGGAGCGCAGCACGTTCCTCGAGACTTCCTACCTCGTGCTCCACGGTGAACTGCCGACGCAGCAGCAGCTGGACGCATTCACCGACCGCATCACGCGCCACTCGCTCATCCACGAGAAGATCCGGCGGATGTACGACGCGTTCCCGCTGGACGCGCACCCCATGGCAGTCACCTCCGCCGTCGTCGGATCGCTCTCGGCCTTCTACCAGGACTCACTCGACCCGCTCGACCCGGAGCAGGTGGACATCTCCGTCTACCGCCTGCTCGCGAAGCTCCCCACGATCTGCGCCTTCGCGTTCAAGTACGCGATGGGCCAGCCGTTCAACTACCCGCGTAACGACCTCAGCTACCCCGAGAACCTGCTGTGGATGATGTTCGGCGTGCCGACCGAGGAGTACCGCCTCAGCGAGGCGAACGTGCGCGCCCTGGATACGCTGCTCATCCTCCACGCCGACCACGAGCAGAACTGCTCGACCAGCACGATGCGGATGGTGGGCAGCTCGCGCGCCAACATCTACGCCTCGGCAGCCGCGGCCATCATGGCGCTGTCCGGGCCGCTCCACGGCGGCGCGAACCAGGCTGTGCTCGACATGCTCGAGGACATCGCTGCCGTCGAGGGCAGCGCGAAGGCGTTCCTCGAGAAGACCAAGGACACCAACGACACCACGCGGCTCATGGGCTTCGGCCACCGCGTCTACAAGAACTTCGACCCGCGCGCCACGATCCTCAAGAAGCACGCACACGAGGTCATCGAGGACCTCGGCTACTCGCCGCGGCTGCTCGAGATCGCGCTTGAGCTCGAGGAGCTGGCGCTCAACGACGACTACTACGTGCAGCGCCAGCTGTACCCGAACGTCGACTTCTACAGCGGGATCATCTACGAGGCGCTGGGCGTCCCGGAAAATGGCTCCACGCCGCTCTTCGCCCTCGGCCGGATGCCCGGGTGGATCGCGCACTGGCGCGAGCACCACGAGGAGGGTGGCCGGCTCAACCGGCCGCGCCAGATCTACACCGGCGAGACCACGCGCGGCTACGTGCCGATCGAGGCGCGCTAGCCGCGTAGCTCGGGGCGACCCTCGGGCGAATCGACCCGCCGTCGCGCTCCGGCGCACGGCGGGCTTCTTTTTCACTCACTCACACCGCGCGGTATCGTGCGGGCGCAGCAGCGGAGGACGCGCTAATGACCCTGCCTGACCTGCCTCCGGGCACACCCGACCGCAAGGAGCTCGACCCCATCGAGATGGCAATGCACGAGCTGGCGTACGGCGTGTACGTCGTCGGATCGGTCGAGGACGGGCAGGCGAACGGGATGATCGCCGACTGGGTGATGCAGATTTCGTTTGAGCCGCGGCTGCTGTGCGTGGCGTTCGAGGATGACTCGCGGAGCCTGGCGCGGATACGCCAGAACGGCGCCTTCACCGTCAACGTGCTCGAGGAGGGCCTCGACGGCATGGCCCTCGCGCGCGAATTCCTCCAGCCCTTCGACGCCTCCAAGATCCAGGGCCGCAGCGAGGCGGCCGCGGCACAGCGCTACCACAAGCTGGACGAGGTCGAGCACACGCTGCGCCCCTCGGGCTGCCCGGTGCTTGACGACGCGCTCGCGTGGATTGAGTGCGAGGCAGAGCAGTTCATCGAGGTCGGCGACCACGTGCTCGTGATCGGCCGCGTCGTCGACGGCGAGGTCGTGGGCTCGGGCGACCCGCTGACCTCGGTGTACACGGGCTGGACGTACAGCGGATAGTTCGGCTGTCCCGCCAGACGCGGGTAGCTCGCGTGGGTGGCGCGTGTATTGCGATCAGACGGGTCGCTAACTTGCAATTGGACGCCTGTTAAACTTGCAATTGACGAAGCCGTGGCTTGCAATCAGACGCGGTCATGGCGCGTGCTCAGCGATGCTGCGCGCCCAGCATTGCGAGGCCCGCATAGTTGCAATCGGCCGGCCATCATTCTTGCAATCAGACGAGCACTAACATTGCAATTGGACGTACCGTAACCTTACAATTGGACGGTGCCCGACCTGCTCCACAGCCGACTCATCGAGCCGCGCTTCGCCGAGGCGCTCGAGGACTCCCCCGTGGTCCTCATCGAGGGCCCGCGGCAGTGCGGCAAGACCACGTTCGCGCAGATGGTCTGTGCGCCCGCGTTCCTGCCGGAGGGCGTAACGCAAGGGCACGGTTCGGACCGCGGGTACACCTACCTCAACTTCGATGACAACGTGGTCCGTGCCGGCGCCGAGGCCGACCCGATGGGCTTCATCGCCGACCTCCCCGAACGCGTGGTGCTGGACGAGGTGCAGCGCGTTCCGGATCTCTTCACCGCGCTCAAGCTCGCGGTTGACCGGAGGCGCTCACCAGGGCGGTTCGTCCTCACGGGTTCGACCCAGGTGCTGGCCGTCCCGGCGATTGCCGAGTCACTCGCGGGACGCCTGGAGACCGTGCGCCTGCATCCGCTGGCGCAGCGCGAGCTGGAGCCGGGCGGTCCGGTGACCGAAGGATTCATCGAGGCGCTCTTTGGAGCCGAGTTCGCGCCCGTGCAGACCGAGCGGCTCGGCCCGGCGCTCGCCGAGCGGATCGTTGCCGGCGGGTATCCGCCTGCGCTGGCCCGTCCCGCCGGTCGGAGACGCTCGAACTGGTACCGGAACTTCATCGACGCACAGGTGCAGCGCGACGTTGCTGAGCTGGCGCGGATCGCGAGCCTCGATGCGCTGCCGCGTCTACTCGGGCTCGCGGCCGCGCAGACGGCGCGGCTATTCAACCT
>VXTU01000090.1:5040-14021 GCA_009837285.1 Chloroflexota bacterium | reverse complement strand
ATTCAACCTGAGCAAGCTCGCCTCGCAGTTCCAGTTGAGCCGGCCGACGATCGGGAGCTACCTCACCTTGCTGCAGCGCGTGTACCTGCTGGAGATGCTCCCTCCCTGGTACAGCAACCGCGGGAAGCGCCTGATCAAGACGCCCAAGCTCCACCTTGGCGACACCGGGCTGGCGTGCGCGCTGCTCGGCGTCTCAGCGACGACGTTACAGCAGGATCGGCCGCTGCTCGGGCATCTGCTGGAGACCTTCGTGTTCCAGGAGTTGCGCCGGCAGGCGACGTGGCATGCGGAGCCGGTCGAGTTCTTCCACTACCGCGACAAGGACCAGGCCGAGGTGGACATCGTGCTGGAGTCGGCCGGCCGCGCGGCAGGCGTCGAGGTCAAGGCCGGAGCCACCGTGACCGCCTCGGACTTTCGCGGGCTGCGCAAGCTCCGGGACGCGTGCGGCGACCGCTTCACGACGGGTGTCGTGCTCTACGACGGCGAGACGAGCGTCGGCTTTGGCGAGGGGCTGTACGCGGTGCCCGTGCGCTTCCTCTGGGAGCCTCGCTGAGCAGTTGCGCCGGGACCGCCGCTGGTTCCTACAGCGTTGCGATCGGGTTGGCCGGGGAGCCCGTGCCGCGCTCTAGGCGCAGCGGGTTGAGCGTGAAGCAGAACTCCCAGCGGCTGCGCTCCGCGCACGCCTCGGCGAGCCGTTCGAGATGCGCGTTGTCGATGAGCCGCAGGCCCATCGCCACGAGCGCCAGTTCGTGCACGGGGAGCCGCGTCTTCGGGTAGGGGCGCTCCGACATGTCGTTCACGACGTCCGAGCCGAGGAGCGCGACGCCGCGCTCGCGGATCCACGGCATGCACGCCACGTGATACCCGGAGTGCTCCATCGGCGGCTCCGCTCCTGCGGCATTCGCGGCCTCGATCAGCGCGCCGTAGCCGGTGCGCAGCAGCAGCACGTCGCCCTCCTCCACGCGCACGCCCTGCGCCTCCTCTGCGGCCTCGAGGTCCTCCGGGTAGACTCCGTCGGCCGGGTCCAGCGTCTCGACGCCGCGCAGGCGGGCGATGTCGAGCAGCACACCGCGCGACATAATGCCATCGCGCATCACATCGGAGGTCTGCACCTGCGCCCCGTCCGAGGTGGTGATGAGCCCGGCCGAGCGCCCGTTGTACATCTGGCCTCGGAAGAAGACGTGCCCGAGGCCGTCGATGTGCGTGAAGATGAAGCCGTGGAAGAGCAGGGAGATCTGCTCTCCGGCCCACTGGAGCGCGTTCTCGCCGGGGAAATCCGGGTCGGGCACCTCGTCGCCGAGGGCGTAGCGCTCGCCGCTCTGGGCCATCGTGATGTTCGGGTTGGCGCCGGCCATCGCCGCGCCGCGCCAGGGGATGACGCGCGAGCAGGAGACGCTGACGCCGTCACGCACGAGCGAGGCGGCCTGGCGGCGCTTCTCCGGCGTGATCAGGTTGAGCGTGCCGAGCGTGTCGTCCTCGCCCCAGCGGCCCCAGTTGCTGAGCGTGTCGAACCAGGACAGGACCTCGTCCTGCGTCGGCGCCTCCGCCACGGTGTCACCTCCCCGTCACGCGCGAGACTGTACTACGGCCGGGCGAACCGGCACCTGCAGGGCACATCTCGCGCGGGCCGATCCTGATACTGTTCGGTCGTGAACATTGGCCGATGAACACGTCTGTGATTCTGCCTCGCACGTGAGGCGGCGCAACGGGTTACCGAGCAACGGCGCCGATCGGACGCACCCGTTCGCACCAGCTAGCCGACCGGCTGGTCCGCTCCATCGACCCCCGAACGAGTCCGGAGTCCCCGTGACAAGGAGCTGAAGCATGACGCATCCCGACAGCGGCGCCCGCCCCTGCTTCGTCTCCCGGCCATGAAGCAGGTCATCATCGCCGCGCTGGTCGCCGCCATGGCCCTGGGAGGGGCGTTCAGCGCCGGGACCGCCAGCCGCACCGTCGAGACGAGCGCGATCGTGGAGATGGAGTTCTGGGTGAGCCTGGCTCACCAGTCGGCGTTCGTGACCACCCGGCAGGAGGGCGACGAGTGGACGACGCACGACTTCCGCGTGGACCTCGAGGAATACCCGGGTCTGCCGACCCTGCTGGTCAGCGATCCCGTGAGCATCGAGGTGCCCGTGCGGGTCGAGGTGGAGGTGGACGCGCCGGCGCCCGAACCGCACGCGGCGCCTGTTCCGCACCTACCTCCCGATGAGGCGCCTTCGGGGCGGGGCCGCTGCTGCACGGTACGCGGCATGTGGGACGCGCCCGCGAAGCAGCGTGCGGTCGCCTCCGAGATGCGCAAGGTGATCACGTACGCCCGCACGAACCTCGGCCTCACGCACCAGGGGCCGATCACGATCAACATCGCGCACACCGTCGGCGGCCTGAACGTGCGATACCGGGAGGCCTTCGGAGAATCCCTCGACACGTTGCCGAGCGAGTGCTCGTTCCAGCGTGGTGAGCACATCTTCATCGGGCCGGCGTGCCGGACGGACACGGCGGCGATCGCGCGGGAGTGGTTCCTCCGCGCGGTGCAGACCCACTACGTGAGTGCACGCTGGGTGGGGGTGGCGACGTTCGAGTACTACTGGAACCTCTACGCTCGAGGAGAGCCCCCGAGCCTGCGGGACGACCGGTACCGCTCCGCCATCTTCCACGAGCCGGCCACGGACTTCCGCGAGGGCCGGGCACACGAGGACCTGATGACGGCGGCCGCGCTCTTCGCGCTCGAGTCGTACGGCACCGTCGAGGACTGGCTGACGTTCTACGACGACATCATCGACGGCGCCGAGCTGCACTTGGCGTTCCATGACGCGTTCGGCGTCTCGCTGCTTCGCTTCTACACCGACTTCGAGGCGTGGGCGGATCGACAGCGGACGACGCTGCTCTCGGTGGCCTATGCGTCGTGCCAGGAGGCCTCGCGCTATGTCCGGCCACGGCCGGCCGACGAGGGAGGCGGGTTCGCGGACTTCCACGTGCCGCTGGAGTGGGACCACGACGGCGACGGCTACGTCTGCGAGCAGTACGCCGCGTTCGACCAGGAGGAGCTGTCGTGCCTGGTGGTGGGCGAGGTGTCGGCGGACGACGTGGGGCAGTGACGCCGGTATCCCGGCACGGTTGCCCTGGAACCCCGACAAATCACGCGCCGTCCCACCTCGCCCGAGGCGCGAGGCGCGAGGCGCTAGCGGGCGATGGCGTCGACCTCGGCCATCTCTTCGGGCGTGAGCCGCCAGTCGCCGGCCGCGACGTTCGCCTCGACCTGCTCCACCCTCGTCGCGCCAGCGATGACGCTGCTGACGAAGGGCTTCGAGGCGAGCCAGGCGAACGCGAGGTCGAGCAGAGTGTGGTCGTGCTCGCGCGCCCACTCATCAAGGCGCTCGACGATGTCCCAGTTGCGGTCGCTCGCGATGCGCCCGTTGCGTGCCCGGCCCGCGAGGCGCGTGCCCTCCGGGGGCGCCTCGTCGCGGCGGTACTTGCCGGTGAGCAGGCCGCTGGCGAGCGGGAAGAACGGCAGCATGCCGAGCCCGAACGCCTCGCAGGCTGGCGCGATCTCGGTCTCGATGCTGCGCTCCAGCAGGCTGTAGTTGTTCTGCGCGGAGATGAACGGCGTGAGCGAGTCGCGCTGCGCGATGTAGTGCCCGCTCGCGATCTCCCAGCCGTCGTAGTTCGAGTTGCCGATGTAGCGCACCTTGCCGTCGCGCACGAGGTCGTCCAGGGCGCGCATGGTCTCCTCGAGCGGCGTCTCCCGGTCCGGCTGGTGGACCTGGTAGAGGTCGATGTAGTCCGTGCCGAGGCGGCGCAGGCTGTCCTCGACGGCGCTCATGATGTAGCGCCGCGACGCGCCGGACGTGAACGGCCCCTCGCCCATCGACATGCCGAACTTGGTGGCGATGATGACGTCGTGGCGGTCGGCGCCCAGCGCCTTGCCGAGGTACTGCTCGGAGAGCGAGCCACCGTAGATGTCGGCGGTGTCGAAGAGCGTGATGCCGAGGTCCATGGAGGCGCGGACCACGGCCGTGGTGGCCTCCTGGTCCATGCGCCCGCCGAAGTTGTTGGTGCCGAGTCCGACCACCGAGACCTCGAGTCCCGAGTTCCCGAGGTAGCGCGTCTCCATGGGGCCTCCTGTCGGTGCGCCGTGCGGCGTCTGCCGGCTGGTCGTGTCGCGAGTCGTGTGCCGCGCGGAGTATAGAGCAGGCGCCTCCTACGCCGAGGCGCGAGCCGGAGCCTCCCTCACCCTCCTTTCCCCCATCGCCGGGGGGAGCGGGATCAATCCTGCCTCCGGCTCCCTCTCCCGCACTGCGGGAGAGGGTTGGGGTGAGGGTCCGTCGGGTCGGGCGTGGGCAGACCCCCTCACCCTCGCCCTCTCCCCCGCAGACGGGGGCGAGGGAATCAGATCGAACGGCGAGGTTGGGGTGGGAGGCGACCCTGCTACCCGGGCATAGTTACTGCGGTGCCGGTCTCCGAGGAGCGCTCGATGGCATCGAGGAGGCGGTGGCGGGTGACGGCGAGGTCGAACCCCGGTGCGAACTCCTCGGCCGCCCCGAGCGCGTCGGCCATGCGCGCGTAGGCGTGCGCGACGTTTCGCGGTGGGCCGGACGGCGTGCCCTCGGGGGCGAGGAAGTACTCGTCCGGCGGCTGTAGCTCGTCCAGCGGGTCGCCGGCGCGCGCCCCCAACAACTGGTTCGGGCCGATGTTCGCCGAGGGCGCCGTCAGGAAGAGCGCTCCCTCACGCCCGAAGATCTCGAGGCGTGTCCCGGTCGCGTGGGCGGGCACGCTCGCGACCTGGATCGCCGCCTCAGCGCCGCTCTCGAAGCGCCCGGCGACCGCGATGCTGTCGGGTGCGTCGACGGGGACATCCCGGCCGGTCTCCTCGTCGCGCCAGGTCGTGATGCGCGTGGTTACGCGCGCGGAGACCTCGGTGATCTCGCCGAGGATGGCGCACAGGGCGTCGATGGCGTGCCCGCCGGCGATCGTGAGCGGGTTCGCCCCATTGGCGCGTACGGCCTGCCAGATGCGGCCGGGGCCGCGCTCGAGTACCGCCTGCGACATCACGCTCAGGTTCGCGGTCAGCACCTCGCCGACGTAGCCCTGCGCCACGAGGTCACGCGCGTAGCGGATGCTCGGGTCGCTGCGGCCCTGCAGCCCGACCGAGGTGCGCAGCGACTGCTCGCGAGCGAGGTTTGCCATCTCCTCGGCCTCGGCGAGCGTGGCCCCCAGCGGCCATTCGCAGAACACGTCCTTGCCCGCGCGCAGCGCCGCCATCACGAGCTCGTGGTGGAGCGGCACGCGCACCGACACGACGACCAGGTCGATGTCCGGGTGCGCCACCATCGCGTCCATGTCGTGGAAGGCGAGGGGCGCACCGAAGCGCTCGGCGGAGGCCTGCGCCGTGTCCTCGTGCGCCGTGCAGACGGCCACGAGCTCGTAGTCGGGCAGGGCATGGAGCGCGGGTATGTGGGCGTTCGCGCCCCAGCCGCTCCCGCCGGTCGTCACGGTCGCGCCGACAATGCCGACGCGTATGGGGTCTGCCATCACTCACTCCGTTCCTCGCCCGATGCGGGACGGGCCGCTCCGGGACCGATCATCGCACGCGGTGTCGTGCACTCGCGCCCCGCTCGACAGGGGGATTGAGGGGTTGGCCGCGCTCCTATACTCGACCGTAGACACCCCTGGAGGCGCATCATGACGACCACCACACCCCGTAGCGAGACCGGCGGCGCGACGGTCCACGTCGGGCCGCTCGCCGAGATCGACGGCGGCGCGCCGCGCGTGGTCTCGGCCGGCGGGCGCACCATCGTCGTCTTCGTCGTGGACGGCGAGGTCTACGCGCTGGACAACCGCTGCCCGCATATGGGCTTCCCGCTCAGCCAGGGGACGATCCGCGACGGCATCCTCACCTGCCACTGGCACCACGCCCGCTTCGACCTCGCCGGCGGCTCCACGTTCGACCCGTTCGCCGATGACGTGACCTCGTTCGACGTCGAGGTGCGCGACGGCGATGTGTGGGTCGACCCCGTGCCGCGCGAGTCGGACCGCGAGGCGCACTGGCTGCGCAAGCTGGACGAGGGGCTGGAGCAGAACATCCGGCTCGTCCTCGCCAAGTCCGTGATCGGGCTGCACGAGTTGGGCGCGACGGGGCCGCTGCTGGAGCGCGCGGCGCTGTTCGGCACGCGCAACCGCGCGAACGGCTGGAGCACCGGGCTCTCTATCCTCACGGCGATGGCGAACACGCTGCCCGTGCTCGCCGAGGAGGACCGTCCGCGCGCGCTCTACCAGGGCCTCATGCACGTCGCGCGTTCGACGGCGGGCGAGCCGCCGGACTTCGACCTCGACCCGCTCGAAACCTCGGAGCGGCGGCCGGAGATGTTCCGGGCGTGGTTCCGGCGGTTCATGGAGACGCGCTCACAGGACCCGGCGGAGCGAACGCTGCGCACCTCGGTCTCGGTCGGCTCAGCGCCCGAGCAGGTGGCGGACATGGTGTTCGCGGCGAGCACGGACCACGTCTTCATGGACGTGGGCCACACGCTCGACTTCGCGAACAAGGCGTTCGAGCTCGTCGACCACGTCGGGTGGCGGCACGCCGAGGCGATCCTGCCCAGCATGATCCCGCTCATCGCGAGCGCCGAGCGCATGGAGGAGGCCGCGAGCTGGCAGCACCCGGTCGACCTGCCGGGACTTATCGCCGAGGCGGACGCAGCCCTCGACGCCGCTCTCGCCGAGGGCGGCGAGCGCAACGAGTCGTGGGACGGCCACCTCCCCCTCGCCGAGTCGATCCTCGACGACGAGCCGCGGGTGTCGCTGCAGGCGGTCGTCGAGGCGGCGCGCGAGGGCGCCTCGCTCGTCGAGCTGTCGGCAGCCGTCGCGTACGCGGCGGCGCGGCGCGCCGTGCACTTCCACGTCGCGAACGAGTTCGGCGACTGGGACACCGTGCATCACACGTTCACGTACGCCCACGCGCTGTTCCAGGCGATGCGACGAGCACCGTCGCGCGAGCTGGCGCGCGGCATCCTGCACGGGGCGGCGGCCGTCTACCTGGACCGATTCCTCAACGTGCCGAAGCAGCCGATCCCGCACCTCGCGAGGAACGGCAACGGCTCGGGCGACCTCGGTGCGCTGCTCGGGGAGTTCGACCGTCAGCAGCGCGTCGACGAGACGGCCGGTCACGCAGCGGACCTGCTGGCCGCGGGCCGCCGCGGCGAGCTCGTCGAGGGCCTGGGCACGGCGCTGCTGCGCGAAGACTCGGGGTTCCACGAGTTCCAGATCTTCGAGGCGGCGGTGCGGCTGGCGGAGCACTTCGGTGACCGGCCGGAGGGCGGTCACGTGCTGATCGGCGCGGCGCGGTTCCTGACGGCGCACTCGCCGACCGTGCGGTCCGCCGAGCAGACGTACGACACTGCGTACCGCCTGCACCGCGGCGATGTGATCTACGAGTAGCGCGGTGCCCTCGCTGTTGCGGTACGGTAGTTGCCCTACTGCTCAATAGACGAGGACGGGGATGCGCATCGGTACACGTGGCCGGGTGACTATTCCGAAGCCGCTGCGCGATGCTCTCGGCCTGACACCCGGGACCGAGGTTGAAGTCATCGAAGCCAACGGGGGCGCCCTCGTCCGCCGGGCCATGCCAGTACATCCAATCGACCGTGTTGCAGGTGCGCTCGATGGCGTGTTCGACGGTGATATCGACGCGTACATCGACGAGGTTCGCGGGGGCAACCGCTCACCGTAGTTACCGGCAGCTGGGCGACTCAACCTTCGGGCTGAGATTCGACCCATCCCACCGCCCCGTTCGCGGCGATGGTACGCGCCCGTGCGAGGCATCGACGCAGCTCGCGGTACTCGCCGCCGCCGTCGAGGGGTACGCTCGCGGTGCAGGCGAGGAGGAGAGCGATGCCGCGCTACGTCGTGCTCTACCGGTTCACCGACGAGGGCCGCAAGCGACTGAAGGAGACCGTGCACCGCGCCGACGAGATCCGCGAGCTCAACGAGGCCGCGGGCTTCGAGGTGCTCGGCCACTACTGGACCCAGGGCCACTACGACCTCGTCACGGTCGTCGAAGCGCCGAGCGAGGAGGCGATGATGAACGGCGCGTTCAACATCGCCCAGACCGGCAACGTCACCAGCGAGACACTACGCGCGTTCACCGACGAGGAGATGCAGCGCATCATCGGCCCCGCCTAGTGCCGAGCCGCTAGCGTCGGGCAACCACCATGTCGCGGCCGGGCCGGCGGCCCGCCGCCACCCCGATGGCGGTGGTCAGCGCCTCGAAGTGCGGAGCAACGGCGTCGACGTCGCCGCGCGCGATGAGCTCGCGCCCGACGTGGCGCGCAATGTCGCCGGGATGCGCCGTCGAGTGCACCTCGGGGAAGCCCGCGGCCTCAAGCGCACCGACCAGCCACTCCGTCGTCCACCGCCGCATCTCCACAACGGTGCAGCGCCGCGCGAGCGGCGCGAGGCGTTCGAGCAGCGGCACCCCAAGGTCCGCCGCCGTCGAGGGTGTGAGCAGCGTCTCGCCGTACGCGCGGCGGCCGGAGGCTGAGGCCACGAGTGCCCGTTGGTGCACCTCGCGTGCCTCTCCCTCGGCAGGTAGTTCGAGGGTCCAGCGCCGCTCGACCGCGGGCTCCTGGAGGCGGTGGACGTAGGTGTAGAGCCGCAGTGGTGTCTCCTCGGACGTCTCTTGCCGGGCGACGCCGTCCCACAGCAGCACGGTCTCGATCTCCGGCGCGGCGAGGCGCCAGTCCTGGTAGGAGGCGCGCAGCACGCCGCCGTTGCGGAGTACGCGGTGGAGCTCCGCGAACACGGCCTCCGGGTCGGCTGCCTCCTCAAGCGCCGATGCTGCCGTGACGAGGTCGAATGAGGCGTCGGCGAACGGCAACGCGCCCGCGTCGCCCGTCACGAACGAGGCGTTCGTGATGCCGAGGCGGGCCGCGTTGCCGGCGCAGGCGCGCGTCCGCTGTGCGGCGGGGTCCACCCCAACGACCTCGAGG
>VXTU01000090.1:0-5030 GCA_009837285.1 Chloroflexota bacterium | reverse complement strand
GGGGAGGGCGGGCCAGCCGTCGCCGGGGCCCACGTCGAGGACGCGGCAGGCGTCCTCTGGCGCGTGGGCGACGTAGTCGGCGACGCGCGCGGCGTCGGCCCAGTGCTCCTCGCGACGCGCGTCGTAAGGCACGTCGACGAACGGGAGCTGGCCGCCGCGCTGGCGCGGCATGAGTTCGTAGAGGGCGCTGGCGGAGTCGAGCCGCTCGGGTGAGGCGTGGTCAAGGAGCCAGCGCTCGATGTCGGAGAGGTGCGCCAGGTCCACGGCGCCGGCGCGCGTCGGAGCGGCGCGGGCTAGAAGAGCCCGCCGGTGCGGACGGAGCGCTCGATGGCGTAGACGACGAGCAGCCCGACGGCGATGACGATCCACTTCCAGTGGAAGCGGCCGGGGTCTTCGAGGAGGTTCATGCCGCCAGCCTACGGAGTCCGCGTCGTGGCGTCATGCGGCCGACGGTTATACATGCTCCCACGGGTTCACGATCTCTACGTCGAAGCCCTCGAAGTCCCGGACGTTGCGGGTGGCGACGGCGAGATCGTTTGCCCTGGCGGTGCCCGCGATGAGTGCGTCCGCCACATGTACGACCCGCCCGGTTCGCGCGGCTTGCGCGCGCATCCCGGCGGCGAACACAGCTTCGGGACGACCCACCGGGAGGACGCGGTTGCCATAGCGTGCGAGGTACGCCGAAAGGTTGTCCCGGTAACGGTCGCGGCGGCGGCCGGCATCGAGTCGCTGTACCCCGAATTCCAACTCGTGGATGACGATCACGGAGAGCCAGAGTTCAGGGCTGTCGTTGAAGAAGGAGACGACGGACGGATTCGGGTTTGGCCGGCTCATCTCCGACAACACGTTGGCGTCAACGACGAAGCCACTCACTCATCGCTCCAGTCGTCTTCGTCAAGATGTGCGAAGGGGATATCGCGTTCTGGGTCGCGCCGGTCCGGCAGTTCAATCTCGATACCGCGCGGCCAGTTCTGTACGATCCATCGCCCCATGGGGATTGGTTCCGGCCCCTCATGTTCGAGCCAGATCCGCTCGGGAACGATCACGAACGAGTTGCGGAGGCCGATGCGTTGCGGCCCCTCCTCCTCCGCGAGGCGCAGGATCTCCGAGAGCTTCGCTTTGGCCTCAGCGACTGTCCAGGCGGGGCGGGTTTCAGTGGATTCGGTGGTCATCGTTGTCCTTCATGGACTAGTCTAGTCTAGACTAGTCCAGATCATCAAGATCCCGCTTCGACCGCCGTGCGACGTTGACGTGAGCCGCTGCGGTCGCTTCACTGGCCCCGTCCCATGACCGCACCGATGCCGCTGGACGACGTGCGCGTGATCGACCTGACGCAACATGCGGCGGGGCCGTTCTGCACGCGCGTCCTCGCGGACTCCGGCGCCGAGGTGATCAAGGTCGAGCGGCCCGGCGGTGACCCCGCGCGGGCGTTGCCGCCCTTCTTCGGCGACGTACCCGGTCTCGACCGCTCCGGCATGTTCCTGTTCCTCAACACCAACAAGCGCAGCGTCATCCTCGACCTCCGCACCGAGGAGGGCCGCGAGCGCCTGCTCGACCTTGTCTCAACGGCCGACGTGCTCGTCGAGAACTACCGCCCAGGGGTCATGGAGCGCCTCGGCCTCGGCTACGACGTGCTGCGCGAGGTGCAGCCGAAGCTCGTCATGACCTCGATCAGCAACTTCGGGCAGACCGGCCCCTACCGTGACTTCGAGGGCACCGACCTCACGCTCTACGCGATGGGCGGGCCGATGGCCAGCTCCGGCAATCCCGACTACTACCCGCTGAAGACGGCCGGCCGCGTGACGCTCTACCACGCCGGGTACAGCGGCGCGCTCGCAACCGCCGTCGCGCTCCGTGCGGCCGAGACCACCGGGCAGGGCGAGCACCTGGATGTCAGCGTCTACGAGACGGCGGCTCACTCGATCGACATGCGGCTGTCGAGGCTGGCGGGGTACCAGTACGCGGGGCGCATCCTCGGTCGCATGCCGCTCGGGTGGTCGGTCGCCGCGGGGACGTTCCCCAGCAAGGATGGCTACTACCTCATGGGCGGCAGCGCCGACCGGCTCGACCGCACGCTGCGCATGATGGGCCGCGAGGACCTCCTCGAGACCGAGGAGTGGGGCACGCTCGCCGAGCGCACGAAGCCGGGGCGCGTCGAGCAGTTCAAGGAGTACCTCCTCCCCTGGATGGCCGAGCGCACGAAGAAAGAGATTCGCGACATCTCGCAGCAGTTCGGCGTGCTGGGCGGGCCGATCAACACCATCGCCGACCTGATCGAGGACGAGAACTTCCGCTACCGGCGCTTCTTCCAGACCATCGACCACCCCGAGACCGGCCCGCTCCAGTACCCGGGCTACCACCACACGCTCTACCGCGACGACGAGCCGATGCCGAAGCGTCGGCGCGCGCCGCGCCTGGGTGAACACACTCGCGAGGTGCTCGACGGCCTGCCTCCGAGCCGGGCGCCGGCGGACTCGTCACAGACCGAACGGCGGCAGCGGCTGCCGCTGGAGGGCGTACGCATCATCGACTTCACGGTCGTTTTCGCAGGCCCGTACTCGACGATGCACCTCGCCGAGTGGGGTGCCGAGGTGATCCGCGTGGAATCGCTGCAGCACTTCGCCTCGAACACGCGCGGTACGGTCGCGCGGCCACCGCAGTCGCTGATCGATTCGATGAAGACCATCGCTTCGGCGTATCCGGACGACGAGCCGGGCGAGCGGCCGTGGAACCGCGCCGGCACCTTCAACCACCACGCGCGCAACAAGCTCTCGATGACCGTCGACCTCACACGACCCGAGGGACAGGAGATCCTGCACCGCCTCGTCGAAGTGTCCGACGGGCTGATGGAGAACAACCTGCCGCCCAACATCGAGAAGCACGGCGTCGGCTGGGAGCAGCTCGCGCAGGTGAACCCGCGGCTCGTGATGGTGCGCATCCCGGCATTCGGCGTCGAGGGGCCGTACCGCGGCTATCGCACGTTCGGCAACCACATGGAGGCGCTCACGGGCCACCCCGCGATCCGCTCGTACCCGGATCTGAGCTACGAATATGCCCCGACCGGTGTGCCCTCGGACGCCGCGTCAGGGGTGGGCTCCGCGTACGCGTTCCTGATGGGGCTGCGCTATCGCGAGCGCACCGGCAAGGGGCTGATGGTGGAGCTGGCGACGGCGGAGAACTTCGTCCCGCTGCTGGGTGAGTTCGTCATGGACTACTCCATGAATGGACGGCTCTGGGAGAAGATGGGCAACGACCACTTCTGGCTCGCCCCGCACAACGTCTACCCCGCGCACGGCATCGACCGCTGGGTCACCATCGCCGTGCGCCACGAGGAGGATTGGCGACGCCTCTGCGACGCGATGCGCCGCGAGGACCTGGTCGACGATCCGCGCTTCCGCGACATGGCGAGCCGGTATGCGAACCGCCGCGAGCTGGACGCGATCATCGCCGAGTGGACGTCGATCCGAGACCCGCGGTGGGTCATGGAGCGTCTCCAGTACGAGGGCATCCCGGCAGGTGCGGTGATGAATGACGCCGACGCCTACGAAGACCGCCACCACGACGCGCGCGGCTTCTTCGAGACTATCTCGACGCCGGAGGCCGGGACGCATCGCTACGTGGGGCGCGCGTGGAAGGCGAGCGCGACGCCGGAGCCCCCGGCCCGCCCCGCCCCGCTGCTCGGGGAGCACAACGAGTACGTCTACCGCGAACTTCTCGGTTACAGCGAGGCGGAGTACCGCCGGTTCGAGGAGCTCGGGCACGTCGGTACCGAGTACGACGCGCGCGTGCGGTGATCGCGTTGTCGGGGACCCCGAAGGGAGCGCTGCGGCGTAGGGTGCTCAGCGCAGCAGGTCAGCGACGAGGTTCGCGAGCGGGAGCGCGCTCGTGAGGCCGGGCGACTCGATGCCTCCGAGGTGGACATAGCCGTTGTCGTGCCAGACGAGGAAGTCGGCCTGCGGCTCGCCGGCGTCGTGGAGCTTCGGGCGGTAGCCGACCTGTCCGGGCGCGAGGTCCTCGTCCGTCAACGCAGGTAGCAGGCGCTGGCCCGCCGCCAGGAACTCGGCCCGCGCCTCGTCGTTGTTGCGGTAGTCGAGCGTCGCGTCTTCGTCCAGCCAGGTCGCGTCGGGGCCGAGGTGGAGCGCGCCGTCGGTGTCGATCGTGAGGTGCACGCCCAGGGCGGCGCCGGCATGGTCGGGCAGCGGGTAGATGAGCCGTGTCACGGCCTGCGCGACGCTGGAGCCGACGACGTCGTAGTAGCGGCCGCGGCTCGCTGTCTGCCGTAGCCGCGGCACCTCGCCCTCGCCATCGAGGGGATAGCCGAGCGCCGCGGCGATCCTGGGTGCGCCGTGGCCCGCGGCGTTGACGAGCGCGGTGGATCGCAGGTCGGAGCGCTGGCCGTCCGCGTCGCGTAGCTCGAGGCGGAACCCGGCGGCATCACGCTCGGCGGCGAGCACTTCGTGCTGGTACGCGAAGAGGGCGCCGCCCTCGATGGCCGCGCCCTCGAACGATCGCACGAGCCCGGCCTGGTCCACGACGCCGCTGCTCTCGGACAGCAACGCGGCTGCGGCGGGGACGGCCGGCTCGAGCGCGCGAGCCTCGCGGCCCGTCAGCCGGGAGATGCCCGGCACACCGTTCGCGCGAGCCTGCTCGACGACGGCGTCGAGGCCGTCGATCTCGTCCTCGGCGAGCGCCACGATGAGCTTGCCGCAGCGACGGTGGACCACGTTCCGCGCCTCGCACCACTCGTACACGAGCGCGTTGCCCTCGATGCACGAGCGGTGCTTGAGCGAGCCGGTGGGGTAGTAGATCCCGGCGTGGATCACGCCGCTGTTGTGCGAGCTCGTCTCCCGCCCGCTGCCCTCGTGCCGCTCGACGACGAGCACCGAGTAGTCGGGGGCGAGCGCGGCGGCGACGGCCGTACCGAGCGCGCCCGCGCCGATCACGGCTACCTCGACGTCATGGTCCGGCCGGCTGGTCATCGCGCACCTCTGCGCGGAAGTGTACGACCCCACCGGGGGCGTAGGCGCGGC
>VXTU01000004.1 GCA_009837285.1 Chloroflexota bacterium | reverse complement strand
TGCGCATGGGCGCACGGTAGCCGCGTTCCTATCTTGCGTCAACTGGATAATCCCGATCCGTTGCGCCTGGCACCCCGCACCCGACGCGGCGGCCGCAGTCGTCATGGTCGGCGGTGGCGACGGCGGACTCGACGGTCCTGCGAACGCGCTCTACCCGGACCTCGCCGCCGACCTCGCCGCGCGAGGGATCGCGGCGCTGCGGCTCGACTTCCGCGTCCACGCGTTCCCGGGCCCGATGGGTGAGGGAGTCCACGACGTCTTGCGCGGCATCGACTTCCTGGCGGGTGAGGGCGTCGAGCGCGTGGGACTGCTCGGTCACTCCTTCGGCGGCGCCGTCGTGATCGAAGCGGGCGTGCAGTCCGACCGCGTCGCGTCGGTAGCGACGCTGGCGACGCAGACCGCGGGCGCGCAGCGCGTCGCCGAGCTGGCGCCGACGCCGCTACTGCTGGTGCACGGCCTCGACGACCTCCGGCTCCCGCCGGACTGCTCGCGGCTTCTCCACGATCTCGCCGGCGACCCGAGGCGCCTCGAGTTGCTCGATGGGGCGACACACAGCCTGCGCCAGCGAGGGGAGGAGGTGCGCGCACTCCTCCTCGACTGGTTCACGGACACGCTCGCACCGCCCACGGGCTAACGGACCGCCGATCCGCGGGCGGTTAACACAAAACTCATGGCGATCCCGTGGTAGTCACTACACCTCGGCCATACGTCCGGTGGTAGGGTTTACGCGGCCTTGGCTTTGCACAGAGAAGACCCGACAGGCGGCACGTCGACACCTGCGACCGTCGCCTGTGGCGCTCGCGCTCCAAGCCAACTGCGTGCGGTGTTGAGGGGGGCCCGTGCAGATTCGCGAACTCCGCAGAGGGTTGAAGGCCGCGTACGAGGGGACGCCCGTCGAACGGCGCGTGCAGGGCTTCGATGGATGGCTCGACAGGGCGTCCGCTCAGGAGGCCGGCGCGGGGGGCTACGACCACGCTGCAACGGTCAGAGAATACTACGACCTGTGCAGCGATTTCATGATCTTCGGGTGGGGCGAGTCCCTGCACTTCGCGCCTCTATCGCCCCGGGAAAGCCTGGAGGAGTCCAAGCTTCGGCATCAACGACTGATGATCGCCAAGCTGGAACTGACCGAGGACATGACGGTGATCGATGTCGGGTGCGGCATCGGCGGCCCGATGCGCCGCGTCGTCCGTGAGGCCGGCGTCAGGGTCGTTGGGATCAACAACAGCAGCGTCCAGCTCGAGAGGGCGAAATCGTTGGACGCCGAGGCGGGGCTCGACCACATGGTCGACTACCTCGAATGCAGCTTCATGGACATGGACGCCCTCGCCGACGACACGTTCGACCGGGGTTATGCGATCGAGTCGACGTGCCATGCGCCGGACAAGGTGGGAGCGTTCGCCGAGATCCACCGCGTGCTGAAGCCCGGGGCACTCTTCTGGGGTCAGGAGATGTGCATGACGGACACGTTCGACCCCGACGACGAGCGGCACCTCGCCATCAAGCAGGAACTGATGCAGGGCATCGCGCTCAGCGAGATCGCGACGACGGATGAGGTGAATCAGGCGCTGGTGACGGCGGGGTTCGAGGTCATCGAGGGGATTGATCGCGCCGTCGAGGAGCACGGCCCGACCACGCCGTGGTACCAGCCTATGGAAACCCGACACGGAACCCTGGGCAGCGCCCTGCGCAGGACTCCGCTGGGCCGCAAGGCGTTGATGCGGGGATCCAGGCTGGCGGAGGTGCTGGGGGTGTTCCCCAGGGGCTCTTCGGAGGTCATCAGGTTGTTGGACCGGACCGCCGATGCCTACGTCGCTGGCGGCCGAACGGGGATCTTCACGCCGTTGTACTGCTTCCTGGCGCGCAAACCCCTGTAGGGCCGCGCCTGTCTCCAGACCTCCGTCCAGAGAGTCCGCGACCACCAGCATCGACTCGGGCGCTCGCCTCGATCCCGCACTGCTCGCCGCACTGGTGAGGCGATAAGACCGCGGGGGGCGGACACACGAAGGCCGCCGGCGGTTGCCGGCGGCCCCGTGGGTTCTGCCGTTGCGGGCGAGAGTGCTACTCCTGGCCGTCCTCAAACTGGTCCAGCAGCCAGCGTGGCGACGCCGGCAGCTGTGTGACGCGCACGTCGGTGGCGTCGTGGATCGCGTTCCCGATGGCAGCGAGGGGCGGCACGATCGGCACCTCGCCCACGCCCCGCACGCCGTACGGGTGGCCGGGGTTCGGCACCTCGACCAGCACCGTCTCGATCTCCGGGAGGTCGAGCGCGGTCGGCATGCGGTAGTCGAGCAGGCTCGAGTTCGCCATGGCGCCGTCGTCGCGGTAGAAGTACTCCTCCGTCAGCGCCATGCCGACGCCCTGCGCGGCGCCGCCCTGGATCTGCCCCTCGACGTACGAGGGGTGGATCGCCTTGCCCACGTCCTGGACGGCCGTGTACCGCAGTACGTCGACCTTGCCGGTCTCCGGGTCCACCTCGACGTCCACGATGTGGCAGCCGAACGCCGCGCCGACGCCCGTCGGCAGCACGTCCGCGTGGCCCTGGATCAGGCCGCCCGTCAGCGGGAGCTGCGCACTCAGCTCGGCGAACGTGAACGAGCGCTCGTTGCCGTCCTCGTCGGCCGGGCCGCGCACGACGCCGTCGTCGCCGTAGCTCACGGAGTCACGGTCGACCTCCCAGATGGTGGCGGCGCGCTCCTCGAACTGGCGGCGGATGTCCATCGCCGCCTCGTAGACCGCCCACCCGGTGGCGAAGGTCGTGCGGCTGCCGCCGGTGACGTGCGTGAAGCCAATCGAGTCGGTGTCGACGACGCGCGGGTGCACGTTCTCGTAGGTGATGCCGAGTGCCTCGGCCAGCTGCATCGCCAGCGCGGCGCGCTGCCCGCCGATGTCGACCGACCCGAGCACGAGGCTCACGTCGCCGTCAGCGCTGACCAACGCGTAGGCGCTGGACTCGAGGCCCGCGTTGCCCCAGTAGCCCATCGAGATGCCACGGCCGCGGTTCTTGCCGGTGAGCTCGGAGCGGTAGTGCGGGGTCTCCTGCGCCGCCTTCATGACTTCCTCGGCGCCGATGCGGCCGTGCTGGACGCCGTCGGTGCGGCGCACGCCCTCGGCCGAGGCGTTCTTGAGCCGCAGCTCCATCTCGTCCATCTCGAGCCGCTCGGCCAGCTCGGTCATGAGCGACTCCATCGCGAACGTGCCCTGCGGCGAGCCGGGGGCGCGGTAGGCCGCGACCTTCGGCTTGTTCGTGACGACGTCGTAGGCGTCCGTGCGCTGGTTGGGGATGTCGTAGGAGCCGAACATGCAGCCCGCGCCCGCCGCGACCGGGGAGCCGGGGAAGGCGCCGGCCTCGTAGGCCAGCTCCGCCTCGACAGCGACGAGGGTGCCGTCGCGCTTCGCGCCGATCTTGCAGCGCACGTACGTGGCGGAGGTCGGGCCAGTGGCCGTCAGGACCTCTTCGCGGGTCATCAGCATCTTCACGGGCTGGCCGGTCATGCGCGACATGATCGCGGCCATCGGCTCCATGTAGACGGAGATCTTCCCGCCGAAGCCGCCCCCGATCTCCATCGGGATGACCTTTACCTTCGACACCGGGAGGTCGAGCAGCGCCGCGACCGACTCGCGGATGCTGAACGGCGCCTGCGAGCTGCACCACACCGTGACTTCGCCGTCCTGGTTCCAGAACGCGGTGCCGTTGTGGTACTCGATATAGCCCTGGTGCGCCATCGAGGTCTCGAACTCACGCTCGAGGATGATGTCGGCCTCCGCGAACCCGGCGTCGATGTCACCGACATCGAAGCGCAGGTGGCTCGCGATGTTGCTCGCGTCCTCGGAACGCTCGTCGCCGGGGACGAAGCGGGCGGCCATCTCGGTGGTGTGCATGTAGTCGTGCAGTTGCCGCGCGCCGTCGGCCATCGCCTGGTGCACGTTCAGCACCGGGTCCAGCACCTCGTACTCCACCTCGATGAGGTCGAGGGCGTCCTCGGCGATGTGCTGGTCGGTGGCGCAGACAGCGGCCACGGCGTGGCCGGCGTAGAGCACCTTGTCGGACGCGAGCACGTTGTCGCGGACCCACTTGAACGGGGCGAACGTCTCACCGAGGTCGACCATGTCGCCGTCGACGCGGGGGAAGTCGGCGTTGGTGATGACGGCCTTGACGCCGTCGAGTTCCATCGCCTTCGAGCCGTCGATGCTGATGATGCGGGCGTGCGCGTGGGGGCTGCGCTTGACGCGGCCGTAGAGCATGCGCGGCAGGCGCACGTCCCCGCCGTACTCGGCGCGACCTGTCACCTTGTCGGCGCCGTCGGGGCGCACGGGACGGCTACCGATGACCTTGTACTCCTGATCGGTCGAGACCACGCTCAACTCCTTCGCTGCGAACGAACGTCGGGACGCCGGACCCGGCCGTGGGGACGGCCGGCCTGCGGCGTCGAGGCGATCATACCGGGTTCGTGCTCACGGGCGAGGCACGGCACCACGTCGAACGCGACAAGCGCACCGTCGACCGGGTAGCCTGTCGCCGCCGACGCTTGACCATGGAGGGCGGACACACATGCGCGTGGATCGGGAGCGGCTGGACCGGGCACTCAACCCCAAGACCGTCGTCGTCGTCGGCGACGCCAAGGCTCGCAACAACCGCTGGCTCCGCAGCAACAAGACCGTCGAGGCCAGCGGCAACCTCTACTCCGTGCAGGTCGACCCCAACGAGCTCCCGGAGATCGAGGCGCTTGGCGTCGAGAACTTCACGAGCCTCGCCGACGTCCCCGGCGACATCGACTACGTCCTCGTCGCCGTCCCGCGGAATGTCGCGCCACTCATCATGCGCCACTGCATTGAGCGCGAGGTGGCCGGCGCGGCGTTCTTCACGTCCGGCTTCGCCGAGACCGACACCGACGAGGGCCGCGAGCTGCAGGCGACGCTCAAGACGGCTGCCGAGGAGTCCGGCCTCGTCGTCATCGGGCCGAACTGCATGGGCCTCTACAACCCGGCCGCCGGCGTGCGCTTCGGACCCAGCCAGCCCGCGGGCTTCGACGGCCCCGTGAGCTTCGTCTCGCAGAGCGGCGCGCACGCGATGGACTTCATCATGGGCGCGCACGACGCCGGCGTGCGTATCGGCAAGGCGGTCAGCTTCGGCAACGGCATCACGCTGGAGAACGCCGACTACCTCGAGTACTTCGCCGGCGACCCCGGCACCGAGTACCTCACGATGTACGTCGAGGGCCTGCAGGACGGCCGCGCGTTCTTCGAGCAGCTCCGCAAGGCCACCCGCGTCAAGCCGGTGGTGCTGTGGAAGGGCGGCCGCAGCAGCGACGGCTCGCGCGCGACCCGCTCTCACACGGCCTCGCTCGCCGGCTCGACCGAGGTGTGGAACGCGCTCTGCCAGCAGGCCGGCGCCATCCAGGCCGACTCGCTGACGGACGCGCTCGACATCCTCAAGACCCTCACGCTCGTGCCGCCGTTCAGCGGCACCGGCATCGGTGTGATGGGAGGCTCCGGCGGCCAGTCCGTCTCGATGACCGACGCCTTCGGCGACCACGGTCTCGCGGTGCCGGAGCTGACCGAGCCCTCGCTCGTGCAGCTCGGCGAGTGGTTCAGCCTCGTCGGCGCGAGCTTCCGCAACCCGATCGATATGGGCACGAACCGCACCGAGCTCGAGCAGATCCTGGGCATCCTCGACCAGGACGAGAACATCGACGTGATCTCGATGCAGCTCCGGCCGAGGCCGACGGACGACCCGGAGCGCGAGCAGCTCGACGAGCCGGTCGCGGCGCTGGCCACCGCGAACGCGAGCTCCTCGAAGCCGCACATCGTGCTGCTGCACTCGCCCACGCCGATGGCGCACGGCGAGGCGATGCACGAACTGGACCAGGAGCTGCAGGCACTCGGCATCGCGGCGTACCCGAGCTACGACCGCGCCGCCCGAGCACTGGCGAAGGTGAGCGCCTACTACCGCTGGCGGGCGGAGGTGGACGCCGAGGAGTAGACACCATGGCGACACAGGCACAGATCGACGAGCTGTTCGAGAAGATGGCGGAGGAGCGCACCGCGCTGCTTGCAGCCCTCGAGGACATCGACGAGGAGCAGGCCGAAGTCCAGCCGCCCGAGGGCGAAGGCGAGGAGGGCTGGTCCGTGAAGGAGCAGCTCACGCACCTCGCCGGGATGGACCGCTCGTACCGCCAGTGGGTGATCCGCGCGCTGGCCGAGGACCGGCCCGACACGTCCGACGGCAACACGCCGAACGTCCCGCTCGACGTGCCACAGGAGGAGGCCCACTCGGCCGACATCCCGACGCTCGTCGCGCAGATGAACGCCGAGCGCGCCGAAACGCTCGAGCTGGCCCGCGGCATCGACGCCGAGCAGTACGAGCGCACGGCATTCGTCCCGGCGTTCGGCGAGCTGACGGTGATGCAGTGGCTGCGGTCCTACTACCGCCACGACCGCATGCACCGCGCCCAGATCCGGGGCGAAGAGTCCGACTACAAGCCGAACTTCGCGGAGGGCGCCTCGGAGGCTCCCGCCCGCGGCTGAGCGCCGACCTTCTGATCCCCTCGCCCCCGTCCGCGGGGGAGAGGGTGAGGGTGAGGGGTCTGGTTCTCCGCTAGCGCATCTTCCAGTTCGGGGCGCGCTTCTCGGCGAAGGCCTTGGGACCCTCGAGGCGGTCCTCCGTCGTGGCAATGAAGTCGGCGATCGGTTCGGCGAGCTTCTCCGAGTACTCGACGGGGAGCTGGCGCCCGGTCTTCACGATGCGCTTGATGGCCTGCACCGCCAGCGGCGCGCATTCGAGGATCTCGTCGGCAAGCTCGTGCGCGGCAGCCCACATCGCATCGCGGTCCGGTACGCGGCGCTGGATGAGGCCGATGTCGTAGGCGCGCTCGGAGCTCATGTGGCCTCCGGTGAGCTGGATCATCATCGCCTCGCGGTAGGGGATGATCCGCGCGAGGTTGTGCAGGCCGGGGCCGGCCAGCAGTGAGCGACGCGGCTCCGGCAGGCCGAAGCGCGACTGCTCCGTCGCGACGACCATGTCGCAGTAGATGGTGACCTCGAGGCCTCCGGCGAGGCAGTAGCCGTCCACAGCGGCGATGAGCGGCTTGCGACACGCGTCGAGCTCGTCGAAGCCGTTGAAGCCGGGGCCCATGTCGGAGTCGTCGACGCCCTCGGACTGGTCGCGCTGGGTCATCTCCTTGAGGTCGGCGCCGGCGGAGAAGGCGCGGCCGCCCTCGCCCGTGATGATGGCGACCAGCAGGTTGTCGTCGGCCTCGTACTCGTGGATCGCCTCGCCGATGGCATTCAGGATCTCGCGGTTCAGTGCGTTCATGGCCTCGGGACGAGTCAGGGTGATGATGGCCTTCCGGCCTTCGGTCTCGTACCGCAGCGTGTCTGTCGGCGTGATGGGCATGGGTGGGTACCTCCGCTTCAGGGCGTGTCCGTCGTGGTTCGGGCCGCATTGTAGGCTGTCGAGCCACGCCCGCGTGCCGCGCGCATAGCGGCGAGCGAGCACCTACGTCGAGGCGTCCTCGACGCGTCGCAGGAAGGTCGAGCTCCCGACCATCCGCGCCCCCAGCAGCTCGACGCGCTCGCGCAGCGCCCGGTCCGAAGTGATCACGACGAGGCCCGCGGGCTCATCGTCTGCCTCGACGAGTTCGACGATGCGGTCGTCGGCCGCATCCCGCCCTCGCCGCGGCGCGTAAAGGACGTTGACTGTGCCGTGTGCGCCCTCGGGCAGACCGGCCAGCGGGCGACCGTCGAGCACGACGGTCACACGGGCACCTGATGCGTCGGCGAAGTCCTGCAAGGTGGCGATGAGTTCCCGCTTCGCCCGGTCGCGGTCGCGCCACCACCCCGTCGGGCGGCTGCCGATGACGTTCATCCCATCGACGATCAGTCGCTGCCGGGTGCGGCTCACCGAGGCAACGTCAGCGCTTTCATCCGCCAGTCGCGAGCTCCTCGATCTCGACGGCTCCACCCGCCAACACGTCCATCGCGACGCGGCTGCCCCAGATCAATTCCATGCCGACGAGAGGGGCGGCCTCGGACTCGAGGATCGGCACACGGATCGCACGGCCGTGCCACCGAACCCATCCGTAGTAGACCTCGAAGTCGAAGGGCTCCCCGTTCGCCAACTCGAAGGTCCGCTCGCCCGCCCACAGCAGTCCGAGTTGCCGAATGTCGGCTGAAGGCAACGACAGGTATCCGTTGAAGCCCGTGTCCAGAACAGCCTCACGCAGCTGTGGTCGACCATCGCGGTCAAGGACCTCAACGCCGATCAGTGCCTCGCGGTTCGCGCTGACGCTTCCCCTAACCATCTGACTTGCGAACAGGAACGACCCCAACCTGGGTGTACGCAGTCGCGTAGCCAACGCGTACTGCCCAAGTGACTGCTGTCGGGAGTCGATCCAGCAGCCGCCCGGTAGCCTCGGCGTCCGTTGCCCCGATCTCGTAGTCACGCGACTCGATGTCGATGACGACGAACGTGCCCTTCGTGAGATGTCCCAGCCCGGGCTTGATCTCCTCGTAGATGGCGTCTCCACGAGCGCGGACCTCGCCTGGCCGGTATTTGCCCTTCATCACACTCTTCCCATGACTGCCGTGGGAGCGGTCATGCGCAAGCCAAGCATAGCCCGCATCGCTGGAGTTGGCGCTGCCAGAACCTCACGCAGCCCTAACGCCGCAGCCCCCGCTCGCTGCGGGGGCTGCGTGTCACTGCGAGCGCGAATCGGCTAGCCGCGCGGCAGGCCAAGCCCGCGCGTGGCGATGATGTTGCGCTGAATCTCCGAGGTGCCTCCCGCAATCGTGGCAGGGATGCGGTGGAAGTAGTTCTGCGTGAACCGGCTGCGGTACGGCGAGTAGTCGCTGTCCTCGTCCCATACGTTCGAGTACAGCCCGAACATGCGCGTGCCCGTGCGGTGCACCCGCTGGCTCACCTCGGACGAGAACACCTTGCCCATCGAGGCCTCCATGTTCGGGATCAGCCCCGACGCCTGCATCGACGCGATGCGGAACGACAGGTTGAAGCTGACCTGGATCTCGATGTACCGGTCGGCGATCTCCGCACGCACCGACGGCAGCTCGTCGACGCGCGACTTCTCCGCGCCTTCGTCGTCGTGGATGTACTCGATGGCCGCCATCAGCTGGCGCTCCATCTCCACCGCGCCGCCGATCGAGGAGCGCTCGTAGTCGAGCAGCGTCATGCCGACGTACCAGCCGCGGTTGACCTCACCGACCACCTGCGAGGCCGGCACACGGACGTCCTCGTAGAAGGTCTCGTTGGAGAAGTGCCTCCAGCCGCCGCTGATGAGCGGGCGCACGCTGATGCCGGGCGTCTCCATGTCCATCAGCATGAAGCTGATGCCGCGGTGCTTCGGCGCGTCCGGGTCGGTGCGCACGAGCGCGAAGATCCAGTCGGCGCGGTGCGCGTTGGAGGTCCAGATCTTCTGGCCGTTCACCACCCACTCGTCGCCATCGCGGACGGCGCGTGTCTGGAGGGAGGCGAGGTCGGATCCCGCGCTCGGCTCGGAGTAGCCCTGCGCCCAGGCGATATCGCCGCTGAGGGTGGCCGTCAGGAACTTGGTCTTCTGCTCGTCGGTGCCGTGCACGATCAGCGTCGGGCCCAGCATCGCGACGCCCTGGCCGCCGACCTGCGGCGCGCCGGCCTTGGACATCTCCTCGTTAAGGATGAAGTGCTCCATCGAGGACATGCCAGCGCCGCCGTACTCCTGCGGCCAGTGAGGCGCGACCCAGCCGCGCTCGTGCACGGCAGCTTCCCACTCGGCGGCCGCGGCCTTGGCCTCGTCATCGCCGAGGAAGCGGTCGGTCTGCCAGTCGCCCTGGTCGCCCTGCTCGGCGAGCCGGCGGTAGTACTCCGGCAGGCGAGACTCAATGAAGCTCGCCACATCGTCGCGGAACGTTGCCTGATCGGCGCTGTCTCCCCAGTCCATCTCAAGTCCTCTCACGCGCGCGTACGCGCTCATTCGCTGTCATGGGCCCGCGGGCCACGAGGCATCCTGCGCCGGTAGCCTGCGGGTTATCGGCAGCCTCGCAGCGCGTCGGTGCTACGTCAATCGCTCCATGAGGGTGTTGATGCGCGCACGCAGGCCCTCATCGGCTGTCACCGCCAGCGCGCGCTCGAAGTCCGACCGTGCCTTCCACTGCGACCCCGCGCTCGCATGCGCGCGGCCACGATTCACGAGCGCGGCCACCAGCAGCGGCTGCTGCTCCAGCACCTTGTCGAAGTCCGCGATCGCCCCCTCGGGGCGGCCGGCCCCGAGGAGCACGACGCCGCGGTTGTTCAGCGCCGTGATGCTGTTCGGCGCGATCCCGATCGCGCGGTCGAGGTCCTGCAGCGCGCGGTCGAACTCGCCGACGTCGGCGAGCACGGCGGCGCGGCCGGTGAGCGCGGCGACGCGGTCCGGGTCGCTCCCGATCTCCAGCGCCTGGTCGAAGTCGTCGAGCGCCCCGTCGAGCTGGCCGAGCAGCCGACGCGTCTCGCCTCGCCCGAGGAAGGCGTTGACCTTCCCCGGCTGCAGCGCGAGCGCCTGCTCGTAGTCCGCGAGCGCCTCGTCGCTGCGCCCGAGGGCGCGCCGCGCCGCCGCACGCCCGCAGTACGGGTCGACGTACTGCGGATCGATCTCCAGCGCGTGGTTGTAGTCGTCCTCGGCGCGCTCGGGCTGCCCGACGTCAAGCAGGAGGTTGCCGCGGTTGTTGTACGGCTCCTTCGTGCCGGGGGAGGTCTCGATGGCGCGCGTGAACTCGGCGAGCGCGCGCTCGGTCTCCCCCGACTGCGCGTATGCGATGCCCCGCTCGTTCATCTCGTTGGCGATGTCGGCCGGGGTGCGGTCGGGCGAGGGCTCCTCGGGGGCATCCGCCTTCGGGATGCCGAGGCCCGGCGGGCCGGGGCTCTGCGGGCTGGGGCCCGCCACGCCCTGCTCCGAGTCGCCAGCCCTCGGGATGCCAAGTCCGGGAGGGCCGGGGCTCGGGGCACCGGGCCCGGCGATACCTGCATCCGGCTCGTCGGCGCGCGGGATGCCCAGTCTCGGGGGCCGTGGCGCGTCGCCCCCCGTTTCCGGTGTGCCCTGCTCGCCCGGGTCCTGGTCGCCTGCGGACTGCTCGTCCGCGTCGTGTTCGCTGGCACTCACCTCGGACCTCCTCCCGGCGTTTCCGAGCCCCGAGGGCTCAGAACGAGACGACGACGATGATGCCGGTCACGCTCAGGGTAGTGCCAAGCACCACCCGGCGTGTCAGGGGCTCCCGCAGAAACACGATCGCGAAGGGGATCGCGAACAGCGGCGCGGTCGCGGTGAGTATCGCCGTGCGCGCCGCGCCGGCCTCGATCAGCGCGTAGACGTAGAGCAGGTTGCCGAGACATGTCCCACCGAGGCTTGCGAGGCAGACGGTCACCACGTCGCGCCGCCGCGAGACCGCGAAGCGCAGGTCGCCACGGCGCATGGTCAGCAGGAACGCCACGAGGAGCACCGTGCCCGCCGCCATGCGCAGCGCGGCAGCGGGGAGCACGCCCATCTGGTCCCCCACGCTCGCCAGCCACAGCGTCGCGACCGTCCACAGCACCGGCGTGACGGTGAGCACCGCGTAGCGCTCGAGGGTCCTCGGCGGGGCGGCGACGGCGGTGGAACCTCCGCCGCCCTCGTCGGCGGTCGGCTCGCTCTGCCAGCGCGTCACGATGATCAGGTAGGTGCCGGCGAGGATGAGCGCGCCGCCGATGGGCAGCCCCGGCGTGAAGCGTTCGCCGAGCAGCACGACGCCGCCGACGGTGGTGAGCAGGATGAAGAGCCCGATCGTGACGCCGTAGGTGCGTTGCAGCCCCGCCACGCGGAGTGCCCGTGTGTAGATCGGCTGCGCCACCGCGAAGTCGATCACGCCGCTCCCAGCGACCGCAAGCAGCGTCACCGCACCTGCCCCGACCACGTCGCCCGCCTGCCCCGACACGACGAGCGCGGCGAGGATCGCGACCGTGGCGAAGGAGATCTCGAGCCCCGCGAGCGCCGTCGTCGGCAACCGCGCGGCAAGCGACGTCATGGCCGTGCCCGCGCCGGCCGCGCTCGCCGCCATCCCCAGTGCCGCGGCTTCCCCCAACGTACGTCCTCCGGATCACCGCGCGCAGCGCGGGCTCAGAACGAAACGACGACGATGATGCCGACCACGCTCAGCGCCGTGCCCAGCAGCACGTAACGCGTGAGCCGCTCTCCCAGGAACACGATCGCCAGCGGGATGGCGAACAGCGGCGACGTCGACGTGAGCACGGCGGTGCGCGCCGCACCTGCATCGAACAGTGCGTACACGAACAGGAGGCTCGCGATCACGATACCGGCAATCCCTGCGCCCGCGATCGTGATCATGTCGCGGCGGCGGCGCACCGCGGATTCCAGCTCGCGGCGCCTGGTGAGCAGCAGGAGGGCCATCAGCAGCGCCGCGCCCACGGGCACGCGCAGCCCGGCCGCCGGGATCGGGCCCACGTGGTCGCCCGCGCCCGCCAGCACGATGGTGGCGGTGGTCCAGAGCACCGGCACCGCGAGTAACAGTGCGTACCCCTGGAGACGGCGGGACCGCGCCCACAACGCCACGGGCGCCGTCGCGGTCCGCGGCCCGCCAGCGCCGGCGAACGTCGGCGCGGGTTCCTGCGCGTGGATGAGCTGCTCCTGCCGGAACGCCGCGATCAGGTAGGCGCCGCCGACGATCAGCACCCCGCCGATCACGAGGCCCACCGTGAAGCGTTCGCCGAGAATGAGCACGCCGCCGGTCGTTGAGAACAGGATGAACAGCCCCATCGCCACCGGGTACGTGCGCTGCATCCCGAGGATCGCCAGCGTGCGCACGTAGACGGGCTCGGCGATTGCGAACCCCACGATGCCGCTCGTCACAACTGCGAGCAGCGTTGTTGCGCTGGCGGTGGTGAGGTCGTCGAACTGACCGCTGCCGATCAGGATGGCGACGAGGATCACGCTCGCGAACGAGGACTGCAGCCCGCCTACGACGAGCGCGGGCAGGCGCACGCTGACCGAGGTGAGCGCGATGCTCGCCACGGCCCAGCCCATCGCTGCCGTCAGCGCGGCCGCCTCACCCAACGCATCGCCTTCCGGGCAGTCAGAGGTTCAGAACGTGACGACGATGATGATGCCCGTCACGCTCAGTGTCGTGCCGAGGAGTATCTGGGGCGTGAGCTGCTCGTGCAGGAAAATCAGCGCGAGTGGGATCGCGAACAGCGGCGAGCTCGCCGAGAGGATCGCCGAGCGCGCCGCGCCCGCCTCAATGAGCGCATAGACGTAGAGCAGGCTCCCCGCCGAGATGCCTGCGAGGCTCGCTCCGGCGATCGTCAGCACGTCGCGACGGCGGGCCACAACAGTGCGCAGCTCCTGCGGGCGCGCCATCGAGACAAACGCCATCAGCAGGAAGGCGCCCACCGGCACGCGCAGCCCTGCGAGCGGCACGGCTCCGAGGTCGCCTCGCGCGCCCGCGACCCACAGCGAGGCGACCGTCCACAGGATCGGGACGGTCACCAGCAGCGCGTAGCCCTCGAAGTCCCGGAACGTGCGCCGCACCGCAATGGGCGCGAGCGCTGTACCGGGTCGGCCCCAGCCACCGACACCCGGCGACGGCGCGGGATGCCCTGCCTGCGGGGAGGTCCGCTCGCGGCTCGAGACGATGAGGTACGCCCCGGCGAGGATGACCGAGCCGCCGGCGACGAGCCCGAGCGTCAGCCGCTCGCCCAGGATGAGCACGCCACCGGCCGTCGTGAAGAGGATGAACAGCCCGATCGTCACGGGGTACGTGCGCTGCATTCCCACGATCGCGAGCGTGCGCACGTACACAGGCTCGCCGATCGCGAAACCCACGACGCCGCTGCCCGCCACGGCCAGCAGCGTGATCACGTCGGCGCGCAGCAGATCGTCGAGCTGCCCGGAGAGCACCATCGCGCTGATGAGCACGATGCTGGCGAACGAGGTCTGGAGGGCGCTGAGCCCGACCGCCGGGAGGCGTCCGCTCAGCGAGGCGACGGCGGTGCTGGCGAACGCCCAGCTGAGCGCCGCGGTCAGCGCGGCCGCTTCTCCCACCTACGCCACCCGCGCCATCGAAGGCGCCTCCGGCAGCTCCTTCGGTCGTGGCCGACGCGAGATCAGGAGCAGGGTCGCGCCGACCGCGATCACAACGGCGAGGGCGAAGAACGCGCCGGTGTAGTTCCCGACCACGTCGTGGTAGAGCCCGGTCAGGATCGGCCCGGTTACCGCGATGACCACGCTGATCGGCAGCCCGGTGCTGCGCACCGATGCGATGTAGCGGCGACCGAAGTACCACGCCCACACGAAGTCGAAGAGCGGGAACATCCCACCGACCCCGAAGCCGGCGATCGAGAACACGAGCAGGAGTGCGATCAGCGAGGTGTCGGCGGCCATCGGCAGGAGCGCCACCGAGATACCCATCATCGCCATCGAGAGCACGGCCAGCCCGCGCGGCGAGCGTCTCTGCATGATCCACGCCCACCAGAACTTCGAGACCAGCGCAACGCCGCCCTGTCCCGCGAACACGAAGGCTGCCTGCTGCCGCGTGTACCCGGCGTCCGTCATGAACGGGATGAAGTGCGCGAACAACGACGCCACCACCGCCACGCCGAGCGCGAACCCGACCGCCAGGAGCCACAGGGCACTCGTCCGCACCGCCTCGCCGCGTGTGTAGGAGCTCATAAAGTCGCGGCGGACCATCTCCATCTGGCGCCGCTCCTCCTCGGTCGGTTCCTCGTAGCCGGTCTTGCCGTCCGGCAGCAACCCGTAGTCCTCGGGCTCCCGGCGCATGACGATGGCGCACGGGTACACCAGCACGAGCGTGGCGATGCCGAGCACGACCCACCCGGTCTCCCAGCCGTAGTTGTCGACGATTGGAGTCAGCGCGAGGGGCGGGATGATCCCGCCGAGCGACGGGCCGATCGAGGCGAGGGCGATGACACGCCCGCGGTTCACCACGAACCACTTGGACAGCGTCGCGTTGACGACGAACGGGCCGACCATGAACAGGCCGACCTGGCTGAACGCCCCGCGCACCACGATGAACTGCCAGAGCGTGTCGATCTGCGAGACACCGATCAGCGCTAGCCCGCCGAGGGTGCCGCCGAAGAGCATGATGGGCCGCGCGCCATAGCGGTCGATGAGCGGCCCGATGATGAACCCGCTGATGCCACCGATCGCGAAGCCGAGCGAGGCGGCCAGCACGAACTCGGAGCGCGTCCACCCAAGATCCTCGGTCATCGGTTGGAGGAAGACGCCGGTGACCTGCGCGGCGAAGCCGATGGTGACGAACTGGGTGATGATCGCGCCGGTGAAGATCCACCAGCCCCAGAACACGCGCGGTCCCTGCGGGGTGGCGTCCACCTCTGCCATGGAGCCGTGCGTATAGCCCATACACACCCTGAGCGCGGCCGCGCGGCAGCCGCATACCCCGCGGGGGTAGTGTACGGCCTCAACGTGCTACGCACGCCGCCGCGAACTCCGATGAGTGAGGGGGCTGCGGGGCGCGATCAGCGTCGAGGAGGCCCCAGACCCTCACCCCAGCCCTCTCCCGCAGTGCGGGGGAGGGAGCCGGACTCTTCTGATCCCCTCGCCCCCGTCTGCGGGGGAGAGGGTGAGGGTGAGGGGGTCTGCCTGGGGTGCGAGCAGCGCACGAGGAGCCCGCCTGACCCCCGGCGGGCGAGAGGCGGGACGCCCCTAGCGCCCCTGCCAGCGCGCCTCGCGCTTCTCCGCGAAGGCGATCGGCCCCTCCTTCGCGTCGTCCGAGGGCAGCACCCTGCGCAGGACCAGCTCGCCCGCCCGCTCGGACTCGCCGATCAGGGCCTGCCGCCAGCTCAGCGCGACCCGCTTCGTACCCTCGATCGAGAGCGGCGCGTTGCTGGCGATCAGCTCCGCGATCTCGACGGCGCGAGGGATGAGGTCGTCGGGCTCGACGATCTCCGTCACGATCCCGAATCGCAGAGCCTGCTCCGGCGAGATGCGGTCCCCCGACAGCAGCACGTAGTTCGCGGCGGCGGCGCCGATGATGCGCGGGAGGTGGTACACCGCGTACCCGGCGATGGAGCCTCGCTTCACCTCGAACAGCCCGAAGTAGGCGTCCGTCGAGCAGATCCGGATGTCGCAGTCCAGCGCGTACTCCATGCCGCCGCCGATGGCGAGGCCGTTGACGGCGGCGATGAACGGCTTGGGGCTGCGCATGAACACCATCGAACCGAGGTCGAACCAGCGAGGATCGATCGAGTTGTCGTCGCCACGGGCGCGCTCGGCCGTGTCCTTGAGGTCCGCGCCGGCGGTGAACGCGCGCCCGGCCCCGGTGAGGATGCCGACCCGCATATCGGGGTCCGCGTTGAAGTCGGCGACCGCCTCGTCCATGGCGTCGGTGAGCGAGTGGCTCATGGCATTGAGGCGCTCGGGACGGTTCATGGTGAAGAGCGCGTAGGGACCGCGCTTCTCGTAGATCACCTCGGGCATGCCCGGCCCCTCTCTCAACGACACCGGCCCGCACGCCGGGGCGTGCGGGCCGGTGATTCGCTCGTGCGGCGCGACGAGTCGCTAGCGACCCTGCCAGCGCGGCTCGCGCTTCTCGGCGAAGGCCACGGGGCCTTCCTTGGAGTCCTCGGAGCTGAGGACCTTCTCGTTGACCAGCGCGCCCACCTGGAGCGAGTCGGTCATCTTGGCCTTGCGCCAGGTCTGCGCGACCTGCTTCGTGCCCTGGATGGACAGCGGCGCGTTGGTCGCGATCAGCTCGGCGATCTCGACGGCGCGCGGGATCAGCCGGTCGGGCTCAAGCACCTCGGTCACGATGCCGAACTGCAGCGCCTGCTCCGGGCTGATGCGGTCACCGGTGAGCAGCACGTAGTTCGACGCCGCCGCGCTGATGACGCGCGGGAGGTGGTAGATGCCGTAGCCGGCCAGAATGCCGCGCTTCACCTCGAACAGGCCGAAGTACGCCTCGGTCGAGCAGATGCGGATGTCGCAGTCCAGCGAGGTCTCCATGCCGCCGCCGATGGCGAGGCCGTTGATCGCGGCGATGAACGGCTTGGGGCTCCGCGAGTAGACCATGCCGTCCATCTGCGGTGCGCTGGTGTCGAACGCGCGGCCGCCGGGGCCGGAGACGCGCTCGGCCATCTCCTTGAGGTCCGCGCCCGCGCAGAACGCACGGCCCGAGCCGGTCACGATGCCGGCGCGCATGTTCACGTCCTCGTTGAAGTCGGCCACGGCCTCGGCCATCTCGGCCATGAGCGTGCCGCCGAGGGCGTTGAGGCGCTCGGGGCGGTTCAGCGTGAACAGCGCATAGAAGTCACGCTTCTCGTAGATTACGTCCGGCATTTCGCCAGCTCCTCTCTTCTTCCAGCGCCTCGCCCGCTCCGACGTTCGCGCCTGCCCGTCTCTTCCGGGCGCACGCAGTCTAGCGAACGTGCGCCCTCAGCGCCTCGCGGCAACTGGCTACCGACCCTGCCACTGCGGATCGCGCTTCTCGGCGAACGCCGTCGGGCCCTCGATCGCGTCCTCAGACTCCACGATCCGGGCGAGCGTCGGGCTGCCGACGCGCATCGAGTCGTCGAGCTCGGCCATCCGCCAGCTGCGCGCGACCTCCTTCGTGCCCTGCACGGAGAGCGGTGCGTTCTGCGCGATCAGCCCCGCGATCTCGACGGCGCGAGGCATCAGGCGCTCGGGCTCCACGACCTCGGTGACGATGCCGAACTGCAGCGCCTGCTCCGTGGAGATGCGGTCGCCGGTCAGCAGCACGTAGTTCGAGGCCGCCGCGCTGATCGTGCGCGGGAGGTGATACCAGGCGTAGCTCGCCGTGATCCCGCGCTTGACCTCGAACAGGCCGAAGTACGCCTCGGTCGAGCAGATTCGAATGTCGCAGTCCAGCGCCGACTCGAGGCCGCCCCCAATGCAGAGGCCGTTGATCGCCGCGATGAACGGCTTGGAGCTCCGGGAGAACATCGTGTCGTCCCAGTTGTCCTCCTCAGCCCCGTCGCCCTCGGCCATCTCCTTGAGGTCGGCACCAGCGGAGAAGGCGCGGCCGGCGCCGGTCAAGATGCCGACCCGCATGGCCGGATCCGCGTTGAAGTCGGCAACGGCCTCCCCGAGCTCCGCCCCGAGGCGGACGCTCTGGGCATTGAGGCTCTCCGGGCGGTTCATTGTGAACACCGCGTAGAAGTCATGCTTCTCGTAGATCACGTCGGGCATACCTGCTCCCTTCGTCGTCGAGGCGCAGTCTAGCGGCCACCCTCCCCTCTGGCCCCCTCTCCCTCGGGGGTGAGGGCCGGGCTCTTCGATGGCTGGTAGCCAGCGGACCAGACCCCCTCACCCTAGCCCTCTCCCCCGCAGACGGGGGCGAGGGGATCGGAGGG
>VXTU01000010.1 GCA_009837285.1 Chloroflexota bacterium | reverse complement strand
CGGCCGGGGCGGCCGGAGGGGCCTCGTCGGTCGGCGCACCCACGGGCGTTGCCGCGGGTGGCTGCGGCGTCCAGTACACCGGCTGGAAGGCAGGTTCGGGCGGCGCCGCTTCCCTCGGAGTGGGCTCGGCCGGAGCCGGTTCGGCAGCGGGGGCGACCCCCGCGGACGCCGAGGCCGCGCCATCGGGCGTCGGACCGTCCGAGGCGAGCCCGTCCACCGCCGAATCAGCGGGTGCCGCAGGCTCGGTGGAGTCCTCGGCGACCGGCCCGAACTCCGGGTCGAAGCTGTCGTCGGGAAGGTTGTGCGGCAAGGCTTCGCTACTGGTCATCTCGGCGCGATGGTACACGGCTCCTCACCGTCCGGGTGCGCCTCGGCGAGGACATCCATGAATCCCGCGCCATCGGGCCGCTCGAGGCCCTCCAGCGTGCACTCGGCGGGCTCCTTGTCGGGCCGCCAGCGCTCGAACCGCGCGGCGTGACGCAGGCGCATGCCCGTGACCTGGTCGTAGCTCGCCTCGACCACGACCTCGGGCCTCACCGGCACGAACCCGGACTCGCGGCCCTGCGACCAGCGGCTCTCCATGCCCGGCTGGCGCACGTCCTGGCCGAAGCTCTCGTCCGCCCGCAGCGCTTCGAAGCGCGCGAGGAGCGCGACCCGCTCCTCGTCCGCGAATCCCGAGATGTGGCCGACGAAGTGCATCCGCCCCTCGGCGTCGTACATGCCGAGCAGCAGCGAGCCGATGCGGTCGCCTTCCTTGTGCACGCGGTACCCCCCGACGACGGCGTCGATGGTGCGGCGGTGCTTGATCTTCACCATCTCGCGCTTGCCCTCGACGTAGGCGCCGTCGAGCCGCTTCGCGACGATGCCGTCGCATCCCGCCGCCTCGAACCGCGTGTGCCAGTCGACCGCCGTCTCAAGGTCGTGCGTGGACGGGGTGAGCGACCAGGGGGCGTCGAGGCTGGCGAGGAGGGCTTCGAGGTGCGATCGCCGGACCTCGAACGGCTGCTCGCGCAGGTCCTCGCCACCGATCGCCAGCAGGTCGAACGCGACAAGCTGCGCCGGCGTCTCCATGGAGAGGCGCTGGATCCGCGACTCGGCGGGGTGGACGCGCTGCTGGAGGGCGTCGAAGTTCGTCACGTCGCCGGTCACGACCACGATCTCGGCGTCGACCACCGCGCCGACCGGGAGCGCGTCGAGGGCTTCGCGCAGCTCGGGGAAGTAGCGCAGGAGCGGCCGCTCGTTGCGGCTGTCGAGGCGCGGCTCGCCGTCGGGGCCCGCGCTCCAGGCGAGCGCGCGGAAGCCGTCCCACTTCGGCTCGTAGGCCCAGCCGGGCGGCTCCGGGAAGCGCTCGCGGACGCGCGCTTCCATCGGCTTGCGAGGCGGCTCGAACGGCCAGTCGGGCATGTCCGGGACGGTAGCATGGCAACTCTTACGCGGCGCTCACACGCCGATCACCCAATCGCGAGTGTGTTCCCGCTAGAATGCGTGCGGCGGGCATTCGCGCCCAGTGATGAAGGAGCCGTTACGGATGACTATCGAGCGAGTTACCCCCAGCTACCACGTCGCCTCGGTCGGAAACGTCGAGGACTACGTGGAGGAGCCGTACGAGGCGATCAACCTCCACAACCTCGAGCACGTCCCGCAGGTGGCGGCGCTGCCGGCCGATCTGCGCGCGCAGATCCAGGTCGTCGGCAACGTCCTGCCGTTCAAGTCGAACAAGTACGTCATCGACCACCTCATCAACTGGGACAACGTGCCGGACGACCCGATGTTCCGGCTCACGTTCCCGCTGGGCGAGATGCTGGAGCCCGCCAACTACCGGCGGATGCAAGCAATGCTCGACGCGGGCGCCACGGACGACGAGCTGAAGCACGCCGCAGACGAGATCCGGTGGACGCTCAACCCGCACCCCGCCGGCCAGATGGACCACAACGTGCCGGCGCTCGACGGCCGCCCGCTCAACGGAATGCAGCACAAGTACCGCGAGACCGTGCTGTTCTTCCCCAGCCAGGGCCAGACCTGCCACGCGTACTGCACCTTCTGCTTCCGCTGGCCGCAGTTCGTCGGCCTCGAGGACCAGAAGTTCGCGATGCGCGAGGCCACGCTGCTCCGTGACTACGTCGAGGCGCACCCCGATGTCTCGGACATCCTCTTCACAGGCGGCGACCCGCTGATCATGCGGACGCGCGTGCTGCGCCGCTACATCGAGCCGCTGCTCGAGCCCGGCGGCGCGCCCAACGTCTCGACCATCCGCATCGGCTCGAAGGCGCTCGCCTACTGGCCGCAGCGATTCGTGGCCGGCGGCGACGCCGACGCCGAGGACCTGCTGGCCCTGTTCAAGGAGGTAGTCGACTCCGGGCGGCAGCTGTCGTTCATGGCGCACTTCAGCCACCCGGTCGAGCTCGAGACGTCGATCGTGCAGGAGGCGATCCGCAACGTGCGCGCGACGGGCGCGCAGATCCGCACCCAGACGCCCGTGCTGCGGCACATCAACGACGACCCCGCGACGCTCGCGCGGATGTGGCGGCTGCAGACGCAGCTCGGCTGCATCCCCTACTACCTGTTCGTCGAGCGCGACACCGGCGCGCGGCACTACTTCGAGCTCCCGCTCGTCGAGACCTGGAAGATCTTCCGCGAGGCCTACTCGATGGTCGGCGGCAACTCGCGGACCGTGCGCGGACCAAGCATGTCGGCGACGCCTGGCAAGGTGCAGATCCTCGGCGTGTCCGAGGTGGCCGGTGAGAAGGTCATCGTGCTGCGGATGCTGCAGGGCCGAAACCCGGACTGGGTGGGCCGCCCGTTCTTCGCGAAGTACAGCGAGACCGCCCGCTGGCTCGACGACCTCGAGCCCGCGTTCGGCGAGGAGAAGTTCTTCTTCGAGGACGAGCTGAACGAGATGCTGTCCGTCCAGGGCAGCCCCTGGTCCCGCGACGACCTCGCGCTGCCGATGGCGAGCCCGAACTAGGCAGCCGGACCCTCACCCCCCGCCCTCTCCCGCAGTGCGGGAGAGGGAGCCGGACTCTGATCC
>VXTU01000023.1 GCA_009837285.1 Chloroflexota bacterium | reverse complement strand
CCCCCTCACCCTCACCCTCTCCCCCGCAGACGGGGGCGAGGGGATCGGAGGCCACGGGCCGTCAGGCTTGCCGTAACCTCGGGCGTCGCGAATAAAGGGAGCATGAGCTCCTCTCCCCGCTCGCTCCCCTCACGTGCGCGGGGCCTCTACTTCGGCTGGTACATCGTCGGCTCCGGGGCGACCTCGAACTTCCTCGTCTCCGGCATGGCGATCTGGAGCTTCGGCGTCTTCATCGAGCCGATCCGCGAGGAGACCGGCTGGACCACCGCCGCCGTCGCCGCCGGCTTCTCGATCCGCGCGCTCGAGCAGGGCGTGTTCGGGCCGTTCGCGGGGGCGTTCATCGACCGCTTCGGGCCGCGCATCATGGCGCGCTCCGGCCTCGTCATCCTCGCCATCGGCCTCGTGCTGCTGTCGCAGGCGCACACGCTGCCGATGTACTACGGCGCGAGCATCGTGCTGGCGATCGGCCAGAGCTCAAGCACCTTCATGCCCTACTCGGCGCTGATCGTGCGCTGGTTCCAGGTCAAGCGCGGCCGCGCGATGGGCTTCCTCAACTCCGGCAACGGCTCCGGCTTCGCGCTCGTCCCGCTGATCGCAGTCCTCATCGCCGCGTTCGGGTGGCGTACCACGCTCGTGATCTCTGCCGTGATCATCCTCACGATCGCGCTCCCGCTCACCTTCACCATGCGCAACGACCCGTCCGTGATGGGCCTTGAACCCGACGGCGAGCCGATCCGCGCGCGCCGCTCCGGAATCACGCCGTTCGCGATGACCGGCGATAGCGTCGGGGCGGCGTTGCGGACGCCCGCGTTCTACCTGCTCGCGCTCGCCCAGTGCGCGAACGTGGCGACGGTGCAGGCGTGGGTCGTCTACCAGTTCCCGCACCTGCGGGAGCAGGGCCTCGGCGTGGGGTATGCGACGGCCGCCGGGGTCGGCTACGCCTTCTCGCAGGTCATCTTCCGCCCGTCCAGCGGGCTCCTCGGCGACCGCATCGGGCGCCGACGACTGCTCATCGCGGCCTTCGCGCTGCAAGCCGTCGGCATCGTCGTGCTGGCGTCTGTGTCCGCCGAGCGCCTGTGGCTGCTCGCCCCGTACTACGCGACGTTCGCGTTCGGCCAGGCAGCGTGGGTGGTGCTGCACACGGCGATCGTCGCCGACTACTACGGCCCGAGGCGGTTCGCGACCATCAATGCGCTCGTGAACGCGACGGCGATGCCGGTCGCGGTCGGCTCACCGATCGTCGCCGGGATCGTGTTCGACCGCGTCGGCAGCTACGTCCCGGTGTTCACGACGTGCGGGCTGCTGTCGGCCGTGGCCGCGGTGGCGATCCTGCTGATCCGGCGCCGCCCGTACGAGATCCCCGACGAGTCCGAGCCAGCCACCGCGCCACTCGTCGCGCCCACGGTCGGCGCGACGACGCACGGCGGGATGCACCACGTGGGGAGGCAGCCGGCGTGACGTGAGTCCGATCCGGCCCCCTCGCCCGCCTGCGGGAGAGGGCGGGGGGTGAGGGTCCGGCCAGCTCTTCGCAGGCCTCCATCGCCCCCAGACCCCCTCACGCTCACCCTCTCCCCCGCAGACGGGGGCGAGGGGATCAGAGGCGGGCTACCGCACGGGCTCGGCCACGCTCGCGGGCGCCTCGACCAGGTGCATGCCGACGTGGGTGGGCTGGCGCTGGCGTGTCCCGGCGTTGCGCAGCGACTTCCAGAAGAACGTTTGGAGGATGAAGAACACGAACGACACCATCATGAACCCGCCCACCGCGCGCTGCGCCCCGAACGCGTCGATGGCGAGTCCCATCGGCAGCGCGCCGAGCGGCATGAGGCCGAACCCCATCGCGAACACGGACGTCGCGCGCCCTCGCATATCGTTGCGCGCGAGGAGTTGCACGAGCGTCTGCGAGAGGGTGATCGCGACGCCATGGAAGAGCCCGGCGATGACGAGGAAGACGAGCGCGAACAGCAGCAGGTTCGACTGTGTGAACAGGATCAGCGCTCCGACGTAGCCCACATAGAAGACGAGCAGCACCAGCCCCTTGCGTCGCACCTCCCCGTAGAGCGAGAGCGCTACGAGACCCGAGAACGACCCCCACCCGATCGCAGCGGCAAGCAGCCCATATCCCGTTGCGCCGGCGTCCAGGACCTCCTCGGCGAAGACGGGGAGCAGCTGGATGTACGGATAGACGGTCAACGCCGGGACGACCGAGGTGAGGATGAGGCCGAGCATGGCCCGGTCCTTGGAGATGTAGTTCATCGCCACCCACATGCTGCGCAGCGGGTTCTCGCGGTCCGGCGCGGCCTGCCGCGTGTTGCGGCTGATCGGCAGCGTGAACACCGTCGAGATGACCATGACGATTCCGATGAACATGAACGGCGCGGCGATGCCCAGCAGGCCGATCATCACCCCCGTCAACGGCGGTCCGGCGATGCGCGACATGTTCTGGGCGATCGAGTTCAGCGCGACGGCATTCGAGAGCGTGCGCTCGTTGGTCACGTCATAGACGAAGGCCTGGCGCGTGTTCTGGTTCGCCGTGCTGACGACGCCCTCGAGGAGCGCGAAGGCATAGACCATCGGCATGTTGACGATGTCCATGATTACGAGGACGCCGAGCAGCACTCCCTTCACAGCGCTGATCACGGTCGTCCACACCAGCACGGTGCGTCGGTGGTACCGGTCGAGGATCACGCCGATCGCCGGGCCTGCCAGCAGTCGCGCGCCGCCGCCGGCCGATGCCACGAGCGCGAGCTGCGTCGCCGACTCGCCGCTGATCACCCACGCGAGCCAGTTGAGGCCGATCATCTGCGCCCACTGGCCGAAGCCGGAGCTGACCGTCCCGACGAACAGGTAGCGGAAGTCGCGGATCCAGAGCGCGCCGAACCGTCCGGGCCGGGGCTCCTCGACGCTGGCGGGAGGCGCGCCGTTGCTGCGAGCGTCTGCCATGCGCGCCTCCGCGTCCCGCGCGGCGCGCGGGACGTCTCGGCGATTGTAGGCGTCGGTCGGGTCAGGGGGAGCGGAAGGCTCGGCGGGGGCAGACCCTCCGGC
>VXTU01000001.1 GCA_009837285.1 Chloroflexota bacterium | reverse complement strand
TCGTCGTCGTCGTCGTCGTCGTCGTCGTCGTCGTCGTCGTCGTCGTGGTCGTCGTCGTCCTCGTGGGCGTGGTCGTCCTCGTCCTCGTGGCCGTGGTCGTCCTCGTCCTCGTGGCCGTGGTCGTCCTCGTCCTCGTGGCCGTGACCGTGGTCGTGGTGGTGGCCGCCCTCGAGAGGCTCGATGCCCTTGGCGGCGACGATGAGCGTCGCGCTGCCCGGGAGGTGCTCGAAGATGGTTCCGAGGATGCTCTCCTCGAGGTTGAAGCCGTTCACGATCACCACGTCGGCGTCGTCGATCTTGCGGATGTCGGCGGCCGAGGTGCTGAAGCTGTGCACGTCGGCGCCCGGCGGGATCAGCGCGACCACCTCGGCGTGCTCGCCTGCGATCTGCTCGGCGAAGTGCGCGAGGATGCCCGTGGACGCGACCACCTGTAGCGGTTCGCTCGGGGCTGGAGCGCTCGCCACCGGGGTACTCACACTAGTTGCGCCGGCGCCGGTGCCCTCGTCGTCATCATCGTCGCCGAAGCACGCGACGAGCGCGGCGGCCATCAGCGCGACGGTCAGGAGCAGAGTGGGTACGAGCGTGAATTGCCGGAGGTCGCGCAGCATGGGAGGCCCTTCACCGATACGGGGTCGCACGTAGCCGGGCGACGATACGCGGTCTCGAAAGGGTGGTCAACACATCGTATCAGCCCACGACCGGCGTGCGGGGGCGAGGTCGCGGCGAGGACGGAGCGGTGTGGGAGGCGGTCGAGTCAGCTCGTGGGCGACTGCAGGGGGACGCGGCACTCAGCGCAGAGACCGTAGACCTCCAGGCGGTGCGCCTGGATCTCGTACCCGGTCCGGCGGTGCAGCTCGTCCAGCAAGTCCTCGATGTCGCACGTCGCGAAGTCCCTCATCGCGCCGCAACCCGAGCAGACGATGTGGTGGTGATGCCCCTCGCTGGTGAGCCGGTAGCCCACCGACCCGCTCGCCATCACGACGGAGCAGAGTGCGCCGAGGTCCAGGAGCAGGCGCAGGGTGCGGAACACCGTCGCGCGTCCGACACCCGGGGTGGCCTGCAGGAGCTCCTCCGCACTGAAGTGGTCGCCAAGCTCTCGCATGGCGTCGATGAGGGCCCGTCGCGGTTCGGTGATGCGATGGCCGGAGTCGGCGAGGCGAACCTCAAGCGCTTCCGTCGTGACCATGGAGCGCCCTCCTTCAGTCAACTCTGATCGTGGCCGCTCCCCGCAGGCCTGTCAACGTGGAGCATGAATCCGTCACAATGGGCGCGCGGCGGGGATGAAGGCGGCGATGGCGTGATGACGGCTGCTCGATGGCGGATCGCCCTGTGGGCGGGCATGCTGCTCCTTGTGGCCTGGGTCGCGTGGCAGGCTCGTTGGGCGCTGCTGCCGTTCTCCATCGGCGCGCTCTTCGCCTACGTGCTGACTCCCGTCGTGGATCGCCTTGCGAGCCTGGTGCCCGGACACGCGCAACGCGACAACGTGGTGCTCCGCGGATTCGCGGTCGTCCTGGTCTACCTCGCGATTGCGGGCGTGCTCGCCGGCGCCGGGGTGGCGATCGTCCCGGTCGCCATCGACGAGATCTCGCAGTTCGTTGACGACCTGCCCACCCACATCGACGACACGCAGGCGCAGGTCAACGTGTGGCTCGAGGTCTACCGGGAGCGTGTTCCGGAGGACATCCGCTCCCGCATCGATGAGTACGCGGCCCAGTTCGGGGACGACCTCGGGCACCGTATCGCGTCAGCCGGCGCCCCAGTGTTCGAGTCGCTCACCGGGTGGATCGCGGTCATCGCCGGTTTCGTCGTGGTGCCGATCTGGATGTTCTACGCGCTGCGCGACCGCCACAACTTCGAGCGCAACTTCGCGGCCGCCGTGCCGGAGCCCGTGCAGCCCGACGTGCTGAACGGCGTGCGCATCGCGGATCAGCTCATCGGCCGCTACCTCAGGGGCCAGCTGCTGCTCGGCTTCCTGGTGGGCGTGGCGACGTTCATCGGCCTCACCATTCTGGGCGTGGACCTGGCGATCGCACTCGCCGTCTTCGCCGGGGTCGCCGAGCTGATCCCGATCGTCGGACCGTTCATCGGCGCGCTGCCGGCCGTGCTGATCGTCGCGGCGACCGATCCGGGCAAGATCATCCCGGTGCTGCTGCTCTACGTAGTCGTCCAGCAGGTGGAAAACCACCTGCTGGTGCCGCGCGTGCAGGGGCACGCCGTCCAGCTGCACCCCGCAGTGATCATCATGCTGCTCGCGATCGCCGGCACGGTGTTCGGGTTCATCGCGCTCGTCGTCATCATCCCGCTGGTAGCGCTCCTCCGTGAGCTGTTCTGGTACGCCGACCACCGCTTCAGTGGTCTGGCCCCGCAGGACGCGATGGCCCGCACCCACGTCGCGCAGCACTTCGGGCTCGACGACGAGGACGACGAGCCGCCCGATGACGCCGCCGCCCCTCAAGGTTCCGAGTCGGGCGAGGCCGAAGCCGGCGTTGAGGAGGAAGCGGGCGTCTAACCTGTCTGATCCCCTCGCCCCCGTCCGCGGGGGAGAGGGTTAGGGTGAGGGGGTCTGGCCGCCCTCGAACGCGCCCTGAGTCCGGGCGGCAGCGGCCTACGGCACCCAGCCCGAGAGCACGATCGGCTGCGGCATGACCTCGGCGCCGCCCACCGGCGCGGGCGTGATCGCGACCGAGAACGGGTTGAACTCGAAGTCCAGCTCGATCAGCACCTGCGCGTCGCCGTCAGGCGTCGGGACGAACGTGCCGCCGGAGACCTCGTCGAAGCCCTCGATGAGCCACAGCTCGTAGACGGTGCCGATCGGAAGCGGCGGCAGCTGCTGCGCGATCACCACCCCGGCGCCGAGCTCCGCGCTCCACAGGTAGCGCCCGCTCGCCCCGCGCCCGGCCTCGGTGCTCTCCAGGGATGCCTCTTGCACGTTGGGGTCGGCGAGGATTGCGATGATGCGGCGATGGGTGTCGATCTCGCCCTGGACATCCGTGCGGACCGCTTCGTCGCCGCCGCTGCCCACGCGCTCGGTCTCGATGACGTCGATCCGCTGCGTGTCGGCGGCGACGATGGCCGCCAGCGAGGCCGACTCCTGCTGCAGCGTGTCGATCGAGCGCTGGAGGCCGACTCCCCAGCTCACGCCGATGGCGAGGACTGCGAGAGCCGCCGCGACGGCGGCGACGCGCAACGCCGGGAACCGGCGGGTGGGCGTTGGTCGCATGCGCTGCGCCGACTGCAGCATGCGCTCGCGCAGCGCCGGGTCGGTGCGACGGAGCGGCGCCTCGAGGCCGATCAGGTCCGCGATTTCGCGGTAGGCGGCAAGCTGCTCGGCGGCCTCGGGGTCGCCGGCGACCAGCGCCTCGACCTCGTCGGCCTCCGGACCGCTCAGCGCATCGAGCGCGTACGCGGCCAGCAGCTCCTCGCGCTCCTGCGGTCTCATGGTCTGCTCCGCGACACCTCACTCACCGGTGGTGGTCTGGTCTGCTCGAGCGCATCGCGCAGCTTGCGCATGGCAAGGCGGACGCGCGTCTTCACGGTGCCGATGGGCGTGGAGGTCTCCGCCGCGATCTCCGCCTGGGTCATCCCGGCGAAGTACGCGAGCTCGATCACACGCCGCTGCGTCGGCGGGAGCTGCTCGACGGCGGCGCGCACGGCAGCGCGCTCGTCGCTGAGCGCAGCCACGGCCGAGGGGTCGTCGAACCGGTCGGTGCTGGGCACGGCCTGGACCACCTCGCTGTCGCCGCCTTCTTCGCGCAGGCGGCGGGAGCGCCGGCGTTGCTCGTCGATGGCGCGGTTGCGGGTGACGGACATCAGCCAGCTCACGAACCGGCCGCGCGACGGGTCGTACAGCCGCGGGCGGCGCCACAGGCGCACGAACACTTCCTGGGTCATGTCCTCGGCGAGGCCCTGGTCGTGCAGGACGCGCAGCGCCACGGAGTACACGAGCGTCGAGTAGCGGTCGTAGATCTGCTCGAGCGCATCGATCTGGCCCGAGCGGAGTCGGCGCAACAACTGCTCGTCGGTGGCGGGTGCTGGTTGGCGCGACTCGGCCGCCTGGCGCTCGGCTCGCGCCGCGGCAAGGGATGCGGGGAGTTGGACGACTCGGGACTGCGCTTCGGCCATACGGCCCCCCGATCCGTGCGAGGGAGGCAGGGATATTGTACGACGCCCGGTACAGCGTCTACCCCCCTATACGCACCGGGACCGAAAACGGTTCCATCGTCAGACGGCGGCGCCGGTCGCGAACAGCAGGCCGCGCGCCAGGACCTCGCCCGTGAGGACCGCGCCGACGGCGATATAGAGCAGGCCGGTGGCGGCCATCATGCCGCGGATCGTGGCCGCCCTGAACGCCAGCCACGCCAGCACGGCGGGGAAGATCAGGCCCACGCCGACCCGGAACCAGAACGCTGGATTCTCGCCCAGCGCGACCCCGAAGGCCGTCTGGGTCAGCGGCACCTCGCGTACGGGCGCGGCGGCCGCGACCACGGCGAACGCCGCCTGCGCCACCAGCGCGCCGAGCACGACCAACGACATCTCCTCGAGCGGTTCCTTCGGCAGCCCGGAGTTCGTCAGGTACCAGTGCCCCCAGCTCATCGCCATCATCGAGCCGCCGAGGGCGACCGACGCGGCGAGCATGCTCCCGAGCACGCCCACGTACGACCACGCGGGTCCGGCGACGAGCGCCGCGAGGATGGCGAGCGTGACCGCGCCCACGACCCCGCCGAGGATTCCCGACCACCTCGCCGCCGGCATGTGCTCGATGAACGCGGCGACCAGGTTCACGACACCGACCGCCAGGAAGACGAGGAGCGCCACGCGCAGTGCTCCGAACGCGCCGGAGCGCAGCGTGAACCCGTCGATGACGTCCACCGGCGAGATGGCGAACGCGATGATGATGGCGAGCACGAGCGTGGGGACGACGACCACGCCGCCCATCTGCACGTAGCCGTGCGTGATCTGTCCGCGCCGCTCGAACCAGGTCACGAAGACGAGCGATCCGACGGCGAGCTCAACCAGCAGGATGAGGACGGTGTAGGGCAGCGTGTCGGCGCTCATGGGGCGAGGTTGGCCGCATCGGCGGTCGCGGTCAACGAGGCGTTGACAGGCCGGGTCGCGCTCGCAACGATCGCGACGTGCCACCCTCGACGCGACGTTACGGCTCGAACCAGCGCTGGCTCATGAAGGCGCTCCGCGAGGTCGCCCACGAGGTCGGGGAGCTGGTCTCCGGACTCCCCGAGGAGACGCTGCGGCGCCGCCCCCCCGGCGAAGGCCTGCGCGAGGAATGGTCGATCATTGAGACCGTCGGCTTCCTGCGTGACTCGGAGCGCGAGGACCTGCGCGCCGTGCAGGCGATGGTGCGGCGCGACGGCGCGCGGCTCACTGAGCGCCGCGCCCACCTCGTACCGGACGAGGGTGGCTTCGCGGCTGCGACCGTGCATGAGCTGGTGTGGGACTTCGGCACGCTCCGCCAGGAGCTGCTCTGGGAGCTGGAGTGGGCGGGTTCGGCGTGGGAGCACCACGGCACGCACCCGTACCGCGGCGAGGTCTCGCTGGCCGACTACGTCCACGAGATCAACGAGCGCGACCTCGACGCGATGTGGAGCCTGCGTCGGCTGCGCGAGCAGGCGGAGGCGCCGGCCCTCTGACCCCGGCCGGGAGCGCGCGTAACGGGCGGCCTCACTACGCTGTCGCGTGCGCCGGTGAGAGGCCTCCGTGGGCGACGACGCCGTGCTGGACGATGCCGCGAGGCGAGCCGGGATCGATCCCGGCTCGTTCGGCCAACTCGTCGCCGGCCTGCCTGAGCAGGCCACCGAGGCCTGGGACGCCGGCCGCGAGTGGGCCGCAAGCCTGACGTTGCCCGCGCCGCGCCGAGTGGTGGTCGCCGGCATGGGCGGCTCCGCGATCGGCGCGGAGATGGTCGCGGCGCTCGGCTCGTCCCGCACCACCACCCCCATCGAAGTCGTACGCGACTACACACCGCCCGCGCTGGATGCCGACTCACTGTTCGTCGCCTGCTCGTTCTCCGGCAACACTGAGGAGGTTCTCGCGGCGTTCGACGCGGCGGGGACGCTCGGCGCGACCCGAGTCGCGATCACTACCGGCGGCAAGCTCGGTAAGCGCGCAGCGCGCGAGGGCGTCCCGACGTTCTCGTTCGCCTCCGAGGGTCCGCCGCGCACCGCGCTCGGCTACGGTGTGCTCCCGCTGCTCGCGCTGCTACGCCGGGCCGATGTGCTCCCCGTTGGGGACGAGGAGGTCGAGGCGGCGATCACGCTCCTCAAGCGCTGCAGCGAGGCGGCCCATCCGGACGTCCCCACCGCCTCGAACCCGCCGAAGCAGATCGCCGGACGCCTTGCCGGGCGCATCCCGGTGGTCGTGGGCCCGCGCGCCCTGCGGGTCGCCGCCTCGCGCTGGGCGGGTGTGATCCCGGAGAACGCGAGCCAGTGGGCGCTCTCGGCCGAGCTGCCGGAGCTCGACCACAACCTCGTCGCCGGGTTCGCGCTGCCTGCTGCGGCCGTCGACCGACTGCACGTGGTGCTCCTCGACGGGAACGGCGTGCATCCACGCAACCGGCGTCGCGTGGAGGTCACGGCGGACGAGCTCCAGCGGGCGGGTGTCTCGTGCGAGGTCGTGTACGTCGAGGGTTCCGGCGGGCTCGACTCGGTGCTGCACGCGGCGTACATCGGCGACTGGGTGTCGTACTACCTCGCGCTGCTCAACGGCGTCGACCCGTTCGAGGTGGCGCCGATCGACCGCGTGAAGGCAGCCCTCGCCGCGCACGACGACACCATCGCCTAGGCCACGCACACGGCTTGACGCACTGGCGGTGCACCCGCGTGCCGCCTCGGTCGCCCAACGGCGCACCCGGCGGTGTAGACTCCGCGCTTCTACGAAGGAGTACTTCCGTGCGCGGCAGCCTGGCCGCCATCACTCCAACGCAGCGCTTCTACCTGGGACTGGCGACCCTCGGCGTAGCGCTCTCAGTGGCGGGCGTGCTCGTGCCCGTCGCCGAGGTGTGGTCGGCTGACAGGGGACCGGTCATTCAGATTGATTTCGATAAGGCGGAAATCGAGAGTGTAGGTGGGAACTGGCTGTTCACGAGCGCCGAGGTTCGATGGCACTACACGGACCCGGTCATTCAGGTTACTCACCCGTCCTATGTTTCCGGTGACTGGCGGATGGGGACGTGGGTGGTGTGGAGCGCCTTCCTCATGACGCCCGCTCTGGGCGTCATGGTGGCGCTCCCGCAGCGGCGACTTGCCGCGCTTCCCATGGTCGTCGCGGCCATCTCGCTAGTCATGGCCCTCCTTGCCCTGAGAGGAGTCGGCACCGAGTGGGTGGTGCTCAGCGGCGGGCCCGAGATCGTCTGGAAGGACACCTCGGCGCTCGTCCCAGTCGGGGCCTTTCTCGCGGGAGCCGGTGGTTTGCTTTGGCTTACGGAGCCCCGGGAGTGGCGGGACGAACAGCTGCGTACGGCGCCGAGCGGCGTCTCCGGGCAGCGGTGATCGCGAACCCCCAGCGCTTGTCGGCGAGACGCGACGAGTTGATCGCACGGCCGGTCGCTCTCGAACTCCACCGGTCGAGGGCGAGCGACCGCGATCGTACCCTGTGCGCCATGGCTGCTAGTAGTGACGGCGCGAGGCGAGCGTGAGCCCTGAGGCGTGGCTGACCCTCGCGGTGACCGCGATCACGGTCGGGGTGATGCTGCGCGGGCTGGCTCCGCCCTCTGTGTCGCTGCTCGGGGCGGCCGTGGTGCTCATGGCCGCGGGCGTCACCGAGCCGGAGCAGGCGCTCGCCGGGTTCGCCAACCCCGCGCCCTTCACCGTCGGCGCGCTGCTCGTCGTCGCGCGAGCCGCACACGAGACCGGCGCGCTCGTGCCCGCGCTCTCGACGATGCTTGGCGGCGGCCGCAGCTTCCTCCAGGCCGGCGTGCGGCTCCTCGCGCCGACTGCGGTCGCATCCGCGTTCCTCAGCAACACCTCGATCGTCGCGATCCTGGCGCCCGCGGTCTCCGAGTGGAGCGACCGCCAGGGGACGCCGCCATCGCGCTACCTGATGCCGCTTTCCTTCGCCGCCGTGCTCGGGGGCACGATGACGGTGCTCGGCACGTCGACGACCGTGGCGGTCGCGGGGCTCGTCGAGAGCGCGGGGATGGACCCGATCGGACTCTTCGAGGTCGGGAAGCTCGGCTTGCCGCTCACCGTTGTCGGCCTTGTGGTGATCGTGGCGCTCGCCCCGCTGCTGCTCCCCGACCGGAGCGGCCCGCGAGGCAGCCTGGGCGCGGCATCGCGCGAGTACACAGTGGAGATGGTGGTCGAGCGCAACGGCCGCCTCGACGGCGTCGAGGTCGAGGCGGGCGGCCTGCGCAGCCTGGACGGCGTCTTCCTCGTACAGCTCGAGCGCCCGGGATACACCATCGGGCCGGTATCGCCCCGCACCGTGCTGCGCGGCGACGACCGGCTGCGCTTCGTTGGCCGCGTCGACGATGTCGTCGACCTGCACGGCATGTTGGGCCTGCGGTCGAGCGAGGAGGGCCAGCTCGCCCGGCTCGGTCCCGGCACGGGCGCGATCTACGAGGTGGTGCTGGGCCAGCAGTCGCCGGTGGTGGGCCAGACCCTGCGAGACTCGGAGTTCCGGGGGCGCTACCAGGCCGCGGTGGTGGCGGTGCACCGCGCCGGGTACCGCGTCGACGCGAAGCTCGGCGATGTGCGCATGCGCGTGGGCGACACGCTGCTGCTCATCAGCGACGCCGACTTCGAGATGCAGTGGGCCGAGCAGCCCGACTTCCTGCTCGTGTCCAGTGTCGGCGAGATCACGAGTCGCGGCGTGCAGCGCCGTGCGCTCGTCGTGGCCCCGATCGTCGTCGCGATGGTCGCGCTGGCTGCCACGGGCGTGCTGACGCTGGTCGAGTCTGCGCTGCTGGCCGCGCTGGCCGTCGTCGGGCTGCGCGTGCTCAGTCCGATCCAGGCGAGGAACGCGATCGATCTCGACGTCGTGGTCACCATCGCGGCTGCATTTGGGCTCGCCGCCGCCATCCGCGAGTCCGGGCTCGCCGACGAGTTCGCGATGGGGATCGTCGACGCCTTCGAGGGCCTCGGGCCGCGCGGCGTGCTGCTGGCGCTCGTGATCGCGACGATCGTGCTGACGGAGCTGGTGACGAACAGCGCGGCGGCCGTGCTCATGTTCCCTGTCGCAGTCGCGGCGGCGGAGGCCGCCGGCCTCGACGCGCGCAGCACGGCGATCGCGATCGCCATCACCGCCTCGGCGTCATTCCTGACGCCGATCGGCTACCAGACGAACATCATGGTCTACGGTCCGGGCGGTTACCGCTTCCCCGACTACGCTCGCCTGGGCGCGCCGCTGTCCCTGACGGTCATCGCCGTGGTCGTGCTCGGCACGCCGGTCTTCTGGTAGGGCGCCCGACAGGGCACGACGGCTACGCGCCGCCCCCGCTGTAGGCCTCGACGAGCACAGCGGCGACCTCGGGCCGGGTGAACTCGGCCGGCGGATGCTCGCCGGCCTCGAGCATCTGGCGCACGCGCGTGCCCGACAGGAAGACGTGGACGTCGTTGCCGTGCGGGCACGTGTGCGAGCTGGCCATGTTCTCGCATGTCACGCAGTAGAAGCTGTGCTCGAACTTGAGCGGCTGGATGGCCAGCGCGCCCGGCTCGAGCTGGTCGAAGATCTCCTGCGCGTCGTACGTGCCGTAGTAGTCGCCCACGCCCGCGTGGTCGCGGCCGACGATGAAGTGCGAGCAGCCATAGTTCTGGCGCATGATCGCGTGGAAGATCGCCTCGCGCGGTCCGGCGTAGCGCATCGACGCCGGGAGCACGGACAGCAAGACGCGGTCCTGCGCGTAGTAGCCGTCCAGCAGCACCTGGTAGCACTCCATGCGCACGTCGGCGGGGATGTCGCCTTCCTTTGTCTCGCCGACGAGGGGGTGCAGCAACAGCCCGTCGACCACCTCGAGGGCGACCTTGGTGAGGTACTCGTGCGCGCGATGCACCGGGTTGCGGGTCTGGAAGCCCACGACGGTCCTCCAGCCGCGCTCGGCGAAGGCGGCACGGGTCTGCGCCGGGGTCAGCCGGTGCTCGGGGAACTCCGGGTCCGGCGGGAGCGCGAAGGCGCGGACCGGCCCTCCGAGCAGCATGTCGGCCTGCTCGTTGACCGCCTCGACGCCCGGATGCGCGGGGTCGGCGGTGCGGTACACCTTCTCCGCTTCCCGCTCGCGGTCGTAGGAGTACGCTTCGCCGGCGTCCATCACCGCGAGGAGCGTGCCGTCTTCCGCGGCGAGTGCGATCTGCTTGCCCGCGAGCTCGGCTGCCCGTTCGGCGGTCACGGGGAGCGTGATGGGCACGCTCCAGACGGTGCCGTCCGCCAGGCACATGCCCTCGATCACCGCCCGGTAGTCGGCCTCGTCCATGAAGCCGCCGAGGGGACTGAGCGCGCCCACGGAGAGCAGCTCGAGGTCGGTGACCTGACGCGCGCCGAGGCACAGCACCGGCAACTCGGTCGCCTGCGCGGCGAGCGCCGCGGCCTCCTCGCCGGTGGTGAGCAGCTCGCGCAGCGCGCCGCCGTGCGGCGGGACGAGCTGGGACGTGTCCGGGCTCATGATGCATCCCCCGCGGCGATCAGGTCGCGGGACTCGAGGTAGCCGACGATGTCGCCCAGCGACTCGTCCTCGCTCTGCGTCTCGGAATTGACCCGCACCTCCGGGTCCTCGGGCGCCTCGTAGGGGTCGGAGATGCCGGTGAAGTTCTCGATCTCGCCGCGGATGGCCTTCTCGTACAGGCCCTTCACGTCGCGGCGCGTCAGCTCCTCGATCGAGCAGTCGACGTGGATCTCGACGAACTCACAGGGCTCGTCGGCGATGCTGGCGCGGACCTCGTCGCGGATGGCCGCGTAAGGAGAGATCGCGGCGGTGATCACGGCCACGCCGTTGCGCGAGAGCAGCCTCGCGACGTATCCGATGCGCCGGATGTTGGTGTCGCGGTCCTCCTTGGAGAACCCGAGCCCCTTCGACAGGTTGGTCCGCACCTCGTCGCCGTCGAGGACCTCGACGTTGCGGCCTCGGGCGGAGAGGACGGGCGCAAGCTGTTCGGCGAGCGTTGATTTGCCGGCGCCCGAGAGGCCGGTGAACCACAGGATGATGCCGCGATCGGTCACTGTCTGGAGCTCCCTGTTTGGTGTGTCCGGGTGTGCGATCGCCGGGTGGCGATCGGATTGTCCGCTAATGTATCGCCTATCACCGTTATGGACGCGGCACGAGACGCGGTGGAGCATCGCGCCGATCGCTCGCGAGGGGCTGGACACGTATGGCACTATGCGCGGGAACCATCGTTGCGCGGTGGCCGGCAGGCGGCTCGCGAGAGCAGCGGTAGCCGCGCGAGGCGAGGAACGTTGGTGAGGGGGAAACCGTGGCAGCAGAGGCTCGCGGCGTGACGACGGAAGATCACGTCCATCACTGGATTCTGTCGGAGCCGTCAGGCGGGGGAGTGCCGGGCCGCTGCAAGGGATGCGGGGAGACACGAGAGTTCCCGGCGAACCCCTCCAACCCATACCTGCGCGGACTCGCCAAGAAGCGCCCGACACGGCGCGAGTCGTAAGGGTCGCACCCCGGCCCAGAGTCCGGAGTAACCGGACCGAGTAGAGCGCCTCCCCACGAGGCGCTCACAACCGTCAGTCCGAGCGGAGCAGAAAGCCCCGGTAGAACCGGGGCTTCTTCGTTGCGCACATGCTCGTCGGCAAGCCGCGTGAGTGACGCGGCTTGTGCGCCTCGATCGCTCTGCCGGAGCGGCGTAGTAACCGGGAACGCGGCCGTGCCTGTGGGCGGGTGGTGCTAGCGGCCGACCTTCTTCCAGAGCAGGACACGCTGGGACTTGTCCTCCCACGAGGACCGCACCTTCGTCCCTGCTTCCCTGGCGGCTTCTGAGAGCAGGCGCTTCACCCTGCTCGGATTCTCGCCGCGTCCGAGCTCGATCTTGCCTGCGTCCGAGCCGCTGACGGCCTCGACATATTGCGCACGTTCTGCTGCTGCTGACCTGGCTCGGCCGATCAGCACGTCAGATGGTTCCATACGAGTGAACTTCGGCATCGGTAGCCCCCTGCTTGTCCGCGGATTCTGATGGCGCGAGTGTACGCAGGAACCGCCACTTAATCCAATAACAAACGGAAAGAACGAAGCCGCCGGAATTGCGCCGTCATATGTGTGCCTGATAGCCCGGACGAACGGTGCGCCGCTTACTCGTCGTCATGGTGGTGGTGATGATGTGAGCCCGAACCGGACTCGTGGTCAATGCGTCAGCAGCCGGGTTCGCCGTGGTTGCCGCAGCACAGCGAGAGCGTCCGTATCTTGATCCAGTTATTGCGAGCGTAAAGTCGCAGCTTCTTGCCGAGCGGCGCCTCATAGTCCCGGACGTTCAGGGCCGGCTCCACGAAGGTCTCGACCAGGAACCGCCTGATGTCCATCTAGGCCACCGAGGGGTCGTAGTCCATGCCGATGTGCCCGGCGCGCTCGAAGTCGGCGTACTCCTCGTCGGAGTAGCCCATCACTTCCTTGTAGACGTACTCGTTGTCCTCGCCGAGCCGAGGGGCGTGGCGGGCGGAGCCAGGATTGTTGCCAGTCGTGCGCCACAGCGGGCCGACGTGACGCTGCGTGCCGGCTTCCGGGTGGCTGATGGTGCGCCAGAAGTCGCGCGCGCCAAGCTGCCGGTTCTCCAGCGCGTCGCGCTCGTGCATCGCGACGCCCGCGGGGACGCCCTCGATCTGCAGGCGTTCCATGACCCAGTACGCATCCTTGATGGCCGTCCACTCGGCGATGCGAGCGTCCAGGGCGTCACGGTGCTCGTGGCGCGACTCCATCGTGGCGAAGCGAGGGTCGTCCTCGAGGTGGAGCTGGTGCATCACTTTGCAGAGGCGCGCCCACTCGTCCTCGGACCGGACGGCGATGGCAATCCAGCGGTCGGTGCCCCAGCAGGGGTAGACGTTGTGCGGCGCCATCGTGGGGTGCGTGTTGCCGAGGCGCTCGTGGACGCGGCCGTTCATGCTGTAGTCCATGATGAAGTCGCCGAGGAACGGGACGAAGTTCTCCGCCGTCGCCGCCTCGATCATGAGGCCCTCGCCCGTCTTGCGACGCTGGCGCAGGCCCATCACGAACGCCAGCGCGCCGCCGATCCCGGACGCGGCGTCCGAGGGCACGGCCATGGGGGCGTAGTCCAGGCTGAGCTGCGGGTAGGAGCGCAGCACCGGATGGCCGAGCAGCGCCTCCATGTGGTTCCCCCAGGTGCGGTAGCCGCGGTACGGACCCTCGAGGCCGAACGCCGGCACGCGCAACATGACCATCTGCGGGTTGACCGCCGAGACGCGCTCCCAGGTGATGCCCTGCTTCTCGATGTTCGGCGGCAGGTTGTTCTCGATCAGCCCGTCCGAGTTCTCGATCAGGCGGTCGAGCGCGGCCTGGCCCTCGGGTGTCCCGAGGTGGAGCGTGACCGAGCGCTTGTTGCGGCCGTGGTTGTTGAAGTACGGGCCGCGGTTCCACGGCCGGTCGCCCAGCAGGTCGTCGGGGTAGCCGCCGCCCTGGTTCGCGCTGTTCTCCGCGAACTCATCCGGCGGGCGCGCGATCAGTCCGCGCGTCTGAGGCGCGAAGTGGTGGACCGACTCGACGCGGATGATCTCCGCGCCCCAGTCCGCGAGCTGCATCGTGCCGTAGGGGCCGGCCCACACGACGGTGAAGTCCACGATGCGGATGCCTTCGAGGGGGAGTCGGCCGTTGCCGGAGGATGGTGACGTCATGTGCGCGCTCCTCCCGCTAGACCACGCCCGAGGCGCGCAGCGCCTCGACTTCGCCGGGTTCCACGCCGAGCTCCGCGAGCACCTCGTCGGTGTGTTCGCCCAGGAGCGGGGCGCGCTGGCGTTCGGGCATCGGCTCGTCGCGGTGCAGCACCGCGTGGAATCCCGGGTACTGGACGGGGCCGGTCGTCGGGTGGTCGATCTCCTGGAAGAACTCCCGGGCCTGGAAGTTCTGGTCCTGGAACAGGTCGTCGATGGTGTTGAGCGGGCCGCCGAGGACGCCGAAGCGCTCGCACTCGGAGCGCACCTCTTCCTTGGTGCGCTCCAGCAGCCAGGGGATGAGGATCCCCTGGAACTCGATCGCGCGCTCCGCCCTGGAGAGCTCGGCGACCGTAGACCAGTCGGGGTGCTCCAGCAGGTCCTCCCGCCCGACCATGCGGATCATGCGCTGCACCAGGCCGGCGCCGGCGTTGAGCCCGAAGTACCCGTCCGCGCACGGGAAGATGCCGCTCCCGATCGCGCCGGCCATGCCCGCTCGGCCGACCAGCCGGCCGTTGTGTTGGTAGGCGAGCAGACGCCCGAGCCGGCCGTCGACCGAGTGCGTGTGCGTCTCGAAGATGCTGATGTCCAGGTGCTCGCCCTCGCCGGTGAACTCGGCGCTCATCAGGCCCATCGAGGTGGCGAGGGCGGCGACGTAGCCGGGGTAGTAGGTGGCGTGGTGGCCCGCGGTCTTGAGCGGCTCATAGTCGGGGTCGCCGTAGCCCTGCATGTTGCCCATGGCCAGCAGCGTCAGGTCGGTGCCCTGCCAGTCCCGGTAGGGGCCTGTCTGCCCGAAGTTGCTGATCGAGGTCAGCACGATGGCGGGGTTGACCTCGCGCAGCGCGTCGAAGCCGAGCCCCAGGCGGTCGAGCGTGCCCGGCGCGAAGTTCTCGATGACCACCTGCGAGCTCGCCGCGAGCTGCAGGGCGATCTCGCGCCCGCGCTCGGTCTTGAGGTCCAGCGTCACGCTGCGCTTGTTGGTGTTGAGGAACAGGAACAGCCCGCTACGTTCGAGGCCGGGCTCGTCTTCGTAGAACGGCGGGAGCGCCCGTGCCGGGTCGCCCGTGCCGGGCTGCTCGACCTTGATCACGTCGGCGCCGTAGTCGCCCAGGACGCGGGTGCAGAACGGCCCCGACGTGTAGCGCGACAGGTCGAGCACGCGCACATCGTCGAGGGGCATGATGCCGGTCATGCGCAGGCTCCTCCCGGCGCGCCCGACACTCTAGCAGCCGCCCACTGAGGCCGCCCGCGCGGGCGCCCGTCTACGACGCGGGCTAGTCCTCGATATCGCCCAGGTAGATGACCTCCGCCTCCGCGCTGCCATCGTCGTTGAGGTCGAGGACGGCAACGTGGCCGAGCAGCATGCTCTGCTTGATCATCGAGGTGCTGCCGGGGTTCACGAAGAGCACGTCGCGGAAGGTCTCCACCATCGCCTCGTGCGTGTAGCCGAAGATCACGATGTCCACCGGCTCGCCGAAGACAGCGACAAGTTCGTCCTCGAGGTCCTGGTCCTCCGGGTACTTGGAGAGCGAGCCCGGGTAGATCTCGTCGACAATGGGAAGCAGCTCCAGCTTGTGCACCACGCCGACCTTGCGGCCTTCGAGGTCCAGCACGAGCGTGGTGCCGGTGCGCGGGGCGCCCTCGGCGACGGCGGCGAAGCGCGACTTGGCCGACTCGACGGGCGCGATGCGGCCCAGCCACTCCAGGCAGGAGTCGGCGTAGATGTCTCCGGCGTGGACGATCATGTCGACGCCCTCGAACGCCTTGATCACCTGGTGCGGGGGCTCGGGACCCATCGAGGGGATGTGGGTGTCTGAGATGACGCCGATCTTCATGTTGCGCCCCTTCCGCGGGCATCGGTGTGAGTGGTCGGGAACGGAAGATAGCACCTGACGCCGTAGAGCGGCCCGGCACACGTCCGAGGGCATGGTCGCGACGGGGTTCGTGACGGGACGGGCCTTCTCGGCCGGCCCCTTCAACACCTGGCCGCCGAGCCACTGGACCCCAGCGTGACGGGCCGGCCGGGCCCGGCCTGGCGCGCAGGGGGGAACCGTGTGGACGGAATGAACGTATGACTACAGAGGAGGGAGACTGTCTTGGCTGCCATCCTGAGGGTCTTGCCGCTGGTCGCCGCGTGCCTCTTGCTCGCGTGCAACGAGGAGATGGGTCCAGTCGACCCCGACCACGACGGCACCGTCACACCGACGCCCGAGGAGCCCGTGACCGTTACGGCTGGGAGCGCGCCCCGCTACATGGGGATTCCGCAAAACGCCGAGCCGGAATGGCAGTACGACGACGCGAGCCCACGGGCGGAGCTCTCCTCGCTCTGGGAGTATGCCGATATCGTCCTGGACTGCTCTTCGGGGGAGCTCGAGGCGTACATCGACATCTACAGTTTCATACCCGATCCAGGCCACCTTCATGCGTCGATGATCCTGGACGGCGACCAATCGGGGTGGCCGCTTGGTGAGCTGTGGACCAGATCCGCCAGCCCTCGGGGCCCCAGGATGCACCCGCCTGACGCGGAGGCGTTCCTGCACACCATCTACGTCTCATGGGCCATGATGCTCGACTTCGGCCCGCCGTACGCCGTGATCTACGGACACGCGTTCAATGTGCGCGGGCTCGAGGTCGACCGGCTACCTTGCGTGGACGCGGCCTCACTTCCGGCCCGCCCGACACCGACGCCAGCCCCGGTCCTCGCTCCTCGCGACACGATGGACATCCCGCCTGATGCGCTGGCCGAATGGCAATACGACGACGACGGTCTCCGGGCTCATGTCTCTTCGCTCTGGGATGTCGCGGATCTCGTCGTGGAATGCCTCGGTGAGCATCTACAGGTGTACGTCCTGATGTACGCCTGGAGCCCTGATCCAGGCCTTGAGACGGTTCCGGGAGCGCTGCGACTGAACAACGGCTCAGAGTGGATCCCGACGGAGTACCCGTGGAGCAGGTCCCTCGGAGATAGCACGGTCCCCGGAGACAGGATGTACGCCTGGTTCCCGGTCGCCTCTGTCCTCGACGCCATCTACAGGTCCTGGGCGGTGCAAATCATCTTCGGCGAACCGCCGTTCTCCGACCTCGAGGGATACGCGTTCAACGTGCGCGGGCTCGATCTCGACCGGCTGTCCTGCGTGGACGAGGACTCGCTGCCGCCGCCCCCCTAGGCTAGGCCTGCGCCGGGGGGCGCGGGTACTGCCACCAGGGCCCGCCACACGGCCGCTTCAACCCCTGGCCGCCGCCTCGCCGGACGTGGCGGTAGGGGTGGCGTCGGTCCGCTGCGGCGGCCTCAGCGGCCCCGGCGAGTTCGCAGTACGGTCAGTTATGGCTGCCGGGGGAGGAATCGAACCTCCATCAAGGGATCCAAAGTCCCCTGTGCTACCGTTACACCACCCGGCACCCGGTGCTCATCCAGTCTAGGCAACCGCCCCTTCCCGGCGATAGCCTGATAGGTGAAGACGGCGCGATGAAGCCGCCGCTCTTCCGCACATGGGAGGCCTCACCATGACCGAGTTGCAGGCCACGACCCGGCAGCGCCTGGACGAGTTGCAGTCAAGGTTCGACGACCTCGCCGGGCACTTCCTCGGCTACCCCACCAACCAGGACTTTGACTATTCCGCCTTGCTGCCGTTCCTGAGCTACAACGTGAACAACGTCGGCGACCCGTTCCACGACAGCAACTTCTCGACCAACACCCACGAGATCGAACGGGAAGTCATCCGGCGCTTCAGCGACCTGATGCGCCTGCCACCGCACGACGCGTGGGGCTACGTCACCAACGGCGGCACCGAGGGCAACATGTACGGCATGTTCCTCGCCCGCGAGCTGTTCCCGGACGGCATCGTCTACTTCTCGGAGGACACCCACTACAGCATCCTCAAGATCACGCGCGTCCTCAGGACTCGCAACATCATGATCAAGAGCCAGGCGAACGGTGAGATCGACTACGACGACCTACACGAGTCGATCCGCATCAACCGCGACGTCCCAGCGATCTTCATGGCCAACATCGGCACCACGATGAAAGGCGCCATCGACGATGTGAGCCGCGTGCGGGAGATCTTCGACGACCTCGCGATCACGCGGCACTACATCCACGGCGACGCGGCGCTCAGCGGGATGATCCTGCCGTTCGTCGACGACCCGCAGCCGTACACGTTCGAGGACGGCTTCGACAGCATCTCGATCAGCGGCCACAAGCTCATCGGCGCGCCGATTCCCTGCGGCGTCGCGCTGACCCGCAACGAGTACGTCGCACGCATCGCCCGCTCGGTGGAGTACGTGGGTGTGATGGACACGACGCTCACCGGTTCGCGAAACGGCATCACGCCGCTGATGCTGTGGCTGGCGTGGGAGCAATACGGCATCGAGGGCTTCCGCGACCTCGTCGCCGGGATGCTCGACGTGGCCGCGTACGCCGTCGAGCGGTTCAACAGCCTGGGCGTCCCGGCGTGGCGCAACAGGAACTCAGTCACCGTCGTATTCCCGCGGCCGCCCGCGGACATCATCGAGAAGTGGCAGCTCGCGCCCTACGAGGGCATCGCGCACCTCATCACGATGGGTCACGTCACCCGCGAGCAGATCGACCAGCTTGCCGACGAAGTCGTCGCCGCGCGCTCCGTGGCGCGTCCGGCCTGAGCACGTAGCCCGCGACCGAGAGGACCCCATGCAGCGCATCATCGTGAGCACCAAGAACGAAGTCGGCGTGATCGCCGGCATCACCGCCGCGCTCGCCGAACGAGACATCAACATCCAGTCCCTCGACACCGAGGGGGTCGGTGACCACGGGATGGTGATCATCACTACCGACAACGACGACGGCGCGCTCCTCGCGCTGTCGGCGGCGGGCTACCGGGCCGTCGCGGACGATGCGCTGATCGTGCGCCTCGTCGACGAACCCGGCGCGCTGGCGAAGCTCTCGGCGCGGTTCCGCGACGCCGGGGTGAACATCCAGAGCATGCACATCCTCAACCGCCACGGTGGCCACGCGACGATCGCGCTCAGCGCGGACGACATTGACCTCGCCCGCTCGGTGGTGGACGACGACGCGATGCTCTGACTCCGATCGGCTCTCCCTCCCCTCTGATCCCCTCGCCCCCCTGTGGGGGGAGAGGGTGAGGG
>VXTU01000045.1 GCA_009837285.1 Chloroflexota bacterium | reverse complement strand
GGGTCCTACCAGATCCCGAGCTGCATCCGGACCTCTTCCGAGGCCATCGTCTTCGGGTCCCACGGCGGGTCCCACACCAGGTTCACCTCGACATCCTCGACGCCTTCGAGTTGCGTGAGCATGTGGTACGCCTGCCCCTGCAGCATGGGGCCGATCGGACAGGCGGGCGTGGTGAGCGTGAGGTCGATGGTGACGAGCCCGTCGTCGTCGATGTCGACGTGGTAGACGAGGCCGAGGTCGACGATGCTCATGCGCAGCTCGGGGTCCTGGATGTCGCGCAGGATCTCGCGCAGCGTCTCGACACTGGGTCGCTCCACGGTGGTCGCGTCGGTCATGTCGTCATGCTCCTCTCGTCCGTCGTGACGGGATCGGCCTGGTTTTCCTCGGCGGTCAGCGCTTGCTCGAGGGTCTTCCAGGCGAGCGATGCACACTTTACCCGCACCGGGAACTTGCGCACGCCCGACAGCGCCTCGATGTCGCCGAACTCTTCGTCGAGCGGCTCGCCGTCGACCATCATGCGCTGAAACGCGTCGACGCCGGCGAGGGCCTCTTTGGCGGGCCGCCCCTTCACGTACCCGGTCATCATCGAACTCGACGCCTGCGAGATCGAGCAGCCCGAGCCCTCGAACGCAACGTCGACGACGTTGCCGCCGTCGTCGACCACCACGTCGAGCGTGATCTCGTCGCCGCAGAGCGGGTTCGCGCCGTCCGCGCTGGCCGTGGGGGCGTCGAGGCGGCCGCGGTTGCGCGGGCTGCGGTAGTGGTCGAGCAGGATCTCGCGGTAGAGGTCGTCGAGGGCGGCGCTGGTCATCGTCAACCCGTCGTCGCGCTGGGGACGACGCCGAAGTAGCTCGCGGTCTCGCGGACGGCTTCCTCCAGCGCGTCAACCTCGTCGCGGGTGTTGTAGATGTAGAACGACGCGCGCGCGGTGGCGGGGATGCCGAGCCGCAACATCACCGGCTGCGCGCAGTGGTGCCCGGCGCGGATCGCCACGCCGCGGCTGTCGAGCACCTGCCCGACGTCGTGCGGGTGGACCCCCTCCAGGCTGAACGAGACGACGCCCCCCCGCAGGTCCGGGTCGAGGGGGCCGTGCAGCGTCACGCCCGGCACGCGCGCGAGCGTGCTGAGTGCGTAGCCGGTTAGCTCGCGCTCGTGCGCGCGGACGCGCTCCATGTCGAGTGCCTGCAGGTAGTCGATGGCGGTGCCGAAGGCCACGACGCCGCCGACGTTGGGGGTGCCGGCCTCGAACTTGTGGGGCACCTCGTTCCACGTCGACTCGGTGAGCGAGACGGTGGCGATCATGTCGCCGCCGCCGAGGAACGGGGGCATCGCTTCGAGCAGCTCGCCGCGCGCCCACAGCACGCCCACGCCGGTCGGGCCGAGCATCTTGTGGGCGGAGAACGCCAGGAAGTCCGCGCCCAGCTCGCCGACATCGATCGGCAGGTGTGGCGCGGCCTGCGCGGCGTCGACCAGCACGCGCGCACCTCGTGCGTGCGCCAGGTCGGCCAGCTCGGCGACGGGGACGATGGTGCCGAGGGCGTTCGACATCAGCGTGATGGCCAGCAGCCTCGTGCGCGGGTTGATGAGCTTGCGGGCAGCGTCGAGGTCGAGCGTGCCGTCGTCGAGCATCGGGATATGGCGCAGCACGATGCCGCGCTCGTCGCGGAGCATCTGCCACGGCACGATGTTGGAGTGGTGCTCGATCTCCGAGATCACCACTTCGTCGCCTTCCTCGAGGAACGCGCGCGCCCATGCGTGCGCTACGAGGTTGATCGACTCCGTGGTGTTGCGGGTGAAGATGATCTCGGACGCTGACGGCGCGCCGATGAAGGCGCGCACCTTCTCGCGCACGCCCTCGTACTGATCGGTGGCCTCGACGGAGAGCGTATGCACGCCGCGATGGATGTTGGCGTTGCTGTCGCGGTAGAAGCGCGTGATCTCGGCCATCACCTGCACGGGCCGCTGCGAGGTGGCCGCGTTGTCGAGGTATACGAGCGGGTGCCCGTTGACCTCGCGCTTGAGCACGGGGAAGTCGCGGCGGATGCGCTCGACGTCGAACGCGTACGCGGAGGAGCCGACGCCGTCGCCCGAGGTGGTCACGATGGCGCCTCGCAGTCCACGAGCACGTCGTTGCCGTCGATGCTCACGTCGTAGGCGCTCACACCGCGCACGGCCGGCAGCGTGAGTGCGCGGCCGGTGCGTGCGTCGAAGGCCGCGCCGTGGCGCGGGCAGATCACGCGGCCGCCGCGCAGCCGCCCCTCGCCGAGCGGGCCGTCGTCATGAGTGCAGACGTTGTCGATGGCGAAGAGCTCGCCCTCGACGTTGCTCATCGCGAGCGAGCGGCCGCTTGCGCAGGTCACCACGCGTACCTCGCCTTCGGGGATCTCGGAAACCGAGGCGACGCGCTCACGCGGCACGGGCGCAACCTTCCATGGGGCCGGGCTTACAGCTCGGCCCGCGCCAGCTTGGCGAACACCGTCTCCTCGAGCTCTTCGGCGACGCCGTCGAGGCGGATGTCGCGCAACACGGTCTGGAAGAAGCCGCTCACGAGGAGCTGCAGCGAGGTGCGGCGGTCGAGGCCGCGGCTCTGGAGGTAGAACAGCGCCTCCTCGTCCACCGGCCCCACGGTCGCCCCGTGGCCGCAGCGGATCACGTCGGCCGTCAGGATCTCGAGCACCGGGTCGGAGTCGGCCTTCGAGGAGTTCGAGAGCAGCAGGTTGCGGTTCTGCTGATTCGCCTCGGCGCCCGCGGCGTCCTCGCCGACACGCGTGATGCCGTAGTAGATCGAGCGCGACGCTCCGGCGAGCGCCGCCTTCACCTCGACGTCCGAGGTGGTGCGTGGGCCGGTGTGGTCCTGGAGCGTGACGAAGTCGAAGTGCTGGTCTTCGTCGCCGAGCGCGACGGCGCGGATAGCCGAGTTGGCGCCCTCGCCCTCCAGTGTGACCTCGACGGTCTGCTTGATCACGCGCCCGCCGATGGCGAGCGAGGCGACCTGCAGGTCGGCGTCGCGACCGAGGCGCGCACGGACGGTGGTGTAGTCCTGCGTGTCGGCGCCCCAGCGGTCGTCGATGAGCAGCCGTACGCGAGCTGCCTGCGCGGCCTCGATCTCGACCACGCCCGCCGCGAGCAGCGGCGCGTCGGTCGAGCGCAGGCGCAGCACCACGGTCACCTCGGCCTGCTCGCCGGCGACGACGAGCACGCGCGGGAAGACCGCGGCGTCGCCCTCGGGCACGTCGAGCTCGGCGAGGACAGGCTCCTCGAAGACGGTGCGCGCGGGTGCGTGCACGAGCACGCCGTCGTCCCACAGCGCTGCGTTGGCCGCCTGGAACTTGCCCTCCGTCGCCGGCGTGAGTGAGCCGAGGCCGTCGCGCAGGAGCGCCTCGTGGGCGCCGAGGGCGTCCCGGATGGTCCCGGTGTACGCTCCGTCGGGCACGGAGGCATCGATGCTCAAGGCGGCCGCGGTGGGCGCGAAGGCCCCGAAGTCGAGCCCGGTCACGTCCGTGTAGCGCCACGGGCGCAGTGCACGCGTGGGCAGCGGAGTCGCGTCGAAGGCGCGTGCGGCCTCGGCGCGGCGGTCACGCAGCCAGCCGGGTTCGCCGCGCCCGTCGGCTGCGGCGATCACGGCGGCCTCGGCGTAGCGGTCGGTGGTGGTGCCGGCGTCGGTCGTCATGGGCGTCCCGTGCGTATAGGGGCCGGCGCTAGCCGACCGAGCCTTCCATCTGGAGCTCGATGAGGCGGTTGAGCTCGATGGCGTACTCCATCGGCAGCTCCTTGACGATCGGCTCGACGAAGCCGTTGACGACCATCTTGCCGGCCTCTTCTTCCGTCAGCCCGCGCGACATCAGGTAGAAGAGCTGGTCGTCGCCGAGCTTGGAGACCGAGGCCTCGTGGCCGATGTTCACGCGCTCCTCGTCCACCTCCATGGTCGGGTAGGTGTCGGAGCGGGAGTGCTCGTCCAGCAGCAGCGCGTCGCAGCGCACCGTGGACGTGGAGCCCTCGGCGCCCTCCTCGACCTTGAGCAGGCCGCGGTAGGACGTGCGGCCGGTGCCGCGCGAGACGGACTTGGAGACGATGGCCGACGAGGTGTCGGGCGCGACGTGGATGACCTTGCCACCCGCGTCCTGATGCTGCCCGTCCCCGGCGAACGCGAGCGACAGGATCTCGCCGTGCGCGCCCGGCTCCATCAGGTAGACCGACGGGTACTTCATCGTGAGCTTCGAGCCGATGTTGCCGTCGACCCACTCCATCACCGCGTTCTCGTACGCGACGGCGCGCTTGGTGACGAGGTTGTAGACGTTGTTCGACCAGTTCTGGATCGTCGTGTAGCGGACGCGGGCGTCCTTCTTGACGATGATCTCGACCACGGCCGAATGCAGCGAGTCGGTGCTGTAGATAGGCGCGGTGCAGCCCTCGACGTAGTGCACGTAGGAACCCTCGTCCGCGATGATCAGCGTCCGCTCGAACTGGCCCATGCTCTCGGTGTTGATGCGGAAGTAGGCCTGTAGCGGCACCTCGACGTGCACGCCCGGCGGCACGTAGATGAAGGAGCCGCCGGACCAGACGGCGCTGTTCAGCGCGGCGTACTTGTTGTCCCCCGGCGGCACCACGGTCCCGAAGTGCTCCTCCACCAGGTCGCCGTACTCGGCGAGCCCCTGGTCCATCCCAAGGAAGACCACGCCCTGCTTGGCGAGGTCCTCGCGGATGTTGTGGTAGACCACCTCGGAGTCGTACTGGGCGCCCGCGCCGGCCAGGAACTGGCGCTCCGCCTCCGGAATGCCGAGCTTGTCGAAGGTGTCCTTGATGTACTCGGGCACATCATCCCAGTCCGTCGAGTCGCGGTCGGTCGCGCGGACGTAGTAGGTGATGGCGTCGAAGTCGATCGCGTCGAGGAGGTCGGGGCTGCCGGCCCAGGTCGGGTCCTCCTTCTCGAAGAAAGTGCGGAGCGACTCGAGGCGGAACTCGCGCATCCACTCCGGCTCGTCCTTGAGCCCGGAGATCTGGCGCACGACTTCCTCGTCCAGCCCCTTGTCGGCGCGGAAGAGCGGCGCCTCGGTGTCGTGGAAGCCCCACTGGTACTCGCCGACGGCCTCGCGTGCCTTCGGGTTCACGGTTGTCATCGTTGGCCCCTCGCTTCGTTCGCTTGTTGCGTCGCTGGCCCCACGGCCGGCACTAGGTGGCCGCCCCGGCGGGTTCGCCGAGCTCCTGCAGGATCGGGTCGTAGCCGTCGGCCTCGATGCGGTGTGCGAGGTCGGCGCCGCCTGAGCGGACGATGCGGCCGTCGACCAGCACGTGCACGAAGTCCGGCGTGATGTAGTTGAGGATGCGCTGGTAGTGGGTGATGAGCAGGATGCCCATCTTCGGGTTGTGCAGCGCGTTCACGCCCTCGGCGACGGTACGCAGCGCGTCCACGTCGAGGCCGGAGTCGGTCTCGTCGAGGATGGCGAGCTGCGGCTTGAGCATGCCGAGCTGGAGGATCTCGGCGCGCTTCTTCTCACCGCCGGAGAAGCCGTCGTTGACGTAACGGCGGGCGAAGTCCTCCTCGATGCGGAGCGTCTGGAGCACCTCGCGGAGCTGTCCGAGGAACTCGCGCGCGGGGGGCTCCTCGCCGCTGCGGGCCTTCATGGCCATGCGCAGCAGGTTGACCATCGTCACGCCGGGGATGGGGGTGGGGTACTGGAACGAGAGGAACATGCCCATGCGCGCGCGCGCGTCGGCGGTGGACTCGGTGATGTCCTCGCCCTGGAAGTGGACCTCGCCGCCGTCGACGGCGTACTCGGGGCTGCCGGCGATGGCGTTCGCGAGCGTGCTCTTGCCCGAGCCATTCGGCCCCATCAGCGCATGCACCTCGCCGGGCCGCACCGTGAGGTCGACGCCCCTGACGATCTCGATTTCCGGGTCCGCGGCCACGCTCACGCGGAGGTCGCGGACCTCCAGCAGCGGTTGTGCGGACTCCTGCCCGTTCGCTTCGCTCACAGCAACTCCACTCTTCCGCGTTGCGATGGCTGTCTTCCCGATGCGCGGGGCTCCGGCGCGCCAAACGCCGGGGCCGATGCTCCGCCCCCTTCGGCGGGTTTTCTCACGATGTACTCGCAGCAGTTCGAGCCGCCCGCGATGGTCGCGACCTGCTCGACCGGGGCGCCCACCAGCAGCTCGATGCTGTACCGGTCCGCCTCGCAGGCCGCGTCGGTCTCGAGGGCCGTCGAGCGGCAGGGGCAGCCGATGTTGCTGAGCCGGAAGGCGTCGCCCTCGTCGACAGCGTCGTGCAGGACGCCGACCTCGCTCATCACGGAGACGACCTCCGTGATGCGGTTCGGCAGCTCCTCGCTGCGTACGAACGGCGCCTGCTCGCTGGCGACGCGCTCGGCGACGGACTCGAAGATGCGCCACAGGATTGCGGCGCCGGCCTGCCCCGAGACCTCGCCGGTGTCGAGGCTGGTCAGGGCGGGGTAGACGTGCTCCAGCAGGCGCGCGTAGTGCGCTGCGGACGAGCGCTCCTCGCCGGCCTCGCTCAGCGAGTAGACGGTGAGGGGGCGGCCGCGCGGGCGGCGCTCCTGGCGGGTCTCGATCAGCCCGTCCGCGCCGAGGATGTCGAGGTGACGTCGCACCGAGCCCTGGGACATGCCCATGGCCTCGGCGAGGTGGGCGACGGAGCCGTCACCGCGCTCGTGGAGGATGCGAATCAGTTCGTCGCGTGCGCGCTCCATGCGCCCCTTCAGCCGCACCGCGTACGCTCTCCTCGCGCGTCGGCGCGAGGGGGTCCCGCTGGTGCATTCGGCTCGGTTTCCCCGCCCAGGGGGCCGGTCACACGTCCTCCGCCGAGAGTGCGTGGTCCGTACATCCATTATCGCGGCTGCGCAGGCTGGGTCAATCTTTTTTCGCATTTTTTTGTAATCAACGATTAAATGCTGCGGAATACGCCACGTCCCGGCAAGCCGACCGAACCGAGACCACCCGTTATGCCTCAATAGTCATATACTGGGGCCATGCCGTGGGAGGTCGAGTTCACGGATGAGTTCGGGACGTGGTGGCAGGACCTGTCAGTTGGGCAACAGGACTCCATAGTTGCCCGGGTCGAGTTGCTCATGGAGTACGGCCCCAACTTACCCCACCCCTACTCATCGGACGTGCGCAGCTCGCGGCATGGAGGGATGCGCGAACTGCGCGTGCAGAGTACAGGACGGCCAATCCGCGTGTTCTACGCATTCGATCCGAGGCGCACGTCGATTCTGCTCATTGGTGGCGACAAGACCGGTAACGACCGCTTCTATGAGCAGTACGTGCCTCTCGCGGATCGACTCTACGATGAGCATCTGGGCGAGCTGCGCCAGGAGGGACTGATCGAATGAGTGGACGTCAGCCGTTCCGCGAACTGACGAGTGACTTCACGCCGGAGCGCCGCCAGCGCATCGAGGCGATGAAGCGCGAGCTGCTGGCCGAGATGCCGTTGCACGAGCTGCGCCGTGCGCGTGCGCTCACGCAGCAGGAACTTGCGGAGACATTGCACGTGAGCCAGCCTGCGATCGCGAAGCTGGAGCAGCGGGCGGACATCTACGTCTCCAGCTTGCGCTCCTATATCGAAGCGATGGGGGGGCGCCTGCGGATCGTCGCCGAGTTCCCCGAGGGCGAAGTCGCGATCACCAACTTCTCTCAGGCGGGGACGGATGATGGCGTATAGCGCGCTGAACACGGTGGGGCGTCCCGCGTGGGCGCGATTCCCGCTATGCTCATCGCGACTTCGCGGCTTGCGAGGAGTACACGCGCCCGCGAGGGCGCGGCAGGCGAGGGGATGACGATGGCTGATGACGTCCAGGGCGTGACCGTCGGCACGACGGTGACCTTCGAGAAGACCGTGACCGAGGAGGACATCGCAAAGTTCACCGATGTCTCCGGCGACACGAACCCGCTGCACAGCGACGCCGAGTACGCGGCGCGCACGCGCTTCAAGGCGCCGATTGCCCACGGCATCCTCGCCGCCGGCGTGATCTCGGCGGCGCTCGGCACCCGGCTCGCGCCGGAGGCGGTTGTGATCTACCTGGGGCAGAACCTCCAGTTCCGCGCCCCCGTCTCGCCCGGCGACACGCTCACCGCGAGCGTCGAGGCCACGGCCGTGAACACCGAGCGCAACCAGGTCTCGCTCAACACCAACGTCACGAACCAGGACGGCACCGAGGTGATCCGCGGCGACGCGCTCGTCATGATCGACGAGCTGCGCTAGCCGAGGCAGCATCGGGGCGGGCGCCAGGGTCCGAGGAGCAGAACCATGATGAAGCCGGAAGAAGCCACGGCGATCCAGGACGCGCAGGGGACGTGGGAAGAGGGCCCGCTGGCCAAGGTGCTGGGCCGCTTCCCGGAGCGACGCCAGACGTTCGAGACCTCCTCGGCCGAGGCCCAGCGCTTCTACACCCCGCTCGACGTCGAGGGTGTCGACTACCTCGATGACATCGGGTTCCCGGGCCAGTACCCGTTCACGCGCGGCGTGCAGCCGACGATGTACCGCGGGCGGCTGTGGACCATGCGCCAGTACGCCGGTTTCGGGACGCCCGAGGAGACCAACGAGCGCTTCCGTGAGCTGCTCGCCAACGGGCAGACGGGGCTCTCGACAGCGTTCGACCTGCCGACGCAGACCGGCTACGACTCGGACCACCCGATGGCGGCGGGCGAGGTCGGGCAGGTGGGCGTGGCGATCGACAGCCTGGCCGACATGGAGACGCTCTTCGACGACATCCCGCTCGACGGCATCTCCACCTCGATGACGATCAATGCCCCCGCGCCGATCCTCGTGGCGATGTACATCGTCGCGGCGGAGAAGCAGGGACACCCGCCGAAGGTGATCATGGGGACCGCGCAGAACGACGTGCTCAAGGAGTACGTCGCGCGTGGCACCTACATCTTCCCGCCGGGCCCGTCGGTGCGGCTGGCCGCCGACCTCATCAACTACTGCGCGCAGGAGTCGCCGCGCTTCAACTCGATCTCCGTCTCCGGCTACCACATCCGCGAGGCGGGCTCGACGGCCGCGCAGGAGGTCGCGTTCGCGTTCTCCAACGCCTTCGCCTACCTCGACCGCTGCCTGGAGCAAGGCGCGTCGATCGACGACGTGGCGCCGCGGGTGTCGTGGATCTTCAACACGCACAACTACTTCTTCGAGGAAGTCGCGAAGTTCCGCGCACTGCGCCGGATGTGGGCGCGTGCGATGAAGGAGCGCTACGGCGCGACCAACCCGAACGCGATGATGTTCCGCACCCACACGCAGACCGGCGGCTCCACGCTGACCGCGCAGCAGCCGCTCAACAACCTCACCCGCTCGGCGATCCAGGCCCTCGCGGCCGTCGTCGGCGGCGTGCAGTCGCTCGCGCTGTCGTGCTACGACGAGGCGCTGGCGCTGCCGACCGAGGAGGCGCAGCAACTCGCGCTGCGCTCGCAGCAGATCATCGCCCACGAGACCGGGGCGGCCGACACCATCGACCCGCTCGCCGGGTCGTACTACGTCGAGTCACTCACGAACCAGCTCGAGGAGGCCGCGCAGGCGATCATCGACCGCGTCGAGGACATCGGCGGGGCGGTCGCGGCGGTCGAGAGCGGGTACGTGCAGTCCGAGATCCAGGAGGCCTCGGTCGTCTACCAGCACGAGATCGAGAGCGGTGAGCGCGTGGTCGTCGGCGTCAACCAGTACGTCGACGAGGACGAGGACGCGACTCCGATCTTCCGGCCGAACACGGCGGTCATCGACGCCCAGCTCGAGCGCCTCGCGCGCGTGAAGGCGGAGCGCGACCAGGGCGCCGTGGACGCGGCGCTGTCCGGGCTGCGCGAGGCCGCGCGCGGCGACGAGTCGATGATGGAGCCGATCCTCGACGCGGTGCGCAGCTACGCCACGCTTGGCGAGATGTGCGACGTGCTGCGCCAGGAGTGGGGCGAGTACACCCCGCCGACCGTCGTCTAGCAGCCAGGCCTCAAGCCCAGGCCTCTGATCCCCTCTCCCTCGTCCGCGGGGGAGAGGGTGAGGGTGAGGGGGTCTGCCCACGCTGGGCCCTCACTGTTGTCCCTCGGACCCTCACCCCAACCCTCTCCCGCTCTCCGGCCGGTCGTCGAGCCGCAGGCACAGCCTGCGCCTCTCCCGCCCCGCGGGGATACCCCGCGGGGCGGGAGAGGAGGCCGGAGCGCAGGCTTGCGCCCTCGCCGCTGCACGGTCACGATGCGGCCCACGAACATGAGCCCACCACAGGAGGCGGAGATGGCTGGAGCACTCGAGGGACAGGTGGCGGTCGTGACCGGCGGTGGCCGCGGCATCGGACGCGCCTGCGCGGTCGAGCTGGCGCGCGAGGGCGCCGCGGTGATCGTGAACTACGTGTCGAATGCCGACACGGCGGAAGCCACGCGCGACATCATCCACGAGTTCGGCGGGACCGTCGTACTGGTGAAGGCCAACGTGGCCGACGCCGACGAGGCCTCGGACGTGGTCGAGACCGCGGTCGAGGAGCTCGGGAAGATCGACATCCTCGTCAACAACGCCGGCGTGAACCGCGACCGCACCATCGCGCGGCTCTCTGTCGAGGAGTGGGATGAGGTCATCCAGACGGACCTGTCGTCGATGTTCTACTGCACGCGCGCGGCGGTGCCGCACATGCGTGAGGCGAACTACGGCCGGATCATCAACATGTCCTCGATCATCGGCCAGATGGGCAACGTCGGGCAGGCGAACTACTCGGCGGCGAAGGCCGGGATGATCGCGTTCACGAAGACAGCCGCGAAGGAGCTCGCGCGCAACAACATCACCGTCAACGCGGTGTGCCCGGGCTTCGTCTCCACCGACATGGTGACGGCGCTGTCGGACGAGATTCAGGACAACATCAAGTCGCAGATCCCCCTCGGCCGGTTCGCGGAGCCGGAGGAGATCGCGGCGCTGGTGCGCTTCCTCTGCACCGAGGGCGGCTTCTTCACCGGCGCGCAGCTCTCGCCCAACGGCGGCCAGTACATGTAGGTCGCTTCCCACACGGGAGCGCGGCGCGGGCCCGTCGAGGCCCGCCGCCCGCTCGGAACGCCGCCGCACCCGCGGCGGCGTTTGCGTGCGAGACACGGGACGGCAGGGATGCGGGCCACCGACGGCGAACGACCGAACGCACCTGGAGCCGATGCAGCCCGCGTGGCGCGCTTCGTCGTGGTCGGCAGTAGCGGGGCCGGCAAGACAGCGTTCGCCCGCCGGCTCGCGGCGCGCGTTGGTGTCCCGCACATCGAGCTGGATGCGCTGCACTTCGCCAATGACTGGGCCGAGGTGCCCGACGAGGTGTTCGCCGAGCGCGCACGCGCCGCGACCGCATCGGACGGATGGGTGCTGGACGGCAACTACGCCGGCGTGATGCAGGGCCTCACGTGGCCGCGCGCGGAGGCGATCGTGTGGCTCGACTACCCCTTCCGGACGTGTGCGTGGCGGCTGCTGCGCCGCACCGTGGCGCGCTCGTGGCGGCGCGAGGAGCTGTGGCACGGTAACCGCGAGAGCTGGCGCATGTCGTTCGCGAGCAGGGACTCGATCCTCCTCTGGCTGCTGCGCACCTTCAGGCGTCGCCGCCGCGACTACGAGGCCGCGATGAGCGACCCCGCGCACGCGCACCTCGACTTCGCGCGCCTGCGGTCACCGGGAGATGCGGAGCGCTGGCTGGAGTCGGCGGTTGCGCCCCGGCGGGGCGCCGGCGCGTAGCCTCGGACGACGGTCAGGCGTCGTCCCCGGGGGTCACGAGGATCGCTTCGTAGAGCGAGACGTGGGGGGCGTCCTGCATCACGCCGCGCGCCAGGGACTGGCCGTGCGCCTTGCGGAACACGTCGGACTGCGTCCAGGCGACGAAGGCGTCGCGCGACTCCCACGTCGAGTGCGAGATGTACTCGCCGGGGTTGTCGCCCTTGAGCAGCGCGAAGTGCTTGAAACCCGGCACCTCGTCAAGGTAGCTGTCGCGCTCGCGCCAGTTTCGCTCGAACTCCGCCTCACGGCCCTCGGCGATCTGGAACCGATTCATCGCGATGAACATGCCGCCTCCCTGGCCTGTGGGACTACGCGCTCGGGTCGAGATATGACCAGGAGCGAGTCTACACATATCTCCCATTTGTCGTGATTTCTCGCACGCACGGTGAGAACGCCACCGCGCGCCGTGCCTACCCTCGTAACACGGCACCGAGCTGAACAGGACCGGAAGGCCATCAGTGGGCAGCATGATTCAGGCCGCCCGGCGGGCTGCACTGGGCGTCGTCGCCCTGGCGCTTGCTGCGGCGGCCTGCACCGGCGACGACGCTCCCGCGACCTCGCTGCCCGCGACGGGGACGGCTGACCGTACCGCGACGGCGACACCGTCGGCGGCGAGCACGCCCGCACCTACACCGACCGCGGAGGCTACGGTCACCGCCTCACCCACGGCGACGGCCTCGCCGACACCCGCGCGCACAGCGACGCCGGAGCCCACACCCACGGAGCAGCCGGTCGAAGAGTCACCGCAACTGCCTGTGACGGTTACCGACGCCGACGGCAACGAGATCGTGATCGAGGACGTGTCGCGGCTGGTAGTGCTGAACGGCAGCATCACCGAGATCGTGTTCGCGCTCGGGCTGGGCGATCACGTCGTGGGCGCGGATATCACGTCGATCTATCCGCCGGAGGCTCAGGACCTGCCGAAGGTGGGCGTGCAGATCGCACTGAGCGCCGAGGGCGTCATCGCGCTGCAGCCCACCCTGGTGATCGGGACGACTTTCGCCGGCCCGCCCGAGGTCATCGAGCAGATACGCGGCACGGGCATCCCGGTGCTCATCATCCCCGACTACAACACGCTCGAGGCCATCGAGGAGAAGATCACGCGCATCGGCACGGCGCTGGGCGTTCCGCGCCGCGGCGAGCGGCTGGCTGCCCAGTCGGTCGCGTCGATCAAGGAGGCTATCGCGACCGCCGAGACCTCGGATGCCGCGCCGCGCGTCGCGTTCCTCTACTTGCGCGGCGCGCACACACAGTTGATCGGCGGCGACGGCGCCGGCGCGACCTCGCTGATCGAGGCCGCGGGCGGGATCGACGTGGGCGTCGAGGCGGGCGTGCGGGGCTTCACGGCGATCACGCCGGAGGCCCTGGTGACCGCGAACCCCGACGTCTTCCTCGTGATCACCACCGGACTGGAGTCCGTGGGGGGGATCGACGGGCTGCTCGAGATCCCCGGGATGGCGCAGACCACAGCGGGACGCAACCGCGCCGTCGTGGACTTCGACGCGCAATACCTGCTCGGCTTCGGTCCGCGCTCGGGCGCGGCACTGGCCGAGCTGATTGACGCCATCCACCCATGACTCCGGCAGGCGCGAGCTCATGATCCGTCGGCAGACAGCTGAGCGAGGGAGCATGCCCGGCGGCGGGTGGCGTCGCCTGTGGCAGCGCGCACGCCCCTCGCGAGCCGCGGGCGCCGGCCCGGCGTTCGCCCTGCTGATCGTGCTGTTGGTGGTCGCGGTGCTACTCAACGCCGGTATCGGCGCGGTGCGCGTGCCGCCGCTGGAGGTGGCGACGGTGCTCCTCAATCGCGTCGGCATCTCGACCGGGATCGAGGTGGACGTGCTGCGCGAGCAGGTGGTGTGGGGCATCCGGATGCCCCGCATCGTCCTCGCGATCTGCGTGGGCGCGGGGCTGGGCATGGCCGGCGCATCGCTGCAGGCGATCTTCCGCAACCCGCTCGCCGAGCCGGGGCTGATCGGCGTCTCGAGCGGGGGAGCGCTGGGGGCGATCGTGCTCATCATCACCGGTGTCGCGCCACTGGGATGGATATCGCTCCCGCTGGCGGCGTTCGCGGGCGCACTGCTCCTCACCCTCGTGGTCTACGGGCTGGCGCGGTCGGACGGCCGGACGCAGATGGTGACGCTGATCCTCACCGGCGTCGCGATGAACTCCGTGGCCGGCGGCCTGATCGGCCTCGCGGGCTTCCTCGCCGACGACGCCGAGCTGCGGAGCATCGTCTTCTGGACGCTCGGCAGCCTCGCGGGCGCGACCTGGCGCGCGGTGCTGCCCGTGGCGCTGATCACCGTGTGCGGCCTGGTGCTGCTTCCTCGCTACGCGCGCGCGATGAACCTGATCGTGCTCGGCGAACGAGAGGCGTTCCATCTGGGGGTGAACACGGAGCGTGTGCGCCTGCTGGTGATCGTGCTGGCAACCCTCGTCGCCGGAGCGGGGGTCGCCGTCGCCGGGATCGTGGTCTTCGTCGGGCTTGTCGTGCCCCACCTGCTGCGGATCGTGATCGGCCCGGACCACCGTGTGCTGCTGCCGGCGAGCGCGCTGGGGGGCGCGATCCTGCTCCTCGGCGCGGACCTCGTGGCGCGCACCATCGTGGTGCCGGCCGAGCTCCCGCTGGGCGTGGTGACGGCGCTCATCGGCGGGCCGTACTTCCTGTGGCTCCTGCGCCGCACGACACGCGAGCAGGGCGGCTGGATGTGACCCCGTTCCTCACCGCCGACGCAGTCTCCTTCGAGGTCGGCCGGGCCCGCCTCCTCGACGACGTGGGCTTCGAGGCGGAACGTGGCGAACTGCTCGCTGTGGTGGGCCCAAACGGCGCCGGCAAGTCGACCCTGCTCCGTGTCCTCGCCGGCGAGTCGGCGCCGTCGGCTGGCGCAGTGCACATCGACGGTCGCCCGATAGCGGAGATGCGGGCGATCGAGCTCGCGCGTCTCCGGGCGGTGCTGCCGCAGCAGACCCCGACCACGTTCCGGTTCACCGCGCGCGAGGTGGTCTCGTTCGGGCGAATGCCCTGGCTCAATACCCCCGAGTCCGCGGAGGACCACGAGGCTATCGACCAGGCGATGCATCTCACCGAGGTCGCGTCAATGGGATCGCAACCGTTCCCGACGCTCTCCGGGGGCGAGCAGACCCTCGTTTCGCTGGCGCGCGTGCTCTCGCAGCGCACGCCCCTCGTGCTCCTCGACGAGCCGACGAGCGCGCTCGACCTGCGTCACCAGGCGCTCGTGATGGACCTGCTCCACGACCTCACCGCGCGCGGCGTCGCCGTCATCGCTGTGCTGCACGACCTCAATCTCGCAGCCACGCACGCCGCTCGCGTGCTCCTGCTGCACCACGGCCGCGTCGCTGCCTGCGGGCCGGCGCGCGACGTCCTCGAGGCGTCGCTGCTGAGCGAGGTCTTCGAGCATCCCGTGCGCGTCATCGAGGACCCGGTGGAAGGCAATCCGCTGGTGCTCCCGGAGCGGCGCGTGCGGACGATGGCCGGCTGACCGGATCGTCGGGTACACGCGGGGTACGATGCCTGCATGGCCAACCGCCTCCGCTTCTCTGCCCGCGCCGCCTATGCGCACCTCCGCAAGGCCGATCCTGTCGTCGGTGCACTGATCGCGGAGCACGGGCCGTACCAGCCCAGGCCGGGCGGCGACCCGTACGCGTCGGTCGTCCGCTCGATCATGTTCCAGCAGCTCGCGGGGGCCGCCGCGCGCGCCATCCAGCGGCGCTTCTTCGCCCTCTACGGCGACGAGGAGCGCACGCCCGACCCCATCCAGATCCTCGCGACGACCGACGAGGCGTTCCGCGGCGCTGGAGTGTCGCGGCAGAAGGCCGGCTACCTGCGCGACCTCGCCCAGCACTGCGTGGACGGAACGCTCGACTTCGACGCGATGCCGGACCTCGACGACGGTGGGGTGATGGAGCGGCTGACAGCGGTCAAGGGCGTGGGCGAGTGGACGGCGCACATGTTCCTGATGTTCGAGCTCGGCCGGCCGGACGTGCTGCCAGTCGGTGACCTCGGCGTGCGCAAGGGGATGCAGGCGGCCTACGGCCTGCCCGAGACGCCGACGCCGGGGCGGGCGCGCGAGATCGGTGCGCCGTGGGCCCCGTACCGCACGGTGGGGGCCTGGTACATGTGGCGGGCGGTCGAAACGGTCACGCCCGAGGCGTAGGGCGCTCGTCGAGCGTTGGGTATACTCCTCGGGCCGACTGCTCCCACCAATGCGGTTGGAAGTGACGAGACGGACATGGCACCCGAAGACCTGCCGCGCGAACCGAAGACGCCCGAAGCGAGCCACTCCGATGTGGAGGGGCTGACTGACGCTGAACTGGAAGCGCTCGAGGACGCCGAGGATCTGCGCTTAGCCCGCGAGAGGAGTCGCCTCGCAAAGATCGAGGGGACTGTCTCCTGGGAGTCGATCAAGGCGAAGCACGGCCTGTAAGCCAGCGCACTCTTGACCTTGAAGCTCGAATTCGCCAGACAGGCGAATCGAGAGTTTGATCGCCTCGCGGTGTCAATCCAGCGCAGGCTGCGCCCGCGCATCGATCAGCTCTCCGAAGATCCCCTTCCGAGCGGGGCCCTGAAACTGTCGGGCCACGAGTCCTACTACCGGATTCGGGTCGGCGACTACCGCGTCATCTACGAGATTGATCACGAGCAGGGCATCGTCATAGTGGTCTCCGTCCAGCACCGCTCGCGGGCCTATAGGCGGCTTCGGTAGTCGCTCGGCTTTTCACGCCTCGTCGACGCGTACCGAAGCGGTACCGGTCAGCAGGACGTCGCCGTCGCCGGTGGCGCACTGCACTGCGTAGCTCGCCACGCCGTCCTCGAAGCCTCGAGGCTCCGCTGTCGCCGTCACCTCCACGGGTTGGATCGCCGGGGCGCGCCACCGCACCTTGAGGGCGCCGCTCGCTGCCCAGCGCTCACCGAACGTTGCGCTCATCGCCTCGGAGACGAGGGCGAGCACGAGCATGCCGTGGGCGATGGGGCGGCCGAAGTCCGTGGTCGCGGCGAAGTCGGTGTCGGTGTGGATCGGGTTCGGGTCGTTCGCGGCCGCCGAGTAGGCGCTCACGCGGTCCTGGTCGATGAGGCGGGTGACCGGGGCGACCTCGGGCTGTGTCTTCACGAGGTGGCCTCCGTGGCCGGCGCCGCAACGGTCGACCGCCCACGCAGCACCGTCACGCCGTCGCCGGCGCTGCGCAGCTCCACCTCGAGCGCGAGCAGCAGCGTGCCGCGGCGCTCCGAGCGCTGCGCGACCCGCACGAGCGTCTCCAGCGACTCGCCGAGTGTGATCGCGCGGAGGAACTCGAACTCCTGCCCGGCGTGCAGCGCGCCGCCGGGCAGCGGCACGCGCTCCATCAGCGCTCCGAGCGCCAGTGCCCCCGCAGCGAGGGGCGGAACCACGCCGTCCCACCGCTCGGCGGGCTCGCCTGTGGCGTCGAGGTAGGCGCGCACGTCCGAGGCGTCGAAGGAGAACGACGGCAGCACGAACTCGTCGCCGCGGGCGAGGTCGTGGAAGTCGGGCTCGGCGGTCACCTGGGGGCGGGTCAGGCGGGTGAGGCCGCCGAGAGGTAGCGGGCTCCCCAGTGCTGGATCGGGCGCATCGCGTGGTAGAGCTCGCGCCCGCGCGGGGTGAGGTCGTACTCCACCCACGGCGGCATCTTGTTGACGATCTTGCGCCGCACGATGCCGACGTCCTCGAGTTCCTCGAGGCGGTCGCGGAGCGTACGGGCGTTGCAGCCGCCGATGCGGATGGCGAGCTCGTTGAAGCGGCGCTTGCCGCCGCCAAGCTCATAGACGATGTGGGGTACCCACTTCTGACCGAGGATGGAGAGCGTCGCCCGGATCGGGCAATACTCGCCTTCCGGCGTATGGACGAGCTTTTCTTCCATCACGAGCGCGTCACCCCCCGCTTCTCGTGACCTGCCTCGCCGATCGTTCCTCCGCCGCTACGAGCCCTGGATGGCTGCCAGCACGTCCGAGTGGTCGCGCGCTTCGAGGATCGGGTTCTGCTGCGAATAGGCGATGTTGCCTGCTGCGTCGACGACGACCGTCAGGCGCTCGGCGGCGCCCAGGTCCTCGTTCCACGTCCCATAGGCCCGGGCTACGTCGCCCTTGAGGTCGGCAAGGAGCGAGTGCTGGAAGTTCTCCGCTGCCTTGAAGGCGGCGTGTGCGAAGCGGCTGTCGCGGCTGATGCCGAACACGGTCGCGCCCGCGCCACTCCAGCCTGTGTACTCGTCACGGATCTCGCACAACTCGCCGGTGCAGATGCCGGAGAAGTCGAAGGGGTAGAAGACGAGGACGACTGGTGAACCGCGCAGTTCGGAGAGCGTCACCTGCTCGTTGTCCTCGTTGACCAACGTGAAGTCAGGTGCCTCCTGGCCGATCTCCAGCGCCACGCGTGTCTCCTTCTCCATGCAGGCCCGCGGTGCGGGCCCCGCTCAATGTCGTCTATCTACTCTAACCGCTTCGAGCGCGGCCCGACCACCTCGGGGGGAATGGACCTACCACTCGCCGGTCTCGAGGTACTCCTCGATGGACGCGGCGGCGACATGGCCGTCTGCGAGGGCGGTGACCACGAGGTCGGCGCCGTTGACGTCATCGCCGCCGGCGAAGACGCCCGGCCGGTTGGTGCGCATCGTGTCGGGGTCGACGGTGAACCGGCCCCACGGGTCGCGGTTGACCTCGGGCGCCACCTCGCCCCACTCCTCGTCCACGTTGTAGCCGATGGCGATGACGACGGCGTCGGCGGCGATCTCGAACTCGGTGTCCGGGATCGGCTCCGGCCGCGCGCGGCCGCTTTCGTCGGGCTCGCCCAACTGCATACGCTGGCACCGGACGCCGCTGACCGCGCCGTCGGCATCCGTGAGGATCGCGAGGGGCGCGGTCACGTAGTCGAAGATCACGCCCTCTTCGTAGGCGTGCTGGCGCTCCTCGGCGCGGCCCTGCATCTCCTCCTCAGTGCGGCGGTAGACCAGTCGCACCTGCTCCGCGCCGAGGCGGACGGCGGTGCGCACACAGTCCATCGAGGTGTCGCCGCCGCCGATCACCACCACGCGGCGCATGTCCGGCAGCGGCTCGCGGAGGCCCTCCGGCAGCTCCTCGGGCGGCAGGTTGCCGCGCACCAGGAACTCGGTCGCGGAGTAGACGCCCGGCGCATCCTCGTGCTCGAAGCCGAGCTCGGCCCCGGCGATAGCGCCCGCGCCGATGAAGACCGCGTCGTAGTCGCGTTCGAGGTGCTCGAACGGGACGTCCCGGCCGATGTGCGTGTTCATGACCAGCCGCACGCCCATCGCCTGCAGGTCGTCGAACTTCTCGGCGACGGTGGCCTTGTTCTGCTTGAAGTTCGGGATGCCGTAGTGCAGCAGCGCGCCCGGCACCGGCCAGGCGTCGAACATCGTGACCGCGTGACCGCTGCGCGCGAGGCGCTCGGCGACGCCGATGCCGGCCGGCCCCGCGCCGATG
>VXTU01000127.1 GCA_009837285.1 Chloroflexota bacterium | reverse complement strand
CGCCCGCTCCGTACATCGAGTACACGGTGGAGCCCGGAGACACCCTCGTAGCCATCGTGTCGAGGTTCCGGCCCGACGGCGCAGACTTCGAGGACTTCGCCGCCCGTATCATTGACATCAACGACATCGACGACCCCGGCTCGCTCAGCGTCGGGCAGGTGCTCCTGATACCGGACGAATAGAGCCGGCATCCCGCCGGGCCGCACGCGAAACGGACAGGCTCCGATGACCCAGTCACCCGTCGAACGCGACCCGTACACCATCCTCGGTGTCCCGCGCGACGCGACCCGCGACGCGATCCGCCAGGCGCACCGCGAGCTCAGCGCCTACTACGCATCCGGGCACGCAGGCGACGACGCGGAGCAGAGGCTGGACGACGTCAACGCCGCCTACGAGGTGCTCTCCAGCCCCTCGCGCCGGCGCAGCTACGACCGGGTGCGGGACCGGGAGGCCAGCGCCGCGGGGGGCGGCGAGGCGGGCGAGCGAACGACCCTCGGCATGAGCGCGTCCGACGAGGACGACCACGAACCCTTCGCCATGAGTTGGCCAGAGCGCCGCGAGCAGAAGTTCCGGTACGAGCTCGTCGGAGAGAACACCGCGCACCGCCGCACGCTGCTCCGCATGGTGCTGATGTACGGGCCCCTGGCGGTGGGTGCGCTCGCGCTGTTCATGGTGCCGCTGACGGCCTTGATCGGCGGCACGGTGGGCGCGGTGATCCCGCTCATCATCGTCGGCGCGCTCCTGATCGCGCTCACGTTCCAGGCGACGATGGCGCTCCGCGACCTGCGGTCCCGGCCGCTGTTCACTCGCGGCGAGGTGCAGCGGACGTGGAGCAAGGGCGGGCTGTTGTGGTTCTTCCGCTCGCACTTCGTGATGGTGAACCGCCAGGTCTTCGTGGTGCCGCCGGAGATGTGGGTGCGCGTCGGTGAGGGCGAGATGGTGGAAGCGCACCACTGGCCCCATACCCGCACCGTGATCCGCATGCTGCTGCTCCACGGCAGCGACGAGGAGCTCGCGGCGCTCGATCCCGAGAACCCCACCGTCCCGCTCTAGTGCTCGCCCGCGCCGCGGCCGTACTCACCGTCGCGGCCATCGCCGGCGTGGTGGCCGCAGCATTCGTGCACACCGACACGGGGGCAGCGCAGCGGTACGAGTTCTACACGCCGTTCCGGATGGTCTGGGTGGAGGAGGACGCGCGGGGCGCGGTCTACACCATCGAGCTGATGTGGCGCGGCTCGCGATCGTGGACCACGGTGCTGCGAGCCAGCTCCGCCGACCCCGGCTCCGTCGGCCGCACCGGCAACTGGGACGGCACGACGCTCACCAGCGACGACCCCGCCACGGGACGCTCGACGTACCGGCCCGAGCTGACCGTGGGCGCGCCGCTCGTGCCCGCGCAGTGGCTGATCGCTTCGCGTTACTCGCCGGAAGACGGCTGGGAGGCGCTCGGGCCGGACGCCGATGGGAACGAGCGCTTTCGCAAGACCGAGACCCGCGGAGGGCGCGTGCGTATGGTCATCCGCACGCGCGACCCGGACACCTGGCTCGTCGTGGGAAGCACGACCACCATCGATGGGGAACTCCTGAACACGGTGCGCGTGATCGAGCTCGAGGTCCGGCCGGGGTCCGCCCGCTACCCCTGACACCCGTCAGGTTGACAGCGTGGTACGTTTGTTCTAGAACTGGCTCCCACCGCCTGCGAAGGAGTCCCCGGTTGAGCGAGGCAGCACCAGGCGCCCCTGTCGCGACATACCAGCCGCGCGTCGCCGAGATGCCGGCCACCGACCGGCCGCGCGAGCGCCTCGAACGGCTGGGACCGCGGGCGCTCACGACCGCCGAGCTGTTGGCGATCCTGCTGCGGACCGGCACCGCGAAGGAAGGCGTGCTCCAGCTCGCCTCGCGGCTCCTGCAGGACAACGACGGGCTGCGCGGGCTCGCGGCGGCGGACCTGCCGACACTGGCACTCACGCGCGGCGTGAGCAGCGCGAAGGCCACCACCATCGCGGCCGCCTTCGAGCTCGGGCGGCGGCTCGCCCTCGAGGGCGACGACGCACGCCCGCGTGTCGAGGGACCAAAGGACATCGCCCGGCACCTGCAGCCGGCACTGGAGCTGCTGCAACAGGAGGAGCTGCATGTGCTGGTGATGGACACCAAGCACCATCTGCTCGGTTCCGCCATGGTGTACCGCGGATCGGTGAACACGACGCCCGGGCGCGTGGGTGAGATCTTCCGCGAGGCCGTCCGCCGCAGCGCGTGGGCCATCGCCGTGGCGCACAACCACCCCTCGGGCGACCCGGCCCCCAGCGTCAACGATGTCGAGTTCACGCGGGATCTCGTCGAGGCGGGCGAGCTGCTGGGCATCGAGGTGCTCGACCATGTCGTGTTCGGCAGGGGGCGTTACGTCTCGATGCGCGAACGGCGCCTGGGGTTCGCGACACCCGTGCCGTGAACCGTATGTGAATCGTGATACTATCGGGTTGCACCGGCTCGGCGGGGCTTCGGGGCACCCATGCACTGGCTCGATCTGGTAGTTGTCGCCGTCATCAGTTGGCTGACGTACCGCGCCTTCACGGTGGGGCTGATCCGCGAGGTCGTGACCACCGCCGCACTCATCCTCGGGGCGATACTGGCCGGCCAGTTCTACGCCGAGCTCTCTGACGACATCGCGTTCGCCGTCGAGGACGAGACGTGGCGCGACTTCGTCGCGTTCGCCTCGATCTTCATCGGCGTGGTCGTGATCGGGCAGATCGGAGCGATGCTGCTGCGGCGCGCGGCGGCGGTGCTCCTGCTCGGCTGGGCGGACCGTATCGGGGGCGCGGCGTTCGGCTTTGCGCAGGGGTTCCTGCTCGTCGAGGTGGCGCTGTTCGCGATCCTGACCTTCCCGATCTCCTCGGAGCTGGATGCAGCCGTCGAGGCGTCCCTGCTGGCGCCGATCTTCCTCGACACCCTCCCGGTGCTCCTGGGGCTGCTACCGCCGGAGTTCGAGTCCGCCGTCGAGATGCTGTCCTCGACGGCCGCATAGCGCACCCGCTGCGCCGACTCTCGATGTGACCGCGCCGGGCGCGATGCACTACACTGCGCCGCGACGGGAGACCCCACGCGAGTGTCGATCCACCGCCAGGCGCTGGTGCTCAACCAGAACTACGAGCCGCTCAACGTCTGCGGCGTCCGGCGCGCCGTGGTGCTCGTCTTCGGCGGCAAGGCCGACCTGATCGAGACCGGTGAACTCTCCATCCGCGGCGTCGACCGCGAGTACCCCACACCCTCCGTGATCCGCCTTCGCCACCCCGTGCGGCGACCCCTCCCGCAGGTGCGGCTCACCCGCCGCGAGGTCTTCGCGCGCGACCGCCAGCAGTGCCAGTACTGCGGCAAGCACGGCCACGACCTGACGCTGGACCACGTGATGCCGCGGCACCGGGGCGGCGCCCACGAGTGGGAGAACCTCGTCACCGCGTGCCGCTCTTGCAACCACCGCAAGGGGGGACGCACCCCGCGCGAGGCGCGGATGCGGCTGATGAAGCAGCCCGTGAAGCCGCGCGTGACCGTCGCGCAGCTCTTCGCGCATCACCTCAAGAGCTACCACGAGTGGCGCCCCTTCCTGCTCGGCTGGCTGGATCGCGACAGCCAGCGCGCCCTCGCGTCCTCCGGCTAGTAACGAGGCGCGCGCCGAGCGGCCACCCCCCGCGACGTAGGGTCCGAAGGCTCCTCCAGGGTTGCCCGCGCCCAGCAGACCCCCTCACCCTCACCCTCTCCCCCCGGCGGGGTATCCCCGCGTTGAGGCAAGCTGCGGGGTGTTCCCGCGGGTTGCCGACCGGGCCATACAGTGGGGGCGAGGGGATCAGAGTCCGGCTCCCTCTCCCGCAGTGCGGGAGAGGGCGGGGGGTGAGGGTCCGGGTCTGAGACGCCGCTCGCGGGTTGCTCACGCCGCGCCGGCTACCTCGGACGCGGAGACACCCTCGCGGGCAGCGGAGAGAGAACAGATCGGAAGACGGGAGGACGGCGTGACGTTCTGGGATGGCAAGGTCGCGATAGTGACCGGCGCGGGTGGCGGGATCGGCCGCGCCGCGGCGTTGCTCTTCGTCGAGCGCGGCGCGCGCGTCGTCATCGCCGACCTCAAGGAGGACGGCGGTCGGGAGACCGTCGAGCTGGCCGGCGGCTCCGGGCACGCCTCGTTCGTGCGCACGGACACCACGTCCGTCGATGACGTAGCAGCGCTGATAGACGCTGCCGTGGGGGCGTTCGGGCGCGTCGACGCGCTCATCAACAACGCGGCGATCATCGAGCGCTTTGACCGCATCGAGGACGAGCCGGTCGATCGCTTCCGGCGGGTGATCGACATCAACCTCAGCGGACTCTTCATCTGCTCGAAGGCAGCGGTGCCGCACCTCCGCGCGCAGGGCGGTGGGGTGATCGTGAACATGTCGTCGATGGGGGCCGTGGGCGGGGCGAACATCCTCGCGTACTCCTCGGCGAAGGCCGGCGTGCTGGCGCTCACACGAGGGCTGTCGCAGCAGCTCGCCGCCGACAACATCCGCGTCAACGCGATCATGCCAGGGCTGGTCGAGACACCGATGACCGTCGATGGCCCTGCAATCGCGCGAGCACGGCGCGAGCAGCTGCCGGTGTTCCGGCCCGAGGAGATGGCGCGCGCCGTGGCCTACGCCGCGGAGCACGAGGAGCTGACCGGCGCGCTCCTCCAGTACCTGCACACGCCCGAGGGGCCGCGCTTCGCGATGATGGAGCCGTGGACATGGGAGCCGCTGGAGCTGTAGTCGCGGTACACTGCGCCTCCGGCCACCGGCGCCGCCGCACGGCGCCCGGCGGCCATGTCACTGCATCGAGGGATCGATAGGGGGTCCACATGGACTGGGGCGACAGCCCGGAGCAGGCAACATTCAGGCAGCAGGTGCGTGACTTCGTCCAGTCGCGCCTGCCCGAGCACTATCGCCGCAAGGCCGAGGGCGCCGCCGACGAGTCCTGGAGCGGCGGCTGGGCCACCGACCGCGCCGGCGACGGCGAGGCGCATGACGCCGCCGTCGACTGGGCGAAGGCTCTCTCCGAGCAGGGCTGGATCGCGCCGCACTGGCCGAAGGAGTTCGGTGGCGGCGGGCTGTCCTCGATGGAGCAGTTCATCTTCAACGCGGAGCTCGCGGACCTGGGCGCGCCCTCGGGCGTCGGCGGCTCGGGCGTGTCGATGCTGGGACCGACGCTGATCGCACACGGCTCAGACGAGCAGAAGGAGAAGTACCTCTCCGAGATTCTCACGGGCGAGATCTCCTGGGCGCAGGGCTACTCCGAGCCCGGCGCCGGCTCGGACCTCGGATCGCTCCAGACGCGCGCCGTCCGCGACGGCGACGAGTACGTGGTGAACGGGCAGAAGATCTGGACCTCCGGCGCGCACAACGCCGACAAGATCTTCGCGCTGGTCCGCACCGACCCGGATGCGCCGAAGCACCGCGGCATCTCGTTCCTGCTGATCGACGACATCCACACCGAGGGCCTCTCGGTGCGTCCGCTGGTCAACATGTCCTGGAAGCACGGCTTCAACGAGACGTTCTTCGAGAACGTGCGCGTGCCTGTGAACATCGTGGGCGAGGAGAACCGCGGCTGGTACGTCGGCATGACCCTGCTCGACTTCGAGCGCTCCAACATCAGCGGCGCGATCGCCTCGCGCAAGGAGCTGGACCAGCTCATCGGGTACCTGAACAGTGACGAGGGCCAGGAGCGCACGCAGATGCGGCCCGGCGTCCGCACGGCAATCACGGACCGCTACATCGAGTCCGAGGTCGGGTTCAACTTCTCGTTCCGCATCGTCTCGATGCAGAACGCGGGGATCATCCCGAACTACGAGGCGTCGACGTCGAAGCTGTTCATGTCGGAGCTGGTGCAGACCACGGCGCGGACGGCGACGAAGGCGCTGGGGCTGCACGCCAACGTCTGGGCCGAGGACTCGAAGTGGACGCCGATGTACGCCTACTTCACGCACCGCTACGTGACGACGATCCCGAACACGATCGGCGGGGGCACCTCGGAGATCCAGCGCAACATCATCGCCACCCGCGGCCTCGGACTGCCTCGCGGCTAATCGAGGACGCCCCGTTCGGGGCAGGGCGAGGAAACAGACCGGGGGCGGCTGGGCCGCCCCCGGTTCACATTCGGAGCGCCCGAGCGTTCGTCAGTGAATCTCGTCGGTCTCGCGGTCCACGATCCAGGCGACGTACTGCAGGCCCGCCGCCTGGCGCGCGGCGAGGAGCGCCTGCAGGCAGGCGTCGCGTGAACCCCAGCCGTGCTCCCTGACCGCGTCCACGATGCGGCGGCCGCGCGCGACGGCGATGGGGAGCGCGCGCTCCATCTCCTCGCTCAGGCTCTGCCACATCTCCGGCGGGTGCTCGAACTCGAAGCGCGCGTACTGGAGCGCGGCGAACTGGTTGCCGAGCGTACCGTCGCGCGTCCACTCGGACGGCGGGGCGCGCAGGATCTCCTTGAGCGCGGCGTGGCGCTGCTCCACCTCCCACTCGCGGTCGAGGTTGAGCGGGGCGATGCGGTCCTCGGCCTCCGGCGCCATCACCACCTCGCGCAGCATCGTGCGCACCGGTCCCGCGCCGCGCGCGGCCTGCCGGCCGCGGGGCCGCCGCACCTCCGGGTAGGCGTCGAGGCGCTGTCGGACGTGTTGGAGGGCGACCGCGAGCACGTGCGCGATGGCGTGGGTCGGCAGGCTCTCGTGCACCTCGATCAGCACCTCGTCCTCCTCGTCCGCCCAGCGGACGTTGGAGAAGGAGTCGCCGTCGAAGCTGTCGACGACGAGCTCGCGCTCGGCCTCGTCGCTCACGCGCGCGGCGAGTTCCTCGTGGAGCCCGTCCAGCACATCGCCGATGTCGCGGCCGTTGACGTTCATGCGTGCTTCCTCCGTGTTGCCCCCACCGGCCGACGCTCCAGGTCGAGCGGCTGGCAGGCGATGCAGAAGTTTGTTTCACGTCCGCCGCTGACGCGGCCCCGGATCTTCCTGTCGCAGCGCGGGCACTCCTCCCCCGTCCGGCGATGGACGCGGAGGTGCTGGCGCCACTCCTCCTTGCGTTGCTTCAGACCGTCGGCTACCTGCGCGTCGAGGATCGGTTGCGACCACTCGAAGACTCGGCGCATCGCGCGGTACAGCTCCCGTCGGCCGTCGTCGTCGAGCGTAGCGCCCCGCCGGTGCGGGTGGAATCCCGCCTCCCACAGGATCTCGTCCGAGTAGGCGTTGCCGATCCCCGCGACGAACTGCTGGTTCGTGAGCGTGTTCTTGAGCTGCCCACTGCGCCGCCGTATGCGCTGCACGAACTCGTCCTCCTCGATCGCCAGCGCGTCGGGCCCGAGCTCGCCGAGCTGCGGGACGGAGTCGAGGTCGTCGATGGGCACGAGGTACCAGCGGCCCATGCGCCGCTCGTCCGCGTAGCGCAGCTCGTGGCCGTCGGCGAACGAGAGCACCACGGCCGGCGCGGGGGTGCGCTTCTCCTCCGGCCGCGCCCAGTGGAAGCGCCCGGTGAGCATCGGGTTGATGACCAGCACGCGTCCGTCGTCGCTCGTCAGCAGCAGGAACTTGCCCAGCCGCCGCACGTCCACGAAGGCGTGACCGGCGATCGTCTCGAGGTCCGCGAGGCCCGTCCGCACCAGCCACGGCTGCCGCGCGTCGACGCCCGTGACGGGGTTTCCCGCCAGCTGCGGCGCGAGGAAGCCGCGGATCGCCTCGAGGTCCGGTATCTCGGGCATCGTGCTCAGGCTTCGGAGGGGGTCCAGCGCGGGTAGGAGCCGAGGACCCGCAGCCACTCCGACTGCGCTTCCGTCGCCGTCAGCGCCTCCAACACGGGTGCATCGCTGCGGTGTCCCTGCAGGTCGAGCAGGAAGACGTAGGTGCCGAGCGCGATCCGCGTCGGCCGCGACTCGATGTGGGTGAGGTTGAGGCCCCGGCTCGCGAACTCCTGCATCACGCTCACCAGCGTGCCCGGCAGGTCGGCAGCCGTGGTGAAGGCGATCGAGGTCTTGTCGTCGCCGGTGGGTTCGTGGTCGTGCGGCGCGAGGACCACGAACCGCGTCGCGTTGCCGGATTCGTCGGCGATGTCGTCGGCCAGCACGGCCGCGCCGTAGATCGCGGCGGCGCGGGTCGTGCTCACCGCGAGCGCGCCGGGTTCGGCGAGCGCGGAGTCGATAGCCGCGGCCGTGGAGAGCGCCGCCTCTGGCCGTGCGCCCGGCGCCAGCCGCGCGAGATTCTCGCGGCACTGTGCGAGCGCCTGCGGGTGCGAGTAGACGACCGTCGCGGTCGCGGGGTCCGTGCCTTCGGCGGCGACGAGGGCGTGGCGGATCGGGAGCACCGTCTCGCCGTAGATCTCCAGCCCGATGTCGGCGTGGAGGAGTTGGTCCACCGTCTCCCGTACCGAGCCCTCGATCGAGTTCTCGATGGCGCACACCGCGGCGTCCGCCTCATCGTCGTGCACGGCACGGATGGCGGCGGCCACGCTGGCGACGGGCAACAACTCGGCGTCGGGGTCGTACCCGACGGCGGCGGCCTCGGTGTTGGTGCCGCGCGGACCGAGGTAGGCGAGGCGGGTCATTGCAGCACCTCGTCGATCTCGCGCTGCGGCTCGTCGGGGCTGCGCACCAGCTCGCGCATCGCGGGCTCGGACTCCTGCCCGATCACGGCGATGATCTCGTCGCCCGCCTCCAGCACGGTGTCGCCGTCGGGCACGCGCGAGCTGTCGCCGCTGACGACGAGCGAGATCACGGCGTCGTCCGGGAGGTCGAGGTCGCGCAGTGCCACCCCGGCGGCGCGCGACCGCGGCTGCACGTGGAGGTCGACCACCTCGAGGCCAGAGGCGCGCAGCCGCAGCAGCGGGATGAACGACTGCGCCGGCAGGTCCGCCTCGATCTGCGCGAGCACGGCCGACGCCGCCGACACCGTCGACTCGATACCGAGGGTCTGGAACAGGCGCTCGTTGCGGGGGTTGTTGACGCGCGCGATGGTGCGCGAGACGCCGAAGCGGTGCTGCGCCACCTGGCACGCGATCAGGTTGTGCGAGTCGTCGCCGGTCACCGCGATCACGATGTCGGCCCGCGAGACGCCGATGGATTCGAGGAACGTCACCTCGGTGCCGTCACCGTAGACGCACAGCTCGCCCAGCTCGTCCCGGAGCACCTCGGCGCGCCCTCGGTCGTTCTCGACGAGCAGGATCTCGTAGTCCGCGTGGCTGTAGAGCTCCAGCGCGAGGCCGTAGCCGACGTTACCCGCACCGATGATGACGATGTACATCGCGCCGTTCCCGCCCCTCAGGCCGTGCCGAGCAGCGCGTCGATCGCGAGGTCGGCGCTGATCCGCGTGGGGCTGAACGTGCGAAGCCCGAGGCGTCCGTAGAGCTCGGCGCGCAGCGGGTCATAGACGCGCGTCACCACGGTCTCGACGTTGAACAGGTGCTTCGCCATCTGGCTCGCCATCAGGTTGCGGTTGTCGCCCTGCGTGAGTGCGATAAACGCGTCCGCCTCGCGCACCCCGGCGGCAACGAGGGTGCGGTCGTCGATACCGGAGCCGCGCAGGTGCTCACCGCCGAAGCCGCCCGGCAGCCGCCGGAACGCCTGTGTGTTGAGGTCGATGATGGTCACGTCGTGGCCGTCGGCGTCGAGGCGCCCGGCCACCGTGGAGCCGACGCGGCCGCAGCCCATAATCACGACCTTCACGGTCGGCGCTCCGGCGCGGGCAGGAGCTTCATCGGGATGCCGCTCCGTCCGGCGAGTAGCGGAACAGCCACACCTCGCACGGCGCGTTTGCCAGCACGTACTCGGGCAGCCGCCCAAGGTGGAACCGGCCGTACGGGCGCTCGTAGCCGACGCCGACGACGATCGCGTCGGTCCCGTCCTCGATCGCCTCGTCGACCACGGCGTGCCCCGCCTGGCGCGCCTGGCACATGGCGGCGTCGACCTCGACCTTGTGGTCGCGGCCGATCTGCTCGGCCTGCGTGAGGATGTCCTCGCCGCGGTCGAACGCACCGCGCATGTCGGCGTCCAGCGGAAGCGTGCGCGGCACCTCGATCACCAGCAGCGCCGTAACGTTGGCCTTGTTGAGGCGGGCGACGGCGCATGTGGCGGCGAGGGCTGCATAGGATGCGTCCGAGCCGTCCACGGGGACGAGATAGCGTCCGACCTTGCGCAGCGGCTCCAGCTTCGGCATCTCGCACGCAACCTCGCTGCTCCGTGGCGCGGCCGCTACCCGCCCTGCGCCAGCCGATACCGGACGACGGCAATCGCGAGGAAGAGCACCCCCACGAGCGACTCGATCGAGAGCACGTTTCCGCTGCCGACGCTCACGACGAGCACGACCACGCCGATGAACAGGGCGAGGAAGGCCACGATGAGGTGTCGTCGGTCTCTCGTCGTGTCCGTGGTGCTGCCTCCGTCGTCGCGCCCATCGGGGCGCGCGGGCATGGATGCTAGGTCGCGATCCATCGGGTGTCCATCCTATCGCGCGCGGCGGGAGAGCAAACCCCGCCGGTGGAGCACGGCCAGGACGACGACCACGATGGGCACGATCCACCACGAGAACGCGATAACCGCGAGCGCCGCGCGGGCGATTACATCGAGCGTGGCGAGCGACGCTTCCCAGCCATCGCGCGCCGCGTCCAGCAGGCTGCCGTCGTCCGACTCGTCCGGAGGCGGCTGCGACTGCAGGTCGACGTTCAGCGTCGACAGCTCGGATAGCGACTGAAGCAGCGCCAGGCTGCCCTCGATACGCTCGATCTGGCCGCGCGTCTGCGTGAGGCGATCGTGTACGAGCACCACGTCGCCGACCTCGGTCGCCTCGCCGAGCAGCTCGAGGTAGGTGGCCTCGACAGCGCGCAGGTTACGCAGGTCAGACTCCAGGTCGGTGACCTCGCCGGTGACGTCCTGCGTGTTGGTGGAGATCGAGAGCACGCTCAGCGCGAGCCCGCGCAGGTCGGCGACGATCCGGTCGAAACGGTCGGCCGGCACGCGCAGCGTGAGGCTGGCCGACAGGAAACGCTCGCCGTCGTCGTCCTCGAACTCGCGCCAGTCACCGCTGAAGAACGAGGAGTCCGCGACGTAGCCGCCGTGCGTCGATGCAAGCGCCTGCACGCGCTCAAAGGCCGACTCGACGGACTCGACCTCGAGGCTGATGTAGCCGTTGCGGATGATGGTGCGGCCGAGGACGCTCGCGGAGGATGCGCTGTCGTCTCCGCCAAACGACCCGCCTTCCTCGGCGTAGTCGGCAGTCGCCACGCCGCGCGCCGAGGTGGAGACGGTCTGTGCGAACGAGGCATCCTCGTCGCCGCCGTCGAAACCATCGTTGCCATTCTCCGAGCAGGCGGCGAGGGCGAGGGTCAGTGCGGCGAGGACCGCCAGACCGAAGCTCATGACGTGTCCCACGCCGCACCTCCCACACATACCCTCGTGTGTTCCCCTTGCACGAGGGTATGCCGAGAGTACGTTCCGTGCGCCGGGATGGTTCCCTCGCTGGTCAGCGTCGAGGCCCCGCCCGGACGCGATACAATGGCTGCACACCATGCGGCGCTCTCACGGGCAGCCGCGACACAACGAACGTCGGAGGGGTCATGGTGACCACGAACGGGAACATGGCGGACGGCTCCGGAGAGCGCGGCGAGACCGCGACCTGGCGCGTCAAGGCGGGGCTGGCGCAGATGCTGAAGGGCGGCGTCATCATGGACGTCGTCACCGTCGAGCACGCCCGCATCGCCGAGGAGGCCGGCGCCGTGGCCGTCATGGCGCTCGAGCGCGTCCCCAGCGACATCCGCGCGGCCGGCGGCGTCGCGCGCATGAGCCACGTCGCGCTCGTCGAGGAGATCTGCAACGCCGTCACCATCCCGGTGATGGCGAAGGCCCGCATCGGCCACTTCGTCGAGGCGCAGATCCTCGAGGCCATCGGCGTCGACTACATCGACGAGTCCGAGGTGCTCACCCCGGCCGACGAGGCGCACCACATCAACAAGCACCCGTTCCGCGTGCCGTTCGTCTGCGGCTGCCGGGACCTCGGCGAGGCGCTGCGCCGCATCGCCGAGGGCGCGGCGATGATCCGCACCAAGGGCGAGGCGGGCACCGGCGACATCGTCGAGGCCGTGCGCCACATGCGCGCGGTCCACGACGGCATCCGCCGCATCGGCGCGATGCGCGACGACGAGCTGGCGACCTACGCCAAGGAGCTCGGCGCGCCGCTGGAGCTGGTGCGCGAGGTCAAGGAGCAGGGCCGCCTGCCGGTCGTGAACTTCTCCGCCGGCGGCGTCGCGACGCCCGCCGACGCCGCGCTGATGATGCAGCTCGGCGCGGACGGCGTGTTCGTCGGCTCCGGCATCTTCAAGTCCGAGGAGCCCGCGAAGATGGCCGCGGCCATCGTGCGGGCCGTCACCCACTACGCCGACCCGACGGTGCTCGCCGAGGTCTCGCGCGGCATCGGCGAGCCGATGCGCGGCCGCTCGGCCGCCTCGCTGCCCGCCGAGGAGCAGCTCGCCGTGCGGGGGAACTGAGGGCGCCGCTGCCACCCACCACGACGCCACGGGGAGCCTCGTGACCACCGCGCCGGAACGCACCGCCGTCGCGCCGCGCATCGGCGTGCTCGCGCTGCAGGGCGACGTGCGCGAGCACCTCGAGGCGCTCGCCGCGCTCGGCATCGAGGGGTTTGAGGTCCGCACGCTCGCTGAACTCGACGACGTTGACGGGCTGATCATCCCCGGCGGCGAGAGCACCACGATCGCGCGGCTGCTGCTCATCTTCGAGATGCACGAGTCGCTGCGCGCCCGCATCGAGGCGGGCATGCCGGTGTGGGGCACCTGCGCCGGCGCGATCCTGCTCGCCGAGCGCGCGCCCGACCTCGACCGTCCCACCCTGGCGCTGATGGACATGCTTGCCGAGCGCAACGCCTACGGCCGCCAGGTCGACTCCTTCGAGGTCGACCTCGACATCAGCGGCCTCGACGGGGGGCCGCTGCGGGCGGTGTTCATCCGCGCTCCACGGTTGGCCGAGCCCGGCCTGGGCGTCGAGGTGCTCGCGCGGCTCGAAGACGGCTCGATCGCCGCGTGCCGGCAAGGGCACATGCTCGCGACCGCGTTCCACCCGGAACTCACGACCGACGGCCGCCTCCACGCATACTTCCTCGCGATGACCGAGGAGGCGCTCGCGGCGGCGAGGGCGTCACGATGATCGGGCCGAACGACCTCATAGCGTTCGTGACCTTCGACGGGCACGTCTACGCGAACCAGGCGGTGACGCGGGAGCGGCTGGGCCAGCCACCCGAGTCCGCGCACGCGCTCAAGGCCGCGCTGGCGCACTGGATGCGACGCCGCCACGTGTGGCTCGAAGTCGAGGGCCGCCGCATCCAGGGCATCGCGACCGCGCGCCCCCTCGCCGCCCCGACCGCGTGGGAAATCGACACGCTCGTGGACGCGAGCGACCCGGGCGCGGAGGAGACGGTCGTGCGCTCGCTGCTCCAGCAGGCGCAGCAGGACGCACGCGACGACGAGGTCACGCACCTGCTGGTGCGACTGCGCGCCAACGCCCCTGCCGTCGTCGGCTCGATGCGAGCCGGCTTCACGCAGGCTTTGGGCGAGCAGCTCTGGCGTGCGCCGGTGCTGCGAGGGCTTGCCGGGGCCAACCGCTCGATCACCGTCGAGATGGCCTCGGACGCCGACGAGCACGACCTCTTCATGCTCTACAACCGCGCGGTCCCCGTGAGCGCACGCAGCGCCATCGCGATGACCCACCGGGAGTGGCGCGCAACGCGCGAGGACCACTGGCTCAGCCGCCGCTCGACGTCCTTCGTGGCTCGCGCCGAGGGCCAGATCGTCGGGTCGGCGCGCATCGCCGCCGCCCGCGACCGCACGAACATCGAGCTGCTCACGGCCCCGGAGGCGAGCGGGGCCGCAGCGGCGTTGCTCGCCGCAGTCGCGCCGCTGTGCAAGCGGGGTCAGCCCGTGCTCGCCCTCGCGCCTGCCGTTGCTGGTTCCGCCGCGTCCGAGCTGCGTGCGTCCGGGTTCGAGCCGGACGAGGAGTTCGTGGTGCTCAGCAAGCGCATCGCCCGCCCCGTCGAGGAGACCGTGACGGTGAGCGCGAGCGTCGCGGTGCCGGGAGGGTAGCCCGGTGGCGATCGACCAGGCTCCTGCCTCCGGCGAGGAAACGCTCGCCGACCTACACGAGACCGAGCTGCTGTTCGAGACGCTCCCGCCGCGCATTGCCGAGGCGTTGCGCGAGACCGACGCCGACGATCTCCTCGAGGTGGTGCTCGACCTCGGCCGCCAGCCGACCGCGCGCCACACCGACCGCGAGGTCGTGCTCAGCGACGACGAGGTGACGGCGCAGGACCTCGACCACGTCGTGGCCGCGATCTCAGAGTTCGCCGACGACAACCGCGCCGGCATCCCGCGCACGCTCCACCGCATCTCCGCGATCCGCAACCGCCGAGGCCGCATCGTCGGCCTGACGTGCCGCGTCGGCCGTAGCGTGACCGGCTCGGCGGGCGCGATCCGCGACCTCTTCGAGGCAGGCCGCAGCGTCCTGCTCCTGGGCGCGCCCGGCGTCGGCAAGACCACGATGTTACGTGAGGCCGCGCGGGTGCTCGCCGACGACCTCGACCGCCGCGTGGTGATCGTGGACACCTCGAACGAGATCGGCGGTGACGGCGACATCCCGCACCGCGCGGTCGGGCGCGCCCGCCGCATGCAGGTGCCGCACCCGGAGCTGCAGCACCAGCTCATGATCGAGGCCGTTGAGAACCACATGCCCGAGGTGATCGTGATCGACGAGATCGGCACGGCCCTCGAGGCGACCGCGGCACGCACCATCGCCGAGCGCGGGGTGCAGCTGATCGGCACCGCCCACGGCAACACCCTGCACAACCTCATGCAGAACCCGACGCTCTCCGACCTCATCGGCGGCATCGAGTCGGTCACCCTCGGCGACGAGGAGGCGCGACGACGCGGCACGCAGAAGACCGTGCTCGAGCGCCGCGCCCCGCCGACGTTCGAGTCGCTGGTCGAGATCCAGTCGTTCGACCGCGTGGCGGTGCACGAGGACATCGGCGGCACCGTCGACAAGCTGCTCCGCGGATTCGACGCCGAGGCCGAGGTCCGCACGATCGCACCGGGCGGCGAGGTCTCCGGCGCCACCCGCGTCCCGGTGCCCTCGACACAGGGCGACTCGCTGGAACCGGTCCGCGAGCGCACGAGGGAACGGCAGGACCTGCCGCCGGCACCGGGTGGGCCCCTGCGCCGCATCCTCCCGTTCGGCGTCAGCCGGTCGCGGCTGGAGCGGGCCATCCACGAGACGCGGTCCGATGCGGAGATCGTCGACCGCGTCGGCGAAGCCGACGCCGTGATGACGCTGCGGCCGTACTACCGCCGCCGTAGCGGCCCGCTCCGTGAGGCGGCATCGCGTGGCATCCCCGTCTATGTCCTGCGCAACAACACCGTCAGCCAGATGGAGCAGTCGCTGATGCGCATGCGGGGCGACGGCGACCAGCCTGACCCGACCACCTCGGCGCTCCGGGAGGCCGAGGAGGCGATCGCCGCCGTGAACATGCACGGCGAGAGCAGCATCGAGCTCTCACCGCAGAACGCGTACATCCGCCGCCTCCAGCACGAGCTTGCCGCGCGCCACGGCGCGACTTCCGTGTCGCGCGGGCGCGAGCCGTACCGCCGTGTGACGCTCACCGCCGGCGACGGCGCGGCGCGCGACCTCCGCCACGCCAACGGCGACACCTCCCCGGGCGACGAGTAAGCCCGGTGGCCCCATCCACTGGCGACCTCGCCGGCTGCTTCGTCACGATCGAGGGCGGTGAGGGCACCGGGAAGACCACGCTGCTGGCCGCACTCGCCGAGCGCGCCCGCGCCAAAGGCCTCGACGTGGTGACGTGCCGCGAGCCGGGCGGCACCGCACTTGGTGAGCGCCTGCGCTCGGCGCTCCTCGGCGCAGACGGCTCAGCGCCCGACCCGCGCGCCGAGCTGCTCGTCTTCGCCGCAGCACGGGCGCAGCTCGTCGCTGAGGTAGTCCGCCCCGCACTCGACCGCGGCGCGCTCGTGCTGTGCGACCGCTACGCCGACTCAACGACCGCGTACCAGCACTACGGACGAGGACTCCCTCGCGAGACCGTCGACGCGGTCAACGCGGCCGCGACGGGCGCACTCACCCCCGACCTCACGTTGCTCCTCGACCTCCCGCCCACCGAGGGCCTGCGTCGCGCAGGCCGCGCCGGCGACTACATGGAGCGCGAGGACCTCGCCTTCCACGAGCGTGTGCGCGCCGGTTACGGCGAGCTTGCCAGGTCCGAGCCCGAGCGCTGGCGTGTCCTCGACGCATCGAGGGGTGCGGGGGACATGGCGGATGAGGCGTGGGGCGAGATCGTCCGGGCGGCACAACTCGGCCCCGCCTGAGGCGGGGCCTGAGTGGTTCGACCGGGTCGAGTCGCTAGTTGATGCGCTCGAAGATCGAGGCGATGCCCTGGCCGCCGCCGATGCACAGCGACACCATCGCGTACTGGCCGTCGATACGCTCGAGCTCGTACATGGCCTTCACCGTCAGGATCGTGCCGCTCGCGCCCACCGGGTGACCGAGTGCGATCGCCCCGCCGTTCGGGTTCGTCTTCTCCTCCGGCAGGTCGAGCGCCGCGCTGCACGCAGCCGCGACCGAGGCGAACGCCTCGTTCAGCTCGATGGTGTCCATGTCGTCGACGGTCAGTCCGGCCTTCTCCAGCGCGCTCTGCATCGCCGGGATGGGGCCGGAGCCCATGATCCGCGGCTCGACGCCTGCCTGGGCACGGGCGACCAGCCGGAACTTCGGCGTGAGGCCCAGCTCGGCGGCCTTGCTGGCCGTCGTCACCACCACGGCGCCAGCGCCGTCGTTGATGCCCGAGGAGTTCCCCGCCGTCACTTGACCGTCCGGCTTGAAGGCCGGGCGCAGCCGCCCGAGCCGCTCCATGTCGGTCCGGCGCGGGTGCTCGTCGGTATCGAACGCCACCGTATCGCGGCCCTGGCGGACCTCAATCGGTAGGATCTGCTCCTTGAAGTAGCCCGCCTCGATGGCGGCGAGGGCGCGCTCCTGCGAGCGGACGGAGACCTCGTCCTGGGTCTCGCGCGAGACCTCGAACTGCTCCGCGAGGTTCTCGGCGGTGATGCCCATGTGGCAGGACTCGTACGGGTCGGAGATCAGGTGCAGCAGGTTGTCCTCGACGGCGTCGTGGCCCAGGCGGTAGCCGGAGCGGCCGCGGCGCAGCAGGTACGGCTGCATCGTCATGTTCTCCGCGCCGCCGGCGACGATGATCTCGGCGTCGCCGGTCTGCAGCCAGCGGGCCGCGGTGTTGATGGACTCGAGGCCCGAGCCGCAGATGCGGTTCACCGTGTAGGCCGGGGTCCCGATCGGCAGGCCAGCCTTGAGCGTGGCGACGCGGGCGATGTAGCCGTCCTCGGCCACCTGCCCGACGCACCCGAGGATGACCTGGTCGATCTGCTCGGGTTCGAGCCCCGCGCGCTCTACCGAGTCGCGGATGACGGCCGCCCCGAGGTCGGAGGCAGGCGTCTGACTGAACGAGCCGTTCATCGTGCCGATTGCGGTGCGCACGCCGCTGAGCAGAACAATGTCTTCCATCGGAAGCCCCCTGCGGTCCTCCCCGCCAACCGTGTTTGCACGGCCGGTAGCCGTATTGCGTGTATACAAGTGTATGCCCCGTCGCGCTAGCGGGGGCAGGTGGAAACCGCGCGGCTTCCCGGATTTCGGCGGATTTCCTCGTCGACGCGGCAGCGGACACCATGCGGGCGTGCTCGTCGCCGCAATCTCGTTGCCCGCCCCCGGACGCCCCCATACACTCGATCCATGAGCGCATCCAGCGTCGCCGTCGAGGTTCCGGCCACCTCCGCCAACCTCGGATCGGGCTTCGACAGCCTCGGCGTCGCGCTCGACTGGACGCTGCGGCTGCGCTTCACCCTCCACGACAAACCTCAGCCCGTCCCCACGGACCCGATCGCCCTCATGGCCGGGCGCGCGGCGCTCACGCTCTACAACATGGCGGCGATTGCGCCCCCGGCCGGCCTCGAGGTCACCGTGGAGCCGGACGGGCCGCCCGTTGGGCGCGGGCTCGGGCTCTCGGCGGCGGCTCGCGTGGCGGGGGTTATCGCAGCGAACGCGCTCACCCGCGGCGACTTCGACCCTGAGAAGCTGCTGCCGCTCGCGGTGCAACTCGAACGTCACGCCGACAACGCGGTGCCCGCGATGTTCGGCGGCCTGCAGGTGGTCGTCGAGCATGACCTCGACGGCGTGCTGCACCTCGGCCTCGACACGCCCGAGGAGCTGCGCATCGTGCTGCTCGTGCCCGACCTGACGATGGCCACCGAGGAGACCCGGCAGCAGCTGCCGCAGCGCGTCTCGCGGAACCACGCCGTGCACAACATCGGCCGCGCGGCGCTGCTCATCGCCGCCCTCAACGAGCGTCGCTACGACCTGCTCCAGGCGGCGACCGAGGACGTGCTGCACCAGCCGGCGCGCGCGACGATCTTCGAGCCCATGTACCCGATCTTCCAGGCCGCCCGGGACGCGGGCGCGCACGGCGCCTACCTCTCCGGCGGCGGCCCCTCGATCGCCGCGCTCGCGACGGGCCACTTCGAGGAGATCGCCGGGGCGATGCGCGCCGCCGCAGCGTCGCACGGTATCGACGCGATCACGCGCGTGTGCTCGGCGCGCGCCGAGGGCGCCGTCCTGCTGCCCGACGAGGCGTAAGGGCCGACCCATGGCGCTCGTGGTCCAGAAGTACGGCGGCTCGTCGGTGGCCGACGCGGAGAAGATCCAGCACGTCGCGCGCCGCATCTTCGCGCGTCACAGCGCCGGCGACCGCGTGGTCGCCGTCGTGTCGGCGATGGGCAAGAGGACCGATGAGCTCATCGCGCTGACGGCCCAGATCACCTCGAACCCGCGTCCGCGCGAGCTCGACATGCTGATGGCGACGGGCGAAGCGGTGTCTTCGACGCTGCTCTCAATGGCGCTGCATGAGCTGGGCGCCGAGGCGATCAGCCTGAGCGGCCCGCAGGCGGGCATCCGCACCGACGCCGTGTTCGGGCGCGCGCGCATCTCCGGCATCGACACCGCCCGCATGGAGCGCGAGCTCGACCGCGGGCAGGTCGTCATCGTGGCGGGCTTCCAGGGCGCGTCGGATGACTTCGACATCACGACGCTCGGGCGGGGCGGCAGCGACACGACGGCCGTCGCCCTCGCCGCGGCGCTCAACGCCGACCGCTGCGAGATC
>VXTU01000051.1:1525-3277 GCA_009837285.1 Chloroflexota bacterium | reverse complement strand
CGCCGGGGCGGCGCTCAGCGCTCGCAATGTGGTAGCCGCGCTCTCGCAGCGCCTCGACGAGCGTCGCGGTCAGTAGCGAAGCGGCGGAGTCGGCGGGTGCGTCGAGGCGCACGGCCGGCGGGTGCTCGGCCGGGGGCGTCGAGGGCTCCTCGTGGGCGGCGTGAGGGTCGGGCTGTGGGTCGGGCTGTGGGTCGGGCGTGGTCACGCCTCGGCGTCGGGGACGCGGCCGATCAGCATGACGTCACACTCGTCGCCGGGCTCGACCGGCCCGCCATCCTCGGGCACCACGACGATGCCGTTCGCGAGGGCCATCGAGGTGAGCACGCCGGAGCCCTGCGGGCCCGTCAGCTTCGCGTGGTAGCGGCCGTCGCGACGCTCGACGATGGCGCGGGCGTAGAAGCGGCGGTCGTCGGGGCGGGCGATGCGCTCGGCGGAGACCGCGCGCACGCGCTCGCGCTCCCAGGCTTGCGGCTTGCCGAGCATCGTGAAGACGGCGGGGCGGCCGAACAGCTCGAACGTCATCATCGCCGAGACCGGGTTGCCGGGCAGCCCGAGGTGCGGCACGACGCGTCGTGCCTCGCCGTCACTCGCCTCGCCACCGGCCTGGAAGGTGCCGAACGCCAGTGGCTTGCCGGGGCGCATCCGCACCGTCCAGAAGCCGACCGAGCCCTCGCGCGCGAGGACCTCCTTGACCACGTCGAAGTCGCCGCGTGAGACGCCGGCCGAGGTCACGAGCAGGTCGGCGTCGGCCAGGCCCTCGTGGACGCGTGCGGTCAGCGCCTCGACGGTGTCGCCGGCGATGTCGAGCACGCGCGGCTCGGCGCCCATCTCGCGCGCCATCGAGGCCAGCGAGAAGCCGTTCGAGTCGTAGATTGCGCCCGGCCGCAGCGGCTCGCCGGGGCGCAGCAGCTCGTCGCCCGTCGACAGGATAGCGACGCGCGGGCGGCGGATCGCCTGCACCGTGCCGAGCCCGAGCGAGGCCAGCACGCCGATCTGCGCGGGCCCCAGGATCGTCCCGGCGGGCAGCACCAGCTCGCCGGCGCGGACGTCCTCGCCGGCGGGGCGGATGTTCGCGCCCAGCTTCGCCTCGACGTCGATACGGACGTCGTCGCGGGGGCCGTCCTCCCAGCGGGCGGTCTGCTCCTCCTCGTCGGTCTCCTCGAAGGGGACGATGGCGTCGGCGCCGTCGGGGATGGGCGCGCCGGTCATGATGCGCACCGCCTCGCCGGGCCCGACCGAGCCGTCGTACACGGAGCCGGCGGGCAGGTAGCCGGTCACGCGCAGGCGCAGCGGGCTGGCGGGCGTCGCGCCCGCGGTGTCATCGGCGCGGACGGCGTAGCCGTCCATCGAGGTGTTGGGCAGCGGCGGGATGTCGAAGCCGCCGCGCACGTCGGCGGCGAGCACCTGCCCGGCCGCCTCGAGCAGCGGCGTCTCGACGGGCTCGAGGGCGGCGAAGTGTTCGAGGATGCGCGCCCGCGCCTCCTCGACGGAGATCATGGCGGCGGGCGTGGCGGAGCGAGCTTCAGTGGTCGTCATGCGTCGATCGTACCGCGAATGGCCAGCAACCGAAGACGCCTATGCCTCGCCTGCACTCCTCCGGCCCCCTCGCCCGTCCCGCGGGGTATCCCCGCGTCGAGGTGAGCCGAGGTCCCCCCACCGCGCACCCCCCCCGCAGGGCCCCGGGGGAGGGTTTGGGGGGGGGGGGTGACGCGCTGCCCACCCCCGGGGGGCGGCGAGGCGGGGGGTGGTGGG
>VXTU01000051.1:0-1515 GCA_009837285.1 Chloroflexota bacterium | reverse complement strand
CCCCACCCCCCCCCCCCGCCCCCGCGCCGCCCCCCCCCCGCCCCCCCCCCCCGCCCCGGGGGGACCCCCCGCGCCGCGGGCCGCCGCGCCCCCCCCCGGCCCCCCCGACCCGGCTGGACCGCGGGAGAGGGTTGGGGTGAGGGGTGTCCCGCGGTCCCTACCCGAGGGAGACGGCGAGGCAGGTGGTGGTGCGTTGGACGCCGGCGACGGCCTGGAGCTCCTCGGTGATGCACTTGCCGAGCTGGTCGAGATCCTCGGCGTCGAGCTGGACGATGACGTCGTATGGGCCGGTGACGGTGTCGACGGCGGAGACGGTGGCGAGCGTGGACTCGAGGTCGCGCATGGCGCGCCCGACCGCCTGGGTCCTGCCGACCTCGGTCTCGACGAGGATGTAACCGCGAACTGCCATAGGGTGGGGTCCTTTCGAGGTGTGCTGACGAGATTCTAGGCTACTGAGAGCTTCACGCGCGTTCGCGTTCCACGCAGGTCGCGCGTTCCCCGCGAGCTTCGGAGCGCTCAGCTACCTACCGACTGCGGCGCACGTGCCCCAAGCGGACGAAGTGAACAGCGGCGCCCATCCACGCGAGTGGAACGGGCGCGAGGTATGGTCGATCTGGCACTAGCGCGAAGCCAAACACAACTGCCGCAGTGAGAAGGGCAAGCGCTACAGAGAGTTCAATCCATTCACGGGGTTGCAGGTCCTGCGAGTGCACTGCCTCGGCATGTCGGTGTACGTGGCGCGGAACAGAGTCACCGCCGCTGGGTGCGCTCTGGCGCATGAGCCTCTCCTAGCTCCAGAGAGCGATGAGCTGATCGAGCCTTGCCCTTGTGTCGTCAAGCTCGGCTCGCAGGCTGTTCAAGTCGGCTCGCGTTCTCTCTTCGAGAGCAGCTACCTGATCCTCAAGCATGAGCACGCGCTGGGGTGCCGAAGGTGGGCTGGCAAGGGGTGACCGCTCGTGGGTTGGCTCGTCGCCCTCGACCTGCTCGCGGCTCGTGGCGGGAACCTGACGCGGCAGCGGCCGGGGTTCTTCGCTGCGCGTTGCCTTTGCGGGCAGCGCGCGCTCGATTTGGCGCCTGAGGGTCGGCTCATCCGCGACCCGGAGGTACTGGTGTCTCTTACGGGGAGTCCCGACGACCTCGATGATCCCGTTAGCCTTAAGGCGCGCGATCACCGAATGCATGCGGTGCGCTTCGTCCGATCCCTCGGCGTAACCTAGCTCTGCCCGAACCTCGATGCTTTGGAAGACTCCGCCGTTTGCGCCGAGCCGGCGTACGGCGCGCAACGTCGGCAACGTCACCGACCCCGAGGTAACCATGTGCCACTCCTGCGAGGCTGGGGAGAGGCCACGCGGCTGTATCGTATGGGTCTGCTGCAGCGCTGTCAACCATGGCATGCCTTGACGCTTGCCACTGTCATGAAGTGTCACAAGGTGTCAGGATTCGACTGGGAATCGCCGTTGCCCTCGCCCGCCACCCGCGCGAACCCGCGGACCACGTCGGCCGCCCGCTGGCCGG
>VXTU01000078.1:2609-3281 GCA_009837285.1 Chloroflexota bacterium | reverse complement strand
ATCCGGAACACCCGAGATCGCAGCGAGCGCCCGGACTGTGGCCAGGGCGCTTGGCTATGACCATGGATAGCTCGCCGTGACGCCGGCAAAGGCACAGTGTGCAAGTGAATTCGTTCGCGCCGCGGCACCAGTTGCCTCAGTACAGTCGCTGCAAGGGGTTCGAAGGCGGATGCGGCGGTGGAACCGCTGGCTCAATGAGCGTCATCCGTACGCCGACGTAGTCCACGCACTGGACAGTCAAGAGGACATCGATGCAGCAAGGCTCGGCGAATACATCGCCTGCTCGGCACCCCTGCACCTGACAGACGGATGGAACTACCTGTCGCGGGCGTTCGACGCAGCTTCTCGTGGTGACCGCTATTCTGCGTACCACCTTGCGTACTACGCTGAGCTGCGTGCAGCAATAGCCTTGCTTGCGACCGAGGGCATAGGCGTGTTCAACCGGCACCATATCGCCCTGGATCAGAAGTTCGTGGCAACTGCCTATGTGGGGTCGACCCACCAGGCAACGTGGAGAATCTTGTCCGCGTGGTCACGCGAAGAGGGAAGGGCTGCGCGGCTGCTTAGCGCGATCTCGCTTGAGTCCAGGAGCTTGTCCGAGTGGCTTGGAGAAGTAGGCGTCACGGATCCTGCGGCGCAGGTGGTCGCTAGCGATTGGCTCGCGGCGTGGAG
>VXTU01000078.1:0-2599 GCA_009837285.1 Chloroflexota bacterium | reverse complement strand
CGGATTCTCTCGTCCGACCCGGCACGCCGCAACGAGGTGAGCTACCGACCTACACGGATTCGCGCGCCCGCTTCGCCTCCGGTAGACCCCCAGTTGGAGTTGGTTGCACCGCTGTTCAACTCATGGACGGCACTCGAGCCCTCCACCACTGACAGGGCCGGTGCGGCGTTGGATTCGTCGCTCCTCCGTCAGGCCATCGCGCTGGCTGTCGACAGAGGCTTGTGTACATATCCGTCGGTGGAGCGTGCTGTGCAATCGCTACAGGACAGCATGTCGGACCAGTTGTATCGCGCAGTGGACGAGGAGAACCACAGCGCCACCGCGATCTTCCGCCAAGCCGCAACCAGCGGTGAGCCAGCACGATCAGCGACACCAATCCTCGCACGGGGCCTCCTCATGTTGCGGCTTGCTTCTGCCAGCACCGCGTCGCTGCTGGATGCCGCGCAAGTGTCGAAGTCAGACATCAACTTCTGGTGGGAGGCGCTAGGGTCGGATTTCGGATTGTGGACAAGGCCCGATGAAGTCGACAGACTTTCGGATCTATGGGCCGACGTAGCAGACGCGATGGACGAGGCTGAGGAACGTGTTTCGGGCCTCGCGGATGGTGGATCTGTCCATGCTGTGTCCAGCATCCTCTCCCGAAACGTCTCCCTCACGCAGTTCACTCGGGCACCTATGTGGCTCCTGGGTCTCGACTAGTTGGCTCGGCGCAGACGCACCCCCCACTCCCCACCACCGGCCGTCCCCTACACTCTGCCCGCGACGACGAGGCAGTGACGAAGGAGGCGACGATGGGGCCGCTGGACGGCGTGCGGGTGGTGGAGTTCACGCTGGGCATCCACGGGCCGTACGCGGCGATGCTGCTGGCCGACATGGGCGCCGAGGTGATCAAGGTCGAGCCGCCCAACGGCGACATCAACCGGCTGGTGACGGTGGTGCACAAGCCCTACCGGGTGCCCACGCAGTGGTACGCCTGCAACCGCAACAAGCGGGTCGCCTGCCTCAACTTGCGCAACCCCGAGGGGCTGGCCGCGGCGAAGCGGCTCGTCGCGACGGCCGACGTGCTGGTCGAGAACCTGCGCGGCGGCGTGCTGGAGCGCCTGGGGCTGGACTACGAGACGCTGGCGGCGGAGCATCCGCGGCTGATCTACGCGTCGGCGAGCGGCTGGGGGCCGGAGGGGCCGCTGAGGACGATGGCGGCGGTGGACATCATCGCGCAGGCGGCGGGCGGCGTGGGCGCGCACACGGGCACGCCGGAGACGGGGCCGCTGCCCGCCGGGGTCGCGCTGGCCGACCACGCCGGCGCGGTCTTCCTGGCGCTGGGCATCATGTTCGCCCTCTACGGGCGCGAGCGGACGGGCCGCGGGCAGCGGGTCGATACGTCGCTGTTCGGCAGCCAAATCGCGATGCAGGCCTGGGAGATGAGCCATTTCCTGCTGGGCGGAGGCGACCGGCCCCCGGCCGGCAAGGGGCACATCCTGGCGCGGTCGATCTGGCACGTCTTCGACGCGGCCGACGCGTCGTTCGGGCTGACCTGGGTGAGCGACGATCGCTTCGCGGGGCTGTGCGACATCCTGGGCCGCGACGACCTGGCCCGGGATCGGCGTTTCAGGACGGCCATCTCGCGGGTGGGCAACGATAAGGCGCTGTACGCGGAGCTGGTGGAGGCGTTCCGGGACTGGCCGTGGGCCGAGTTGGAGGCGCGCTTCATCGAGACGGATCAGGTGTACACGAAGGTGAACTCGTACGCCGACCTGGCCTCGCATCCGCAGGCACTGGCGAACGACTACGTGACGTCGTTCGAGAGCGCCGAATACGGCCCGCTGCCGATGGTGGGCTTCCCAATCCGGCTCAGCGAGACGCCGGCCTCGGTGCGCAGCCGTGCACCCGAGCTGGACGCGCACACGGCCGAGGTGCTGGCGGAGCTGGGCTACTCGGACGAGGAGATCGGCGCCCTGTTCGCCTCGCGCGCCGCCGGCCACGCAGCGGAGTAGGGAACCTCACCCCCTAACCCCCTCTCCATCTGGCCGATGTAGAGGGGGGTCGGAGAGGCTGCGACGGGCGCTGTTCGGCAGTGATGTCGGCCACGACGCCGAAGTGGTCGGACAGCGTCCTGCCCTCGGCGAGGTTGCTGATCGCAGCGCTGGACGCGACGGACAAGTCGTCACTGACCGCGATGTGGGCGATGTTGGCGCGGCCCCGGAAGGTCAGATCGGCCGTCGCGATGCTCATGCCCCGCGGGAAGGCGTCGCGCAGCGCCGACCGAAGTTCCGCGGGCGCCCGGCTGCCGGGCCCGAACGCCTGATTGAAGTCCCCCAGCACGATCAGGCGCGTCGCGGGATTCCGCTTCAGCACCTCGGTGAGACCGGCCAGATACTGCGCGTGGTCCTCCCACTGCCGCTTCTGTTCCGGCCCGCGTTTCTTCTCCGTGCGCGATCCGAACCAGGGGATGCAGACGCCGACGACCCTGACCTCGCCCACAGGTGTCCGCGTGACCCCGGACACGAACCGGCCGGGCGGTAGCGAGTCGGTTCCTTCGTCATCGCCCGACTCCCACGGCTGCCTTGACCAGAGGATGACCTTCCGCCGGTCCTTCTTG
>VXTU01000011.1 GCA_009837285.1 Chloroflexota bacterium | reverse complement strand
GTCGCGCACCTCGCGCGAGGCGGGGAAGTGGCCCGCGGCGTGCATCGCGATGTGGAGCTGCCGCGTGCCGATGCGCAGCAGCCAGCCGAGCAGCAGCTCGGCCCAGCCGAGGTGGAACGCCTCGTCGGCGAAGACCAGCGGGTAGCGACGTTCGGACGCCTCGTTGGCGGTGAACAGCGCCGTCGGCCCGAAGTTGGGGCGACCGAGGTCGCTCGCGGCGCGGTAGATCGCGCGCAGGTGCTCGTCGTCGGCGATCGCCTCGCCGCCGAAGTAGTGCCCGAGCCCCACGTCCTCGGCGCGAGCCTGCTCGTGTCGGGCGTAGGCGTGGTGCGCCCACTCCAGGAACGACTCAATCGCCCCGGGCAGTGCGGACTGCGCCGCAACGTGCTCGATCGCCTGGCGCACGAGCGGGACGGCGCTCTGGTACGCCCCCCGCCGGACCAGCGAGACCGCGTCGGAGGTGCACAGGAACGCCCGACTCCACATCGACGCGAGCGCGGCCATCGTCATCGTCCGCGCGGCCGGCGTGTAGGCCGACGCTGCGAAGCGCGCCTGCACGTCGAGCCCCGCTTCGAGCAGCCGCAGGTCGTCACCGAGCACAAACCCTGTCTGCCGCCACGCGTCGTCGGCGGCCGGTGTGAGGCCCTCGGGCTTGCCGGGCAGCACCCACGAGTCTGGGACGCGCATGCCGGAGACACGCTGCGGCGCGTCGAGTGGCGAGAGGTCGCCTTCGAACGTCATGCCCTCATTCTGGCCTATCGCCGCGGCAGGTTCTCGGTGAAGACCCTTGCCAAAAGGCTATGTGGGGCCGTGTTCGCCCTGTGAGGGAGCCGACGGCTCCTCCCGGCGCGCAGCGAGGAGCGAGACGATTACGAGCGCGATGAACCAAGTGACGGCAGCGAGCGCGCCCCAGAGCCAGGGGTTACGCCCTTTTCTGTGAGCGACATAGGCGGACAAGCCTATGAACAGGAGCCAGCTCATGCCGATGGCGAGATCGCCCACCGACGCTTCGGCAGCCTCCATGTCCGCCGCGCTCCCCGCATCGGCTTCGGCTGCGCGAGGAACGGGAATAGATACAGCCGTCGCCTCTGGCGCTGGAGTTGTCGTCTGGCCAAGCGAACGCGCGGGTTGAGGGGTCGTGTCCACTACGACGGGTGTCTCAGTCGGCGCTGGTAACGCGAGGTAGATGTTCCGAACCCACGACGCCGTCCCATGCGCACTCACGAGGCTCCATTCCTCGCAACGTCCGGTTCCCTCGGCGGTGACGGTCACGGCCGTTCCCTCGGGCCAGGCGCCACCGCTCCGCGCCGCATCTGCGCAGGTGTATCGGAGCGCCACACCGTCGCCGTCCGTGGCGACGATCTCGCTATCCAGTACTGGGCTGAGAGTCCGCGAGTCTGCGCTGTCGAGGGTCGGTGCTGTTGGAGTGGGCGTGGGCGTCTGGGCTGTCGGCGTCGCTGTGGGGACCGGGGTGCGCGTGGGCGTAGGGCGCGACGGAGTCGGGGTGGCCGGGGTTGGAGTTCGGGTTGGGGTGGCCTGCTGTGCGGAGCACGATCGTACTGGATTGTGACGATGGTAGAACCCGTCCGAGATACCCCAACGGCCGCAATTCGTTCTGCAGGTGTGGCACCCGTTGCTATCGGTCCTCCCCGGGTGTGCTTCGGCAACCCGGACGCTGATCGCCAAATCCGGATTGATAAGAATCATCAGAACACCCGTGATGATCACGAATGTGATTCTGGTCATGGGAGCGGAGCATATGACCGAGCTTCTACGCGAGCAACCGTCGTAGTCGCTGGATTGCTGCCGCTATGAGCTTGCCTGAGAGGCAGCGGTGGCCCCTGAAGGCGTGGTCTTCAGAAATCGCGCGCATGTGATAGAGCCCCGCAACGAACGGGTCTCCCGGGCGAAACCGCCGCGGTTGTCAGGCTCGAGCGAAGGCGTTGCGGCCTGCGTAGCGGGCGGCGGGGCCAAGGTGCTCCTCGATCCGGAGCAGCTCGTTGTACTTCGCCGTGCGGTCCGAGCGGGCCGGCGCGCCGGTCTTGATCTGGCCCGAGTTCGTCGCCACCACGAGGTGGGCGATCGTCGTGTCCTCGGTCTCGCCGGAGCGGTGCGAGATGACCGTGGCGAAGCCGGCCGAGTGCGCGAGGCGGATCGCGTCGAGGGTCTCGGTGAGAGTGCCGATCTGGTTGAGCTTGATCAGGATGGCGTTCGCGGCACGTTCGTCGATGCCGCGCTGGAGGCGCTCGATGTTCGTCACGAACACGTCGTCGCCGACGAGCTGGACGCGGTCGCCGAGGCGCGCCTGGAGGCCGCTCCACCCCGCCCAGTCGTCCTCGGCCATGCCGTCCTCGATCGAGACGATGGGGTAGCGGTCCACCCAGCCCGCCCACAGCTCCGCGAGGTCAGCCGAGGCTAGCGAGCGGCCCTCGCGCGGGAGCTCGTAGCGGCCCGCCTCGTACAGCTCGGTGGTTGCGGGGTCGAGCGCGATCGCGATCTCGTCGCCGGGGCGGCGGCCGGCCGCTTCGATGGCCTCGACGAGCAACTCGACGGCGGCGTCGTTCGTCGCGAGCGAGGGGGCGAAGCCGCCCTCGTCGCCGACATTGGTGGAGAGCCCGCGGTCGCTGAGGATGCCGCGCAGGACGTGATAGACCTCCGACGACCAGCGCAGCCCCTCGCGGAAGGTGGGCGCGCCGACGGGGACGATCATGAACTCCTGGAAGTCGGTCGAGTTCTCCGCGTGCGCGCCGCCGTTGAGCACGTTGCACATCGGCGTGGGCAGCAGGTCCGCGTCGTCGCCGCCGAGGTAGCGGTAGAGCGGCAGCTCGGCCGAGGCTGCGGCGGCCTTCGCGGTGGCGAGCGAGACGGCGAGGACGGCGTTGGCCCCAAGCTTCGCCTTGTTGGGCGTGCCGTCGGCGTCGATCAGCGCGCGGTCGACCTCGGCCTGGCCGGTGGCGTCCATGCCGCGCACGGCGTCCTGCAGGGCGCCCTCGACGTGCCCGACGGCGCCGACGACGCCGCGGCCGCGGTAGCGGTCGGCGTCGCCGTCGCGGAGCTCGACGGCCTCGTAGGCGCCGGTGCTGGCGCCGGACGGCACGGCTGCGCGGCCAAGCGAGCCGTCGGCGAGCACCACGTCCGCCTCGACGGTGGGGTTCCCGCGCGAGTCGAGGATCTCGCGCGCCCGCACTTGCTCGATCGCCGCGTCCACGGGCCCGCCTCCCCGTTACTCGATGCTGCAGCTTCGATCATCGGGCGAGGGGCGGGAGCGGACAAGGCAGGCATCTGCTCCCCTCTCTAGCCGGACTCCGATCCCCTCGCCCCCCGGTGGGGGGAGAGGGTGAGGG
>VXTU01000009.1 GCA_009837285.1 Chloroflexota bacterium | reverse complement strand
CATCCACTCTGATCCCCTCGCCCTCTCCCCCCGGAGGGGGGCGAGGGGATCAGAGTGGATGGGGACGGTGCCGGGAACGGCTCAATCGTCGCGCAGCGGCGCAGCCATCGGGTTGAAGCACGCCACGACGTGCCCCGGCGCCACGCTCGACAGGCGCGGGGCGGGGTCCGTGCGGCACTGACCGACCGCCTTCGGGCAGCGCTCGAGGAACGGGCACTCCTCGGGCAGGGCGGCGAGGTCCGGTGGCTGGCCGCGCATCGGCTGCAGCCGGTGCGTCCGGCGGTGGATGCCGGGGAGGCTCGAGAGCAGCCCGTACGTGTATGGGTGCTTGGGCTCGCGGAAGATCGTCCGCACGTCGGTCGCCTCAACGACCTCGCCCGCGTAGACGACCGCGACGCGATCGGCGAGACGAGCGACTACGCCGAAGTCGTGCGTGATGAGGAGCACTGCAACGTCGCGGTGGTCGCGTAGCTCCTCCAGGAAGGTCAGCGTCGTGTCGCGGATGGCGGCGTCCAGGGACGCCGTCGGCTCGTCGGCGATGATCACGCGCGGCTGCAGCGCGGTCGCCATGGCGATCATCACGCGCTGGGCCATGCCGCCGGAGAGCTGGTGCGAGTAGGACTCCGCCACGTCGGCCGGGCGCGGCAGGAACCGCCCGAGCACCTCGATGCCACGCTGGTAGGCCTCGCTGCGCTCTGCGCCGTGCGCGGTGAACACCTCGGCCATCTGGTCGCCGATGCGCAGGGTGGGCGTGAGCGCTGCCAGCGGGTCCTGGAAGATCATCGTGATCTCGGCCCCGCGGATCTCACGCAGTGCATCTTCGTCCTCGAACGGCACGGGCGCGCCGGCGTATTCCACCGAGCCGCCCTCGATGGTGGCGTTGGACGGCAGCAACCCGAGCAGCCCGAGGCCGATCGAGGTCTTCCCGGAGCCGGACTCGCCGATGAGCGCGAGCGTCTCGCCCGGGTACAGCTCGAAGCTCACGTTGCGGACGGCCTGGATCGGCTCGTCGTCCTCCGTCTGGTAGGCGGCGCTCAGTCCGCGCACGCGGACGATCGGTTCGCGACGGATTCGAGTAGTGACGGTTCGCCCTCCCTTGGTTCTGGCGGGCCGGGAACAGGCTAGCGCATCTGCCCTATCGCATCTGCCTGAATTGGGCCCCGTTCAGCGCAACACCAGGCGGAGGCTGACAGCGGGTGCGCGCACGGTCGCCGTATGATGGCGCCCCGCCCGACGACGGCCGGAGGCGAGCCATGCACGAAGGCCCCCGCCCGGACCTGACGCCCGCAGCACGCGTCGCGGTGCGCGGGCTCGCCGTGATGCGAGTCGTCGGGGTTGGCGCGCTCGCGGCGGGAGCGCTCGTGTGGTGGATCGTGGTCGGATCGGACGCCACGGCCGACCCGGTCGGCGCGACGCTCGCGGTCCTTACGGCGATCGCCCTCGTCGCGCCGGGCATGCTGCTGCTGCACTTCGAGTGGTCGCTGCGCCGCGCGGCGCTCATGTTTGCCGAGCTCGCCGACCGGACCGCGGCCGGTGAGCGCTTCGACGCGACGCCCGCCCTCTTTCGGCGATCGATGCGGCTCGCGATGCGGCGACGCGGGATCGGCCTGCTGGCGACGCCGTGGTACTGGGCGCTGGCGGCGTGGGGATTCGGCGCGTCGGCGGTCTTGCTCCTCGCTGCGGTCGTGCTGGTGGTGGCCGCGCTGATCTGAGCTCGCTGGCAGGGCCGCTCGCTTGACCGCCGTCGTTATGATTCGCAGTTAACAGCAAACGTTATAACGCGGTTCCCCGGGAGTGCAGGCATGTATCAGCCCAACGACGAAGCCACGACCAGGTGGTGGGCGTCCGCCGTCAGCCGACGGACGCTGTTGCGAGGCGGCCTCCTCGGCGGAGTGGGCCTCGCCGCGGCAGCCCTGATCGGCTGCGGCGGTGACGACGATGACGATGACGACGACACGACCGCCACGACCCAGACGAGTGACACGTCCACGTCCGACAGCAGCACCGATGACTCGGCGACGACGGGCGACGATTCGTCCTCGGAGGGTGGTGCAGACGAAGCTCCCGCACCGGGCGAGGGCATGCTGGTCCGGGATCCGGATCTGCCGTACCCGTACCAGTTCCCGGAGCCGGCGGGGAAGACGCCCAAGAAGGGCGGCATCCTGCGCGTCGGCGTCACCTTCGACGTGGTGACATTCGACCCGACGCTGTCGGCCGCGGGCGGGACGATCACCGTCCCTAACATGACCTACAACAAGATGCTCGGCATGGTGGACGGCGTGCAGAAGGACCCGTTCAAGGTCGAGCTCAAGCCGGAACTGGCTGCCTCGTGGGAGCGCTCGCCGGACGGCGCGACGTGGACCTTCCAGGTCCAGGACGGCATCAACTGGCAGAACCTTCCGCCGCTCAACGGCCGTCCCTTCGTTTCCGGCGACCTGAAGTTCGCGCACGACCGCTACGCGGCCGAGGGCGTACACCGCTCCTACTGGGCCAACATCGGCTCGACCGAGACGCCCGACGACAAGACCTACGTGATCAACATGGACACGGTCACGGCGGACTTCATCCTGCCGCTCGCCAGCCGCTACCAGACGGTCTTCCCGCGCGAGACCGTCGACGACGGCACCATCGAGAGCAACCCGGTCGGCACGGGCGCGATGATCCTGACCGAGGCCGAGCAGGGCTCGCACATGAACTTCGTGAGGAACCCGGACTACTGGGAGCGCGAGGTCTTGCTGGACGGCGCCGAGTTCCTGGTCATGCGTGACTCCGCGGCCCGCATCGCGGCGTTCCGCGTCGGGCAGATCGACTTCGGCTACGGCACCGGGAACACGCTGCCGAGGCTGCGCGAGATCCTCGGCACGAACCCGGATGTGCAGATCAACCTCAGCCCGGTGACGTTCGGGGGCATCCCGTTCGGGATGAACCTCTCCAACCCCAAGTTCGCCGACGAGCGCATCCGCCAGGCGTTCACGCTCGCCTTCGACACGGACCTGATGGAGGAGCTGATCTACGAGAACCTCTCGACGACGCTCCCGCTGCAGCCGTGGACGTGGGTCTGGGACGAGGAGCCGACGATCGAGTCCGGTGAGCTGGGCCCGTGGTTCGGCCGCTACAACCCGGACGAGGCGAAGAAGCTGCTCAAGGCCGCGGGCGCCGAGGACCTGGAGTTCGACTCCATCTGGTACAACTACGGCCCCGACCACGACCAGCGCACCGAGATTATCCTGGCCCAGCTGCTCGCTGTTGGCGTGAAGATGAACTCGCAGAGCGTCGACTACACCGAGTTCAACTCGACGTGGGTGCCCGCCAAGCTGGAGGAGGCGACGACGACGGGCTGGCTCACCGCCGGCTTCGACGCCGACAACGCCTTCTA
>VXTU01000005.1:18738-20366 GCA_009837285.1 Chloroflexota bacterium | reverse complement strand
CCCCCCCCCCAGCCCCGTCCCCCCCGCTGCGGGGGGCGTGTTATTGCAGGCGGCCGCCCCTGGCCGCAGTGCGGGAGAGGGCGGGGGGTGAGGGTCCGGCGGGCCCGAATGGCCCGGACGCGCAGGGCGGGGCGTCCCACAGGCACTGCGGAGATCCGGATTACAAGCCTCGCCCCCGCCGGCTAGGCCTGACCTGCTCCTGCTAAGAGGCGCGCAAGCGCGCCAGGAGACGGTCTTCCCAGGACCAGTCGAACTCGAGGGACTCGTGGAGGCCCTCGGCGCGGTACCACTCGTAGGTCTGCTCCACGGCGGTGCGGAACGTGTAGGCCGGCTCCCAGCCGATGTCGCGGCGCAGCCGGTCGATCGAGAACACCGTGCTCTCGTTCCAGCGATGGATGTACGGCGCCAGGCGCTGGATCATCTGCTGCAGGTACGGCAGGTTGCGCTGGCTCGCCGGCGCGGTCACCGCGCCGAAGTTGCCCGGCTCCTCCGGCTCGTCGTCGAGCGGGATCTCTCCGTCGTAGACGGCGTCCATCGTGTCGGGAGGGATGAACACCTTGTCCGCCTCGACGCCGAGGATGTCGGCGAAGGTGTCGACGTAGCCCTCGTCGCTCCAGTAGTCGCGGCCGGTCAGGTTGTAGCGCTTGCCGTAGGTCTGTGGCTGCTGCATCAGCATGCGCAGCGCGCTCGCCTCGTCGTCGACGTGGCCGATCTGGCTGAGGGTGGTGCCGTCGCCGGGGATCAGCACCGGGCGACCCTGGAGCAGGCGGCTGAACATCCGCTGCTCGCGCACGGGGATGATGTTGTGCGGCCCGAACACCATCGAGAACGGCACGATGGTCGCCGGGAAGCCGTTCTCGCGGTACTCGCGGAGCAGGATCGCCTCGCAGGCCAGCTTGTCGAGGCCGTACTGCGACTGCCGGTCGGTGCCGTCGACGGGCGAGCTCTCGCGGATCGGCAGCACCTTGGTGGCGGCGTAGATCACGGTCGAGCTGGCGAAGATGTAGTGGCCGGTGCGGCCGCGAAAGAGCTCGACCATGATCTCGACGTCCTCCGGGGTGTAGCCGGAGATGTCCTGGATCGCGTCGAACTCCTCGTCCGCGAAGACCTCGCGCATCCCGTCGTGGTCCGTGCGGTCGCCGTAGAGCCGCCGGACGCCGCGTGGCAGCTGCGCCTCGGTCTGGCCGCGGTTGAAGATCGTGACGTCGTGGCCGTGGCGGACCAGCTCATGCACGAGGGCGAGCCCGTTGAACCGCGTCCCGCCCATCACCAGCACCTTCATCGTGACCTCCTCGCGTGCGTTCCGTGTTCCGTGCGGCCTGCCGACTCGACTACGCGCCGAGGGCGTCGGCGAAGAACGGCCCGCCCATGCTCAGCCCGCCAGGGCTTCTGCGAAGAACTGCCCAACAGCCTGCTCGATCGCGTACTCGTCGCCCCACCAGAAGTGGTCGGCGCCGGCGACCACGCGCACGGTCGCCTCGCCCGCGCACGACTCGGCCAGGCTCTGCAGCCCGGCCTCGTTGCTGCCCTCGTCCTGGTCGCCGGAGATGAGCAGCAGCGGCCCGCCGTACGCGGCGAGGGTGTCGTGGGCGCCCTCGGCCATCATCAGCGGCAGCGAGACCAGCGCG
>VXTU01000005.1:0-18728 GCA_009837285.1 Chloroflexota bacterium | reverse complement strand
GCGCGAGCGCGGGCAGCGCCTCGCCCGCCACGCCCACCGCCGTGCCCGCGCCGAAGGAGTAACCGGCGAGGCCGACGCGGTCGGCGTCGACCTCGTCGAGCGCGGCGGCGTAGGCGAGCACCGTCGTGGCGTCGGTGCGGGCCTCGTCCTGGTCGCCGGCGACGCCGTCCGAGCCGCCGACGCCCCGGAAGTTGAACATCACCGCTGCCACGCCGCGCGCGACGACGCTGGAGGCGACGGCGGCGACGACGTTGTTGTGCATCGACCCGCCGTACTGGGGGTGCGGGTGGCAGATCACGACCGCCGGGAAGGGCGGGTCGCCGTCGGGAGTGGTGACCACGCCCTCGAGGCTGGCGCCATCGCTCTCGATCGTCACGCGGCGTTGCGGCATGTGTGGCTCCTCGAGGGCTCACCGGGCGGTCGATGTGGCGCGCAGCGTAACGCATCGCCGGGGCGTCGGGACGGGCGTGCGGCGGCGGGCGTATGCTCGCGACCGGCAGACCGGGATCAGGGAGGTGGACCATGCCGAACTTCCAGTACTTCTCCGTGGCCGTGCGCGACCTCGAGGCGGGCATCAAGCGCTACGAGGCGATGTTCGGGCTGAAGCAGACCGGCGAGATCTTCGAGCAGCGCTGGGGCTTCCGCGGCGTGATGATGGGCAACGACGATGGGCACATCCTCGAGCTCGTCTCGCCCGGCGAGAGTGAGTCGGCGCTCAAGCGCTTCATGGACATGCGCTCCGGCGAGGTCTACCCGGACGGCGAGGGCCTGTACCTGGTCGGCATGGAGGTCGACGACATCGGCGAGGCGGTGCAGCGCGCCCGGGACGCGGGCGCCACGGTCACGCTCGAGGAAGAGTCGCCGAACAGCGCGTGGGTGCACCCGCTGAGCAACGGCAACGTCTTCGTCGAGCTCAACCAGATCGCCGACGAGGAGGAGGACGACGACTAGCCGTCGTTCCTCTGATGCCGACTGAGCGGACGGTCCCGGCCTGCACGCGAGATCGCAACTGCAGACGCCGTTAGCATCGTCTGAAGCGAGGCCGGGCCACTGGTGCGCGGCGCCGGCCGGGTTCTCCCCCAACCCGTTCTCCGACGGAACGGGGGCCGGGCGGGGGCTCCCTGATTCGCTCTCCGCCTATGGACAGGGCGGCGATGCGGAGTGGACATGCGCCAGGCCCTTAGCCTGATCACGCTCGCGACGCTGGTGACCGTGCCGGCGCTCTACCTGCGTTTCACCGGCGGCCACATCGAGCTGGTCATCGACACCACGCTCTACGGGCTCGCGATCGTCGCGGCGGCGTTCCTGCTGGCGTGGGCCGCCGAGGCCGCTGAGGTCGATATCTCGCAGGCGTTGGCCGTTGCGTTCATCGCATTCGTCGCGGTGCTCCCGGAGTACGCGGTCGACCTCACGTTCGCGTGGAAGGCGGGCACGGACCCGGAGTTCGCTCCGTTCGCGGTGGCGAACATGACCGGGTCGAACCGGCTCCTGATCGGCCTCGGCTGGTCGGCGGTGTTCTTCATCTTCTGGCTGCGCACGCGCGGCCGGGTACTGAGCCTGGACCGCGGCCACGCGCTCGATGTCGTCGCATTGTCTGCGGCGACGCTCTACTCGTTCACGATCCCGCTCAAGGGCTCGATCACCCTCTTCGACACGTTGGTCCTGTTCGCGATCTTCGCGGTGTACCTGTACGGCCTCTCGCGTGCGCAGGAGAAGACCCCGAACCTGGTGGGGCCGGCCGCGTGGCTGGGGAGCCTCCCACGGCGACGGCGTCGGCTGACGAACGCGTGGCTGTTCGTCTTCTCCGCTGCGGTGATCCTCGCCTCCGCCGAGCACTTCGCCGAGGGGCTGGTAGAGAGCGGGGCGAAGCTCGGGATCGACGAGTTCCTTTTGGTGCAGTGGCTGGCGCCGCTGGCGTCGGAGTCGCCCGAGTTCCTGGTGGCGGGCATCCTCGCGTTCCGCGGCCGTGCGGCGGTGGGGTTGGCGGCGCTGCTGTCGTCGAAGGTGAACCAGTGGACGCTGCTGGTGGGCAGCCTGCCGGTCGCGTTCGGCATCTCCGGCGAGACGCTGGGCGGGCTCCCGCTGGACGGACGTCAGAGCCAGGAGGTGTTCCTGACGGCCGCGCAGTCGCTCTTCGCGGTGGCCGTGCTGGTCAGCCTCAGCCTCGGACGCCTCGAGGCGCTCGCGCTGCTCGGCCTGTTCATGATCCAGTTCCTGATCCCGATCAGCGAGGTACGCATGGCCATCGCGGTGATCTACGTCGTGCTGGCGCTGTCCCTGATCGTGAGCCGGCGCCGTGAGGCGCGGCGGCTGATCGGGTGGGCGCGGACGGCGATGCGGGATCCGGCGGCGGTGGCGTCCGCGCCGGGCGAGGAGCCGCGGCAGGTTGACGGCGATTAGGGTGATAGTATCGTATGCGCTATCGTGACCGCGCCGATCTTCGCGAGGAGATCGAGCGGCTGAAGCGGCGTCGGAGAAGCATTCGGCCTCAGGCACTTCACCGGCTACTCATCCGTGCGGGGTTCGAGCGGCGCTTCGGGAAGGGAGATCACTGGGTGTACCGGCACCCCGATCTCCGAAGGCGAAGGCTCGTGATAGACCCCCGCAACCCGCTGCTTCCCGCCTACGTGACGAAAGCAATCCGCGCGATCGAGGAGGTACTCGAATGACAGCTCTCAGCGTCGAGGACTACCTCAGGCGGCCGTACCACATCGAGATCGTTGCGAGCGAGGACGAGGATGGCGACTCGGGCTGGGTCGCCGAGGTACGGGAACTCCAGGGCTGTCTCGCCCAGGGGCGTACGCACGACGAGCTGTTCCAGAACATCGAACGCGCGATGAGCGCATGGATCGATGACGCACTGGAGGCCGGCGATCCGGTCCCCGAGCCGCACGAGGAGCCCTCCCGCAGCGGACGCGTCCTGGTCCGCATGCCGCCGTGGCTGCACCGTGACCTCGTAGTCGCTGCCGAGCGCGAGGGCGTAAGCCTGAATCAGCTGGTGGTTTCGTTACTCGCCCACGGCACAGGGGCCGTGTTGAGCGGTGGCGCCGCCCCTGCTCGAGTTGCACTAACTGCCGAGCCGCGCTGAGCTCGGGCGAAACGGCAGCTGACTCTGCGCGGAGTGAGCTTGGACTACAGCTCGATGATCTCGGCCGGCTCGGGCGCGGGTACGCGGTGCTCGCGCGGCGCGCGCGCTGCCTCCATGCGCGAGAGCAGCGCCAGTGCCTTGCGTGTGTCCGACGCCACGCGCGCCGGCTCCGCCAGCCGGAAGCGGTACTTCGAGCACCAATAGGTGAACGCCGCCAGCTCCGCCTGGCTCACGTTCGCCCCGAGGCTCGCGCCGGTCTCGATGCGGTACTCGGCCGACAGCTCCGCGAAGGTCTTGCCGTAGACGCGCTCGTAGGCGGCGACGTCGGAGGGCTCGCCGCGCGGGCCCTCCAGGTGGCGCGCCTTGTGCAGGTCTTGCTCGGCTTGTAGCAGCAGCGTCTCCTCGACCGTCACGCCGTACTGGAAGTTGAGGTGCGCGCGGAACTTTTCCCGGCCAATGGCGCGCGCGAACGCCTCCTCCGAGGGGTCCTCGCCGGTGGGAGGCTTGCCCTCGAACAGCAGCCGCTCCGCCTCGTCGTCGGGGACGAGGTCGCCTGCGGCATCGAGCAGGCGCTCGGCGAGCCGGCGCCAGTCGAACGCCTCGCCGCCGAGGAGATAGCGGTACGTCGCGTCGTCGACGGTCTCCTCCGGCGTCACCCAGCGCGCGACGACGTCCAGCAGCGCCGGATACCAGGGCTCGCCCGCCTGGAGGGCGTCGAGGAACGCTCCCACGCCTTGCTCGGCGTCGAGCGGCGGGCGTGCTGGCTGGTCGGCGTCGTCGAAGTCGTCGAGGCCGGGGTGGGCATCCGCGGCGGTCGGTGGGGTCGCTGCGCCGTTGCGTCGGGAGCGGCCCGCGCGCTGCGAGCGCTTCTTCGTACCGCCGCGGGCAGGGGTCATGCCGCCCGCCCGTGGCAGCGCTTGTACTTCTTGCCGGAGCCGCACGGGCACTGCTGGTTGCGCCCCACCTTGGGCACCACGCGCGTCGCCGTTCCGGTCGCGGCGCCGCCGTTCTCGTCGCCGGGCCCGCTGACTCGCGCCCCGGCGGGGATGGCGGGCCGCGGCCTGGGGATCTCGACAGGCCGCGCGTGGAAGAGCTGGCGGGCGACGGTGGAGCGGATGTTTTCGAGTAACTGCTCCCACATGTCGTGGGCCTCGCGCTTGTAGGTGACCAGCGGATTCGCCTGCCCGTACGCACGCAAGCCGATGCCCTGCCGCAGCTCGTCCACGGCCGTGAGGTGCTGCACCCAGAGCGCGTCGATGGTGCGCAGCAGCACCGTGCGCTCGATCACGCGCTGCAGCTCATCGCCCTGGTCGCCTTCGAGCTGCTCGTAGCGGTCGAGTGCGTAGTCGATGACCTCCTCGACGAGGTCCTCCGAGGGCAGATCGGCGATCTCCGCGACCGGGAACTGATTCCCGAGCGGCGCGACGGCGTCGGCGGCGAGGCGGAACGCGTCGGCGTCCTTCGCCTCGCCGAGGTGCTCGTCGCCGAGCGCGCGCAGCTCGTCCTCGACCATCCCGAGGGTGGTCTCGCGCAGCGACTCCCCGGCGAGCACCTTGTCGCGCTCGCCGTAGATGACGTCGCGATGCTGGTTCATCACGTCGTCGTAGTCGACGACGTGCTTGCGGATGTCGAAGTGATACGCCTCGACCTTGCCCTGCGCGGTCTCGATGGCGCGCGTCACGGCCTTGGACTCGAGGGGCATGCCCTCCTCCATGCCGAGCTTGCTCATCACGTTCGGCAGCCAGTCCGGCGCGAAGCGCCGCATGATGTCGTCCTCGAACGAGACGAAGAAGCGCGACGAGCCCGGGTCGCCCTGGCGGCCGGAGCGACCGCGCAGCTGGTTGTCGACGCGGCGCGACTCGTGCCGCTCGGTGCCGACGATGTGCAGGCCGCCGGCGTCGGCGACGCCCTCGCCGAGCTTGATGTCGGTGCCTCGCCCGGCCATGTTGGTCGCGATCGTGACCGCGCCCGGCTCGCCCGCTCGCGCCACGATCGTGGCCTCGCGCTGGTGCTGTTTGGCGTTCAGCACCTCGTGGTCGATGCCGCGCCGGCGCAGCAGGTCCGACAGCAGCTCGGAATCCTCGATCGAGACGGTGCCGACCAGGACCGGGCGGCCCTCCTCGTGGCGCTCGATGACCTCGCCGACCACGGCGTTGAACTTCTCGCGCTGCGAGCGGTAGACGAGGTCGGGCGCGTCGTCACGCACCATCGGGCGGTGCGTGGGGATGACGAGCACGTCGAGCTTGTAGATCTCGTGGAACTCCTCGGCGTCCGTGACCGCGGTGCCCGTCATGCCGGCGAGCTTCTCGTAGAGCCGGAAGAAGTTCTGGAGCGTGATCGTCGCGTAGGTGATGGACTCCTGCTGGATCTGCACGCCCTCCTTGGCCTCGACGGCCTGGTGCAGCCCGTCCGACCAGCGGCGTCCGTCCATCAGCCGGCCCGTGAACTCGTCGACGATGACGACCTGGCCGTCGCGCACGACGTAGTCGCGGTCGCGCTGAAAGATGATGTGTGCCTTGAGCGCGGCCTCCATGTAGCGCGTGAGCCGGAAGTTCTCCTCCGAGTAGATGTTGTCGACGCCCAGCCCGCGCTCCAGCACCTCGATCCCGGCCTCGGTGAGGTGCACGGAGCGGTTGCGCTCCTCGATGGTGTAGTGCACGTCGCGGTCGAGACGCGGCACCAGCGCGCGGAAGCGCGGGTACAGCGAGAGGTCCTCGGCCTGGCGGCCCGAGATGATGAGCGGGGTGCGCGCCTCGTCGATGAGCACCGAGTCGGCCTCGTCAACGATCGCGTAGTGGCGGCGGCCCTGCACCCGGTCGGGCTGGGTCTGGACCATGTTGTCGCGCAGGTAGTCGAAGCCGAACTCGTTGTTGGTGCCGTACGTGATGTCGGCCTCGTAGGCGTCGCGGCGGGTCACCTCGACGAGGTGCTCCATGCTGGACTGCTCCGAAACCGGCTCGCGCGAGTACAGGTAGGCGGCGGAGTTGTTCTGGATGACGCCGAGCCGCATCCCGAGCAGGTCGAGCGCCGGGCCGTACCACTGCGGCTCGCGGCGTGCGAGGTAGTCGTTCACGGTGACGAGGTGCGCGCCTTCGCCGGTCAGCGCGTTGGCGTAGAGCGCGAGGGTGGCGACCAGCGTCTTGCCCTCGCCTGTGCGCATCTCGGCGATCATCCCCCGGTGGAGGGCGATCGCACCGGTGAGCTGCACGTCGTACGCGCGCTCGCCGACCGTGCGGCGGATCGCCTCGCGGCAGACGGCGAGCGCCTCCGGCATCAGGTCGTCCAGCGTCTCGCCGTCGGCGAGGCGGCCACGGAACTCGTCCGTCTTTGCGGCGAGATCCGTGGCGCTCAGCGCCTCGATCGAGGGCTCGAGGTCGTTGATCTCGTCGACGACGGGCTGGAGCTGCTTGAGCGCGCGCTCGTTGGGGTCGCCGATGATCTTGCGGAGCGGGTTGAAGGCCATGGTTGCCCCCACGGGCGGCCGGCTGAGGGCGGCGCGGCTAGCGGAACAGCTCGCCGACGGACCCGCCGGTGTGGATGCGGTGCATCGCGTCGCCGAAGTACGGCGCCACCGAGAGCACGTGTGTCTGCACGTTCCCGAACGCGTCGTCGGCCACGGGCACCGTGTCGGTGAAGACCAGCTCGGAGATGTCGGTTGTGTCGAGGCGGTCGAACGCCGCGCCCGCGAACAGCGGGTGGATCGTGCCGACGTAGACCGAGCGCGCGCGGTTGAGGCGCAGCAGCTCGAGCGCGCTGGCGACGGTGCCGCCGGTCAGGATCTCGTCGTCGACGATGATCGCGTCACGGTCCTCGACGTCGCCGATGATCGTCATCGCCTCCGCCTGCTCGTCGTTGGAGGTGCGGCGCTTGTCGACGATGGCGAGCTCGGCCCCGAGGCGCTCGGCCACATCACGCGCGTTCTTCGCGCCGCCCACATCGGTGGCGACGATCACCGGGCGCGGGAGGTTGAGCGAGCGGAAGTACTCGGCGAGGTGCGGCTGCGCGTGCAGCTCGTCGAGCGGGATGTTGAAGAAGCCCTGGATCTGCCCGGCGTGGAGGTCCATCGTCAGCACGCGGTCCGCCCCGGCCACCTCGATGAAGTTCGCCATCAGGCGCGCCGTGATGGGGACACGCGGCTGATCCTTCTTGTCCGAGCGCCCGTACGCGAAGTACGGGATCACCGCCGTGATGCGGCCCGCCGAGGCGCGCTTCGCGGCGTCGATCATGATGAACAGCTCCATCAGCCGCGTGTTCACCGGCGGCGCGATGGGCTGGATCAGGAACACGTCGCGCTCCCGGATGTTGTCCAGGAAGCGCACGAAGATGTTGCCGTTGGAGAACTCGAACACCTCGTTGCGCCCGAGGGGCATCTCGAGGTGCTTGCAGACCGCCTCGGCAAACGAGCGGTGCGCGTTGCCGCTGAAGACCGCCATCTCGCGGAATCCGGCGAAGTTGAGCGGCTCGTTCATGCGTCCATCACCCGGTCCAGCCCATCACCCGGGCCAAGCTGCCCGCGCCGTGTGGTGCGTATCGTGCGCCACCGGAACGCTCACGGCGTCGGGTTCGACGCCCCGGGCGCCGCGCGCAGGCCCGCTTCGGCGGAGGTGTACCGATGGTACCATGAGGGCCCGGCAGGCTCGCGGTGAGCCGGTGCGGGATCAGGCGAACAGCCGAGGGACGAGGCGCTCCCCATGGACTTTGCGTTCACCCCGGAAGAGGAACGATTCCGCGAAGAGCTGCACCAGCTCCTGCTCACCAACCTCCCCGGTGACTGGGCGAAGCGCGGCCTCGCCGAGCCGATCGACTCCGAGGAGCGCCACGCCCTCGCCGACCTGCTCTCGAAGCAGCTCGCCGAGCGCAAGTGGCTGACGATGGCCTGGCCGGAGAAGTTCGGCGGCCTCGATGCCTCCTACCTCATGCAGTACCTCTTCAACGAGGAGATGGCCTACCTGGACGCGCCCGGTGGCGGCGGCGTGGGGGTCACCTCCGTCGGCCCCGCGATCATGATGTACGGCAGCGAAGAACAGCAGCGTATCTACCTGCCGCGCATCGCCAACGCCGACGACCGCTGGGCCGCGCTCTACTCCGAGCCCGGCGCCGGCTCCGACCTCGCCTCGATCCAGACGCGCGCCGTCCGCGACGGCGACGAGTACGTCATCAACGGCCTCAAGACCTGGGTCGCCGGCGCGGACCGCGCCACGATGGGCTGGCTTGCCGCCCGGACCGACCCGAACGGGCCGAAGCACCGCGGCCTCTCGACCTTCGCCGTCCCGATGGACGACCCGGGCGTCGAGATCCGGCCGATCGAGAACCTCGCCGGCGAGCGCCAGCTGTCCGAGGTGCTCCTGCACGACGTGCGGGTACCGATCGAGAACCGCGTCGGCCCCGAGAACCGCGGCTGGTACCACGTCGCCTCGACGCTGGACTTCGAGCGTTCCGGCGTCGCCTCGTACGCGCGCGGGAAGCGCCACATCGAACAGCTCGTGGACCTCGTCAAGGAGAACTCGACGCTGTCCGATCAGCGCCAGGCGGTGCGCTACGAGCTGGCTGACCGCTGGATCGAGCTGCAGGTCGGCTTCAACGTCGCGCAGCGCATCCCGTGGTTGCAGACGCAGGGCATCTCACCGAACCACGAGGCGTCGGTCTCGAAGGTCTACGGGTCGGAGATGACGCAGCGCATCGCGGGCACGGGCGTGCGGCTGCTCGGCATGGCGGGACTGCTCCAGCGCGGCACGGACGGCGCCCCCGCGGGCGGCGCCTTCGCCCGCCACTACCTGACCTCGGCCGGCAGCACGATCGCGGCCGGCACGTCCGAGATCCAGCGCAACATCATCGCCCAGCGCGGGTTGGGGCTGCCGAGGTAGGATCCGGGGCGGAGGCGATTGGTGATAAGCATCACGCTGCACGACCTCGACGACCGCGTCGCCGCCGAGTTGCGCGCCCGGGCGGCCGAGCATGGCCGCTCCCCGGAGCAGGAGGCCTGCGCCATCCTCAGCGACGTCCTCGGAAACGGCGAGGCGCCTTCCGCGGAGCCGCCCGAGAACCTGGCCACCGGATTCCGCGAGATCTTCCGCGAGTACCACCGCGAGTTCGGTGACGTTGAGTTGCCAATACCGCCGCGCGAGCCGCCTCGCGAACCGCCGACCTTCGACTAGTCGCGGCCACCGGTGCTCATTCTCGATACCAATGTCGTGTCGGAGCTCATGCGCGACCGGACTGACCCTGCGGTTTTCGGCTGGGTTAGCGCGCAGCCGCCAAGCGACCTCTTCGTTACTGCTGTCACCGAGGCCGAGATCCGGGTAGGTGTAGCCGCGCTCCCTGTCGGGCGACGGCGCACTTCCCTCAGTGATACAGCCGATCGTGCATTCCGGGTGCTGTTCCCCGGACGCATCCTGCCGCTCGACAGGGCCGCTGCGCGGGAGTACGCCGCCGTGGTGTCCGAACGGAACGCCGCAGGGCGTCCCATCGGTGCATTCGATGGCCTGATCGCAGGGATCGCACGCTCTCGCGGAGCAGCGATAGCGACGCGCGATGTGAGTGGGTTCGACGGCCTCGGGATCGAGATCGTGAACCCGTGGGCGGCCGGCTAGCGTCGGGGCGACATCGTCATGCGCTCAGTAGAGCGATGGCGCGGCGGAGGTGATCGTCCTCCAGGAACGGCGCGCCCTGCGACTCCTTCAGCTCGCCCGCCTTCGCCAGCACCTCGGCCCGTGACATCCCCGCTGGCGGCTCGGTCGTCCACGCGATGAGCGCGATCAGCACCTGGTTCGGATCCTCGAGGAACACCAGACGCTCGTAGCCGCGGCGGATCTCCTCGCTCGCCTGCAGGCCGGCGGACGACAGCCGGAAGTACGCCTGGTCGATGAACTCGCTGCTGACGTGCAGCGTCAGGTACTGCATCGAGCCGACGCCCGGGCTGGAGTCGGCGATGTTGATGCCCTCGCGGTTGGGGCCGACGAGGAGCAGGTAGTCCTCGCCGCCCGCGTGCAGGAGCACCTGCACGGAGTCGGGGTCGTCGCGGTTGGGCTCCATGAAGAGGCGCCGCATGCCGAGCTTCTCGTAGAAGTCGATGCTGGCCTGCATGTCCTTGCAGATGATGGCCGGGTAGCCGAGGCCGCGCAGCTCCATGCCGTCCGCCTTTCGGTCGCGGGTTCGACGCGCTCCGCACGCCTCGCCCCGACTCTAGGCGCTTATGGCGAGCCGCGCAGCCTCGACGCGCGGAGGGGGCGTGGCCGGTCGGGCGCTACCATCGCGGCATGACGCCCTCGCCCATCCCGCAGCGCTTCACTGCCACGCTCCGCAAGCTCGCCATGAACTACTGCGTGAACGTCCCTGCGGAGGCGAGCCGCGCGCTCGCCGGCGACCCGCCGGAGCGCTACGTCCGCGTCGAGGGCACCGCGAACGGCCACCTGTTCTCGACGCGCCTCACCCCGCGCGGTGGCGGCGCGTACCGCCTCTTCCTCGACAGCACCGTCCGTGCCGCGGTCGGTATCGACGTCGGCGACGAGGTGGCGATCGAGGTTTCCCGGGTGGAAGCCCCGCCCGAGCAGCCCCTCCCCGACGACCTGCGCGAGGCGCTCGCAGCCCTCGACGGTGGCGTGGAGGCGTTCGCTGCCCTTACCGAGGCGCAGCGCACCGGCATGCTCGCGTTCGTCGAGCGCGCGCGTACCGCGTCGACGCGGGCGAGGTATGTGGAGCGGGTGGTGGAGGAGGTGCGGCGGCGGCTCGGGGGTGACCGACCGATACGATTCTCGGGAAAAGTATCTCTCATTCCGGCGAACGCAACTCGTGTTGTGATCGTTGACCCCTCCACACCCCCTGCCTACCATCCATCCATGCACCAACACCCACACCGCCACGTAGCAGTAGCCGGCGGCGGCTAGCCCGGCCCCACGATCGAGGGCCGCGCCGGCCGCCTGCGCCCCGCAACCGCGGGGCGTCGCTTTGCCCGCTGCCCGCTCCACCCACCGAGGAACCCCAGCCACCGAGGAGCCCGCCCGTGACGACCGAACCCGCGCTGCCCGCGCAGGAGATGGCGACCGCCTACGACCCCTCGCAGGTCGAGCAGCGCGTCTACGCCGAGTGGGAGCAGGCCGGCGCCTTCCGACCGCAGGGCGGCGAGCGGCCGTTCACCATCATCATGCCCCCGCCCAACCTCACCGGTGAGCTGCACATCGGCCACGCGCTCACCGTCGCCGTCGAGGACGCGCTGGTGCGCTGGCACCGCATGCTCGGCGACGACACGCTCTGGCTGCCCGGCGTCGACCACGCCGCCATCGCCGTCAACGCGCTCGTCGAGCGCGAGCTGGCCGCCGAGGGCATCTCGCGCCACGACATCGGCCGCGAGGCGTTCCTCGAACGCGTGTGGCAGTTCGTCGGGCGCTCGCGCTCGCGGATCGCGGAGCAGCACCGCCGCCTGGGCGCCTCCGCCGACTGGGAGCGCGAGGCGTTCACGATGGACGAGGCGCGGCAGCGCGCTGTGCGCCAGACGTTCGTGAACCTCTACGAAGACGGCCTGATCTACCGAGGCGAGCGCATCATCAACTGGTGCGTCGACTGCGGCACCGCGCTCTCCGACCTCGAGGTCGAGCACGACGACGAGCCCGGCGCCTTCTGGCACTTCCGCTACCCGGTGCTCGACGACGACAACGAGCAGACCGGCGAGTACCTGGTCATCGCGACCACGCGGCCCGAGACGATCCCCGCGGACACCGGCGTCGCCGTGAACCCCGAGGACGAGCGCTACCAGCACCTCCTCGGGCGCAACGTGCTCGTGCCGACCTCGGACCGGCCGGTGCCCGTCATTCCCGACGAGGCGGTGAGCATCGAGGCGGGCTCGGGGGCGCTGAAGGTCACGCCCGGCCACGACCCCGTCGACTTCGACATCGGGCAGCGACACGGCCTGCCCGTGCTCAACATCGTCGACGCCGACGGGCGGCTGACCGAGGACGCCGGCAAGTACGCCGGCATGGAGCGCTTCGAGGCGCGCGACCGCGTGGTCGAGGACCTCGACGCGGCGGGCCTGCTGGAGCGCACCGAGGACTACACGCACTCGGTCGGCCACTGCCAGCGCTCCGGCACGATCGTCGAGCCGATCATCTCCGAGCAATGGTTCGTGCGGGCGGAGCCACTCGCCACGCCCGCGATCGACGCGGTGCGCGACGGCCGCATCGAGTTCGTGCCGCGCCGCTTCGAGAGGACCTACTTCCACTGGATGGAGAACATCCGCGACTGGACCATCTCCCGCCAGATCTGGTGGGGCCACCGCATCCCCGTGTGGTACTGCGATGCCTGCTCCGAGACCATCGTGGCCGTCGAGGACCCAGACGGCTGTGCCGAGTGCGATGGCGAGCTGCGGCAGGACGAGGACACGCTCGACACGTGGTTCTCGTCGGGGCTGTGGCCGCACTCGACCCTCGGATGGCCAGATGGGGACGCGGAGGACCTCGGCCGGTTCTACCCGACGCAGGTCATGGAGACCGGCTACGACATCATCTTCTTCTGGGTCGCGCGCATGGTGATGCTCTCGCTCTACAACATGCGCGAGCTCGGCGACGAAGCGATCCCGTTCGAGACCGTCTACCTGCACGGCCTGGTGCGGGCGCCGGACGGGCGCAAGATGTCCAAGACGCTCGGCAACGTCGTCGACCCGCTCGACATGATCGCGCAGTACGGCACCGACGCCCTGCGCTACGCACTCATCTCCGGTACCTCGCCCGGCAACGACCAGCGCATCACCGACGACCGCCTCGAGGCGGGCCGGAACTTCGCGAACAAGCTGTGGAACGCCAGCCGCCTCGTGCTCACGCTGATCGAGCAGGAGCAGCTCGGTCGCGACGACCTCGCGCTGCCGGCGGTGGGCGACCCGCGACTGCTGCGCGAGGACCGGTGGATCCTCTCGCGCCTCGAGCGCACCGTCGCGCTCGCCGACGAGCTGCTGCGCAAGTTCGAGCTGGCCGAGGCGCTGCGCCAGACGCGCGACTTCTTCTGGGACGAGCTCGCCGACTGGTACCTCGAGCTCGCGAAAGTGCGCGTGCGCGCGGGCGACACCACACCGCTACCGGTGATGCTGCACGCGCTCGACTCGGTGATGCGCCTGCTGCACCCGTTCATGCCGTTCGTCACCGAGGAGCTGTGGCAGCGCATGACCCCGCTGCGCGCGAACGCCGCCGATGACCCCTCGCAGCTCATCGTCGCCCGCTACCCGGTCGCCGACGAAGCACGGTTCGACGACGCGGCGGAGCGCGAGCTGGCCGCGGTGCAGGATTTCGTGCGCGCGATCCGCAACGTGCGCGCCGAGCGTCGCGTCGACGCCGGGCGCTGGGTCGAGGCCTACATCGTGGGCGCCGACGCCGCCGAGGCCGCCCGCGGTACTGCCGAGGCGTTGGGCCAGCTTGCCCGCGTTCGCCCCCTGCACGTCGTCGACACCGCCGAGGAGGCGCCCTCGGACGGCGTGGTCACGTCGGTGCTCCCAGTCGGCCGCGTCGTGCTGCCGATGGCCGGGTTGTTCGACCTCGACGCCGAGCGCGCACGCCTGCAGAAGCAGATCGACGATGCCGCGAACGAGGTGCAGCGGCTGGAGCGCAAGCTGGCGAACGAGCAGTTCCGGACGCGCGCACCTGCCAAGGTGGTGGCCAAGGAGGAGGAGCGCCTCGCGACCGCCGGCGGCCGCCTGCGCGGCCTCGAGGAGTCGCTGGCGGAGATCAGCTAGCGGGGAACGTACAACTGAGGGCGCAGTCTCTGATCCCCTCTCCTCCGTCTGCGGGGGAGCGGGATAGGGTGAGGGGGTCTGGTCAGGGTCCGAGGAGGCCTGGAGGAGTCGGACCCTCACCCCAGCCCTCTCCCGCAGTGCGGGAGAGGGGGCCGGAACGCTTGGCTACGTGCCTGGCGCTCTCGCCCTTGTGCAGGTACGCCGTTACGAGAACGAGGCGCAGGCGGTGCCGTGGATGCGTAGCACCGAGTCCTGGTTGAAGCGCCGCTCGTACTCCGCCGAGATCTCGTCGATGAGCCGCAGCGTCTCCTCGCCCGGTGTGGCGAGGATCCAGAGCACCTTCGAGCGCTCGCGCTGGACCGCCCCCGAGTCGTCGCGCCACTGGCCCGCGGCGTCCAGGACGGTGAGGCCGGCCGGGAAGCGCGGCGTCACCGTGTCGGCGAGGAACGCCGCCCACTGCTCGTCGCTGACCTCGTTGCCGTCTGCCGTGCTGCGGCCGAAGAAGAGCTGGTACTCGGCGTAACGGTCGCTGCCCTCGGGGCAGGGCTCCTCGCCGTCGTCGCCACACGCGAGGAGCGCCAGCGCGGCGAGGGCGATGAGTACGGGTGCAATCGAGCGGTGGGAGCGCATCGCCGGGATAGTATCAACGGGCGTGGTTGGGGGCGCTTCGGGGACCGCCGCAGGGCGTGGTGACGTTGACCATGCACGAGGCCGCTGCTACGTTCCCCTCGGCTGCGCGCCGTGCCGTTGCACGGCAGAGATCTGCTGCGGTGAAGGGGTTCGGATCGCCGTGGATCAGCTCTTCGGCAACTATCTCCCCGTGCTGCTCGCGACCGTCACGGGCTTCGGCCTCGTGATCACCGCGCTGATCGGCTCACGGCTGCTCGCGCCCTTCTCCGAGGAGAGCGAGAAGGCCACGACCTACGAGTGCGGCATGCTGCCCGTGCGGCGCACCAGCACCAACGTGGGCGTGCGCTTCTACCTCTACGCCATCCTGTTCATCATCTTTGACGTCGAGGCCGTCTTCATCTTCCCGTGGGCACTGTCCTTCGTGGAGGTGGGCGCGCAGGCGTACTGGGAGATGGTGCTCTTCGTCGCCATCCTCGCCGTCGGCCTCGTCTACGCATGGAAGAAGGGAGCGTTGCAGTGGCGCTAAGACCTCCTGACGTGACGGGGACCACGGCCCCGCCGGACGCTCCCGAGACCGCACCGCCCCTGGTGCCGACTCCGCTGGCGCCGGAGATGCCGCCGACCGAGCACCCGGCCGAGGCGCCCCGGCTCGTGCCCCTCGAGCCCGCACCGGGCAAGGCGCTCTACCGTGTCGTGCTGCCGGGCGTGATGCAGGTGCCGGCCGACCTCGTGCTCGCCGCCTCGCGCAAGTCCTCGCTGTGGCCGATGACCTTCGGACTGGCGTGCTGCGCGATCGAGATGATCGCGACGTACATGGCCCACTACGACCTCGACCGCTTCGGGATCGTGCCGTGGCCGTCGCCGCGGCAGTCCGACGTGATGATCGTCGCGGGCACCGTGACCAAGAAGATGGCCCCCGCCGTGAAGCTGCTCTACGAGCAGATGCCGAACCCCAAGTGGGTGATCTCGATGGGCGCGTGCGCCACCAACGGCGGCCCCTACACCCGCTACGACCGCGTCCTCCAGGGCGTCGACAAGATCGTTCCGGTCGATGTCTACGTGCCGGGCTGTCCGCCGCGGCCGGAGGCGCTCCTCGACGGCTTCGTGGCCCTCCAGGAGAAGATCATGGAGGAGCGAGGGGCGACCGGTCGATGACGACCGACGAGTCCAACGGCTCCGCTGCCGAATCGCTCGACGACACCATCTGGGACGTCGTCGACGCCGCGCTCGCCGGCATCACCGCCGACCCGGAGCGCGGCGCGCAGGACCTCATCGTCTTCATTCCCAGGGGCGAGCTCATGCGCGGGCTGAGCGCGCTCAAGTCCAGCGAGTCGCTCTCGTTCGACTACCTGCGCAACCTGACCGCGATCGACTGGGAGGAGGAAGGCATCGACGTCGTCTACCACCTCTACTCCTCCACCCACCGCCACAACCTGACCGTGAAGTGCCACCTCGACAACGACGACCTCACGCTCGACACCGCGACCACGGTGTGGCGTGCGGCCGGCTGGCTGGAGCGCGAGACGGCGGAGATGTTCGGTGTGCGCTTCGAGGGCCACCCCGATCCGCGGCCGCTGCTGCTCCCCGAAGACATGGACGACACGTTCCCGCTGCGCAAGGATCACCCGCTCGCGGAGATCGAGGTGCTGCAGGGCGAGGGCATTGCCTACGCTGAGGAGGCCTTCGAATGACCCAGCCTCCCCCCGTGCTCGAGAACGAGTTCGAGACTGAAGACATCTTCGTCAACATGGGGCCGCAGCACCCGTCGACACACGGTGTCTTCCGCATGGTGCTGACCATCGACGGCGAGCTGATCACCGACGTGACGCCGTACCTCGGCTACATGCACCGCGGGGCCGAGAAGCTCTGCGAGACCATGGACTACCGCCAGGGCATCGGCTACATGGACCGCACGGAGTACCTGGCGAACTTCAACGCCGAGCTCTCCTACGTCATGGCCGTCGAGCAACTCGCCGAACTCGAGGTGCCGGAGCGCGCGACCTGGATCCGCATGATCCTGTGCGAGCTCAACCGGCTGTCCAGCCACTTCATGTTCCTCGGCGCCTTCGGCACTGACGTGGGCGTGTTCGGCACGGCCTTCGTCTACGGCTTCAAGAACCGCGAGATCATCCAGGACCTCTTCGAGGAGGTGACGGGTGACCGCCTGATGTTCGCGTACTTCCGCGCGGGCGGCCTCGCCTGGGAGGTTCCCGACAACTTCGAGACGCGCGTGCGCGAGGTGCTCAGGGATTCGCGCGAGGGCCTGCAGGAACTCGACGGGCTGATGACCCAGAACGAGATCTTCCGCGCCCGCACCGAGGGCGTCGGCGTCATCACCGCCGAGGACGCCATCGACTGGGGCACGAGCGGCCCGACGCTGCGCGCCTCCGGCGTGCCGATGGACATCCGGAGGGACGAGCCGTACCTGTTCTACGACCAGGTCGACTTCGACGTCATCACCGGCGACCACGGCGACGTGTTCGACCGCTTCTACGGCCGTATCCGCGAGGCCAGCGAGTCGATCAAGATCATCGAGCAGTGCCTCGAGCGGCTCGAGCCGGGGCCGATCGTGCCGGACCGGCTGCCGCGCATGCTGCGCACCCCGGCCGGCGAGGTGTACACCCGCACCGAGGCGCCGCGCGGCGAGTACGGGATTTACCTGGTGAGCAAGGGTGGCAACCGCCCTCACCGCCTCAAGATCCGCTCCGCGTGCCTCTCCAACCTGCAGGCGCTGCGCGACATGACGATCGGCGGCTACGTCGCCGACGCGGTCGTCATTCTCGGCTCGCTCGACATCGTGCTCTGCGAGGTTGACCGATGAACGTCGGCCTGTTCGGCATCGAGAACGTCAACATCTGGGTTGACGCCTTTATCCGGCTCCAGCTCATCGTCGTGCTCATGACGGTGGTGGTGATGGGGCTCATCTACGGCGAGCGCAAGATCATCGGTCGCTTCCAGCGCCGCCTCGGCCCGATGCGCACCGGTCCGTTCGGCATCCTGCAGTCACTCGCCGACGCGCTGAAGCTCGTGGGCAAGGAAGACCTGCGGCCGCGAGGAGCGGACCCGTGGGTCTTCGAGCTCGCCGTCTACTTCGTCTTCGTGCCCGTGTTCATGGCCTTCGTGGCCGTGCCGTTCGCGTTCGACTGGAACGTGCGAGTCCTCGAACTCGGACTCTTCTATGTCGTCGCGATCAGCTCGATCAACATCGTCGGCTGGGTGATGGCCGGATGGGCGTCCGACAACCGCTACGCGATGCTGGGCGCGCTGCGCGCCGCCGCGCAGGGCATCTCCTACGAGCTGCCGCTCATCCTCTCGCTCATCGCCGTCTCGATGGTGGTGAGCACCGACGCCGGCCGCGGCTCGCTGGACCTCGGCGTGATCGTGGCCGAGCAGGGCCACATCCCGTACATCGTCTGGCAGCCGCTGGCGTTCGCGATCTTCTACGTCGCGATGCTGGCCGAGCTGAACCGCACGCCGTTCGACATCCCGGTCGGTGAGTCCGAGGTGGTCGGCGGGCCCTTCGTCGAGTACAGCGGGATCCGCTGGTCGATGTTCTTCCTGGCCGAGTACGCCGGGCTGTTCATCCTGGCGCTGGTGGCCGCGGCGGTGTTCCTCGGCGGCTGGGCATGGCCGCTCGGCGAGGAGCTCGGGACGGTCTGGCAGCTGCTGCTGACGGCGGGCAAGGCGCTGCTCCTCATCTTCTCGGTCTTCTGGGTTCGCGTGACGATGCCGCGCATGCGCATCGACCAGCTCATGGGCTTCTCGTGGAAGGTGCTGCTGCCGATGTCGTTCGCGCTCATCCTCGTGAACGGCCTAATCCTCGTGTACGACTGGCCCGATGTGGTGCTGCTGGCATCGAACATCGTGGGCCTGATCGCGCTCTACCTGATCGTCGATCGCGGCATCACGCAGCGGCGCGTACGGCCGCCCGCGCGGGCCGGCGCCGCCACTACCGCGTAAGGGATGATCGTGAAAGGCTCCGCGCCATGAGGGGCGTACTCAAAAGCTTGGGTGTGACAGGGAACGCATTCGTGCGTCGAGCTGTCACACGCCAGTACCCCGAGATGCATCGCGACCTTCCCGAGCGCGACCGCGCGTTCCCCATCCTGCTCTGGGACGACGACATCGATGAGCCGTACTGCACGGGCTGTCACGCGTGCGAGCGCGCGTGCCCGGTGGAGTGCATGACGGTGCTGATGAAGGACAACCCGAACCACGAAAGCGTGGGCGGGGACTCCCGGCGCCGCAAGATCATCGACAAGTTCTGGATCGACTACGCCCGCTGCATGCGCTGCAACA
>VXTU01000021.1 GCA_009837285.1 Chloroflexota bacterium | reverse complement strand
TCGTGCGGCTGGTCGCGAGCGAGGGCGAGCCGGGGCAGCCGGGTCGCCTCTTGGTCAGCGCCCGCGCCGAGGAGATCGGCACGAACGAGGGCGAGATCGACGGCATCGTCGAAGGCGATGAGGCGAAAATCGCCTTCAACGGCCGCTACCTCACCGACGTGCTGCAGGCGGTCGCGACGGAGCGGGGCGCGCTGGAGACGTCATCTCCCTCGAGCCCCGGCGTCTTCCGCCCGGTCGGGGATGACGCCTTCGTCCACGTCGTCATGCCCATGTTCGTGCAGTGGGGCTGAAATTTTGCCGTCTAGGAGGGGGTCTGAGGGCGCGATCGGCAGCATCGCCTCGACCGTGACCTCTTCGCGCGTGACCAGCGCGCTGATCTGAAGCGCCTCCAAGACGCGCACCTGATCGTCGGGCCCCGCGCCGTCGAGACGCTGGGCTATCGCGTCGCAGGCCGTCCGCAGCGTCGCTTCGTCGACGGCGGGCTCGAGCGCGGCGGCGCGACATGTCAGCAGCTCGAACTCGTCGGTGAGCGTCGTGCGCTCACGGCGAAGTCCCTCAAGCTCGCGGCGCACGATGTCGCCGTCGACCCCCTCGTAGCTGTAGAGGCTGACGAGCTTCTCCTCGCGCTTCTGGAGGGAGGCGATACCTGCCTCGAGGCGGGCGAGCTCGGCGGGGTCGACCTGAGCATGCGCCGCGTCGTGAAGCTCCCTGAGCACGAGCTCGGGCTTAGACAGCACGCTCAGCAGCTCGGACCAGATGCCCTGCTCCAGCGCGTCGGCGGGCACGTAGCGTCCCATGCACTTCTTCCGGCCCTTGCCGGCGTAGACGTGCCTGCAGCGGTAGTAGTGGTAGTCCCTCGTCCCGGGATTGACGGTGTGACCGACCATCGTCCCCCGTCAGTGTCCGCACCGCAGCCGGCCGCGCAGCATGTCGCGCCGCCGCGCGAGGGGACGGCGAGACACCCGCACCGGATCGGCCAGCAACGCCTGCACCCGATCCCAGAGAACAGCGTCGACGATCGCCGGCGTCGCGCCAGGGATCTCGATCTGCTCCTGGGGGGGCCGCTCGACGACCCTGCTGCGGCGGCGCGCGCCCGCCGCGCGAGCACGGACGCGCTTGGTGCGCCGGTACACCGTGCGGCCGACATAGGCCGCGTTGAGGAGCATCCGCCGGATCGTGATCGGATACCAGAAACCGCCCGCGAATGCCGGGATGCCCGCGTCGTTCAGCTCGCTGGCGACCGCCGAGAAGCTGCGGCTCTCGGCGTAGCGCTGGAAGATGCGGCGCACGACGGCCGCCTGGTAGGGCTCGATCTCGCGTCGGCCGCTTTCGGGGTCGTACGTGTATCCATAGCAGCCCCGGCCGGTCGCCTGCGGTAAGCGCCCGCTGCGCGCGCGCTCCTCCTTGCCGCGCATCGTGCGCTCGGCAATCTTCTCGCGCTCGACCTCGGCGATGAAGGCGCGGGCCGCGAGGATGAAGCGCCCCACCGCCGTGTCCTCAAAGCGCTCGGTGACAAGCTCGAGGCGAGCCTCCGCCCGCTCCAGCTCGTCGAAGAGCACCCCGATGTGGTTCTGGTTGCGGGAGAGCCGGTCGACGGCGTAGGCCACGACGACGCCAGCCTCGCCCCGGCTCAGCGCGGACCGGAGCTCATCCATCCCGGCGCGATCGAGGAGGCTGCCGCTCGCGGTGTCGCGGATGCGGCGTACGACCGTCCATCCCCGCTCGTCGGCGAGCTCAAGGCAGGCTCGCTCCTGCGTGTCGAGCGAGGAGCCGTCCCGCTCCTGCCCGTCCGTGGACACACGCGAGTACACGATCGCTCTCATGAGCTACTCTCCCATCGCTATCGGTAGATCATATGTGCTAATGCAAGATCGGGGTAGGGTGGGCCCGCACACCGTGCCGAAGGGTCGCCGTCGTCCAGCCTGGTGGGGCCCGAACGTACCGCGGCGCCGCGCTACCCCGTGCCTCGTGCGATCCGCGCACTCGCAGGACTGCACGCCTGCCACCAGCGGCTTCGTATCCTCAGGCCCAGAGTCACGGGAGCACGCCGCGTCGCCGGGAGGCGATCCGGCGGCTCGGCCATCGCCATAAGGAACCGGTGGCCTAGAATCCCGAGTGTCGCGAGGCAGTGCCCGACCCCCGTGTGGACCATGCCGCAGCACGGAGACGACGCGCTCCGGCATCTGCCGCACGGGACCGAGGCTTCAGATTGCGAAGGAACCACCATATGGCCACGACGGCGACCCGCCAGCCAGCCCGCATCATCCCGACCTCGGGCATCAAGGGCGAGCGCGAGCGCGAAACCAGGGCGACCTCCGCCCTGCTGAGCGGGCGGACGGCCGTGGACGAGTTCGGCAGGGCGATCTTCCGCAGACGCTTCGGCGCTCCAGCAGGTGCCCCCCAGGCCTACGTCGAGGTGACGCTGCAGATGCCGGACGGGCCGGACGTGCGTCCGGATGGGCTCGTGGAGATCAGGCGCGGGAAGAAGACGTGGGGGGCCCTCTTCGAGGTGAAGACGGGGTCGAGCGTGCTCCGGCGAGAGCAGGTCGAATCCTACGTCGATGCCGCCCGACACCACGGCTACGACGCGGTGGTGACGATCTCGAACCAGATCGTCCCGGCCACCGGCGACCACCCGTCCGGCGTGAGGCTGCACAAGCTCAGCAAGGTCAAGCTTCACCACATCTCGTGGGTCGCGCTGCTCACCGAGGCCGTGATGCAGAAGGAGCACCGCGGTGTCGCCGACAACGACCAGGATTGGATCCTGGGCGAGCTCATCGCCTACCTCCAACACGAGAACGCCGGGACCATGCGATCCGAGGACATGGGGCCGCACTGGACGCGCGTTCTCGACCACGTGAAGCGTCGCGTGCTCGGTCGGAACGACGAGGGCACCCGGGACGTAATCGGCAGGTGGGAGGAGATCTCGCGCTACCTGTGTCTCGAGGTGGGACGCGAGCTGGGCCGCGACGTGCGGCAGATCATCCCGCGGCGCGACCTGAAAGACCCCGCCCGCCGGCGAGCGCGCGCCGCGAGGATGCTGGCCGAGGACGGCGTCCTCGAGTGCGTCCTGCGAGTGCCCGATACCGTCTCCGACATCACTCTGCGCGCCGACCTCAGGAGCCAGAGGCTCTCCGCATCGCTGCAGGTCGATGCGCCCGGCGAAGGCCTGCCCCGGACGCGGGTCAACTGGCTCGTCCGCCAGCTGCGTGAGAACGCGCCGGGCGACCTGCACGTTCACACCGCCTTCGAATCACGTCGCGGTGCCGTACCGCATCCGCTCGCGGCGCTGATCGAGCAGCCCGCTGCGGCGCTTCTCGCCGACCGCAGCATCAACCCGCAGTACTTTCGGCTCGTGCTGACGCGGGACATGGGTGTGTCGCGGGGCGGCGGGAAGCGCCCCTTCGT
>VXTU01000149.1:3120-20500 GCA_009837285.1 Chloroflexota bacterium | reverse complement strand
GTCGTTGGGGTGGGCGTCGCGGTCGAGCCGGGCGGCGGGATGGGGGTGCCGTCGACCGAGACGGCGACCTCCTCGTTCTCGCTGCGTGTGCAGGCGAGGAGGATCACGGCGAGGGCGAGCACGGTGGCCAGCCAGCGAGCGCTCATCGCGCGCCTTCCCGACTTCCCCCGCCCATTCGAGGTTGGGGTGCGCGGCGCGCGCGGTCAATCGGCGTTCGCCCTGCCCCGTTCGCGCGCGGCAGTCGCCGCCGCCTCGCGTGCACCGAGGGCGTAGGCGTCTTCCGGCGGCGAGTCCTCGATGGAGGCCCCCGCGCCGTAGCGGTGCCGCAGTGCGGCGTCGATCAGCCAGTCCGTCACGCGGGGGTTGCGGGGCAAGAGCGAGCCGTGGAGGTATGTACCGAGCGCACTCCCGGCCACGGCGCCCTCGGTGCCGTCGACGCCGTTGTTGCCCCAGCCGTACTGCACATGCGCGAAGGGCCGCACGCCCGGCCCCAGGTACGTCCGACCCGCGTGGTTCTCGAAACCGACGACCTCGCCGATGCCGTCGAGGTGCGTCTCAGCCAGCACGTCGCCGACGCAGCGCTCGGCGCCCGGCGGCGGCGCGACCGTGGTCACGTCGAACAGCCCCACGCCCGGCAGCTCCTCGCCCCGCGCGGTGCGGTATCCGTCCCCGAAGAGCTGGAACCCCCCGCACACCGCGAGGAACGCCACGTCGTCGTCGTGCCACTCGTGCAGTCGCGCCGCGTGGCGCGCGAGGTCCGGCGCGACGCGTCGTTGCTCGCGGTCCTGGCCGCCGCCGATGAGCACCAGGTCCGCGTCGTCCGGCAGGTCGCCGCCGAGCTCGAGGCGTTCCACTTCGCACTCGATGCCGTGGTCGGCGCAGCGCGCACGCAGCGCGATCACGTTGCCACGGTCGGCATAGACGTTCATCAGCTCCGGGTAGAGCCACACCGCCCGGATAGTCCGGTCGCTCACGCGGCCCCTCCCTGCGTCGAGGCAGCCCAGTAGGGTGCGGCCCCGGTCCATTCGGCGAGCAGCTCCCGCATCTCCATCATCGCCGTGTAGGTCGCGACGACGTCGACGCGCGCACCCTCGGGCGCCAGCTGCAGCGACCGCGCGACCGCGACCCCGGCCGGTGGCTGCACCTCGTCCACCTCGAGTCCCGCGAGGTGGCACCGCAGCGCGAGGTCGGCCGCCCGGTCGCCCGAGACCACGAGGCTCGCGGCGTGCCCCGCAAGCAGTTCGATGTCGGCGTCGTAGATCCACGACACGTCGCGGCCGTCCTGGATGCCGTCGTTGAGCAGCATCATCAGGTGCAGGCGCTCCTCGGGCTCGTCGGAGGGGGGCGCGAGGGTGCGCAACACGGCGTTCAGGCCCGCCGGGTTCTTCGCCAGCCACAGCCGCACGTCGCGCCCGTCGAGCGTGAAGGCCTCCTGGCGTCCGAACGCGGGCGGCGCTCGCCGCAGCGCCGAGGCGATCGTGCCCGCATCGATGCCGAGTGCGTGCGCCGCCGCCGCCGCACCCAGCGCGTTGTAGACGGCGTACAGGCCCTCCAGCGGCAGCTCGACGCCGAGGCGTTCTCCGGCCACGTCGAGCTCGAACGTCGTCACGCCGTCGCCCATCCGCACGTCGTGTGCGGCGACGTCCGGCGCGGGGCGCGCGCGGTCGCAGCCGTCGCAGCGCCACAGCCCCGCCTGGCCGAGGAACACCGCCTCGTAGCGGAAGGCCCGCCCGCACCGGCAGAAGCGCGCGTCCGAGGCGTGCTCGTCGCCGGCCAACGCGACCGCTCGATCCTCGATGCCGAACGTCACCACCTCGCCGCGCGCGGTGTCGGCAAGCTCCGCGATCGGCGGGTCGTCGGCGTTGAGCACGAGCGTGAGCCCGCTCGCGTCGGCGACGAGCATCTCGCGCCAGCCCTCGGCGACCGAGTCGACCTCGCCGTAGCGGTCGAGCTGGTCGCGGAAGAGGTTGAGGAAGAGGGCGGCGCGCGGGCGCAGCACCGGCAGCAGGCCCGGCAGCGCGGCCTCGTCGACTTCGAGGACGCCGAGTCTGCGAGCGGCGTCGCCACCGCGAGCGCCGTCCAGCGCGTCGAGGTATGCGGAGACGACGCCACGTTCGAGGTTGGAGCCGGAGTGGTTCGCGATGGGCTCGTAGCCACCCTTGCGGGCGATGCCGGCGAGGAGGTGCGCGGTCGTCGTCTTGCCGTTCGTGCCCGTGACCACCACCGAGCCCGCTGCTGGCAGGCGCGCGAGCTGCGCCGTGACGCCGGGCGCCACGCTTGTCGCCACGAGCCCGGGGAGCGCAGTCCCGCCGCCGCGGCCGAGCCGTCTCGCGGCCTGACCGGCGAGCGAGCCGAGTAGCACCGCCGCACGATCTCGCGGGCCGAGCCTGCCGGTCATGCGACCTCCCGCTCCCCGAAACAGAATCGCCCGGCGTCGTCGGGACGCCGGGCGTGGCTGGTCATCGTGGTGAGACTAGCGGGGGTCAGCCGGAACGCGTGCCTTCGCCGGAGCCCTCGCCGTCCGCAGCTGCGGCCGACGCCTCCTCGGCCTCACCTTCTTCGTCTTCCTCGTCACCTTCTTCGGCTGACGCCTCTTCTTCCTCATCGCCGCGCGCCTCGGTGCGGAACTCGCGGATGCCGCGGCCCAGCGCGCCGCCGAGGTCCGCGACCCGGCTCGCGCCGAAGATCAGCGCGATGATCACGAGGACGATGAGCAGTTCCTGCCAGCCCAGACCACCGATCATGGGTCAGCCTCCCTGACGTAATCGCAGCAGCGTGCGGCGTCCGTATCGGCGAGGATCGTACCACGCGACCCCGTCACGCCATCCGCCCTGTTGTGTGTACGCTGCCGGGCCCTCCGCGGATCGCCCCCCGGTGGATCGCCTCAGTCGGCGATGCGCTCGAGGAAGACCTCCATCACGCCGCCGCAGATCTTGTCGTCGCCCTCGACATCCTCGGTGAGGTCCACCACGACGATGCGTGGTGCGCCGTCTGCCAGGGTCTCCATGGCCTCCTGCCAGACCTCGGCCTCGCCGCAGCCGCCGCCGATGGTGCCGACGAACGTGCCGTCGGGGCGCAGCAGCATCTGCGCGCCCGGGCCTCGCGGCGTGGAGCCGCGCGCCGTGGCGACGGTCGCGAGTACGCGACGCTCGCCAGCGCGCTGGGCTTCCTTGATCTCCTCGTACAGCTCAACGTCCGCCACGTGTTGCTCCTTTGTGGTCGTGCCCGCGCATTGTAGCAGCAGCGCGCGAGCATTCGAGGGCTGCTCCACGCCACGCGCAGAGCAGGGTTGCAGGATCGCACATATTTGTGCTGAAGTCGGGTCGTGAACGATCGGGAGTTGGTGCGACGCCTCCGCCGCTACGCACGCAGGCGCGAGGTGAACTTCGAATACTCCTCCCGGCGCGGCAAGGGGAGCCACGGACGGATCCGGCTGGGCGAGTACTGGACGACCGTGCCGCGCGGCGAGATCCCGACAGGCACACTGGCCGCGATGCTACGCGACCTGCGCGTCGACCGAAGGGACCTGTAGACCCATGCGCTACGCCTACCCGTGCAGGATCGTGCGCGACGAGGAAGAGGCCCGGGCGACGGGTCGCGAGGCGTACACGGTCACCTTCCCCGACGTGTACGGCGCCAACACCGGCGCCTGGTCCCGGGAAGAGGCTCTCGCACTCGCCCAGGACTGCCTGGACGTCGCGCTCGGCATGTACGTCGAGGCGCGGCGCGACATCCCCGCTCCCAGCCCGGCCGGTGAGGCCGAGGTAGTGGTCGCGGTCGCCCCGATTGTGGCCGCGAAGCTTGCCCTCTACACGGCGATGCGCGAGCAAGGAGTGACGAACGTCGCTCTCGCCGAGCGCCTGGGCCTGCAGGAGAACGCCGTCCGCAGGCTCCTCGATCCCGGACATCGATCCCACATCACGTCGGTCGAGAAGGCACTCGCCACGCTGGGTCGCACGCTGATCCTGGAGGATCGGGACGTAGCCGAGTACGTCGAGGCCGCCGCAGCTCCGGCCTGACACGCTAGGCCGTCGGTGCGGTCAGCCGGGCGCGGCCCTTGACCTCGCGCATCTGCCCGCCCGTACCGCCGCGCCGCTCCAGCACCATCTCCGACAGGATCGACATTGCGATCTCCTCGGGCGTCTCGGCGCCGATGTCCAGGCCGATCGGCGTGTACACCGCCTCAAGGTCCGCGACATCGAAGCCGTCGTCGGCCAGGTGCTGTAGCACGGTACCCGTGCGGCGGCGGCTGCCGATCATGCCTACGTACGCCGCCCCGCGCCCCACGAGGTGACGAAGGCCCTCCTCGTCGAGCTGGTGGCCGCGTGAGACGAGCACCGCATACGTGGTGTCGCTGATCTCGATCGCGTCGAGGGCCGGCGCCGGCTCTTCGGCGATCACCCGCTCAGCCATCGGGAAGCGCTCCTCGTTGGCGAACTCCTGGCGGTCGTCGATCACGGTGATGCGGAACCCGAGCATGTGGCCCATCTCCGCGAGCGCGAGGCCGACGTGGCCGCCGCCCACGACGATCAGCTCGCCGGGCGCCTCGTGCAACTCGATGAGGACGCGCGCGTCGCCCGGCCGCGCCTGCGAGCGCCGCGAGACGGCGTCGCCCTCGGCGGCGACGTGCACGGTCTGCGCCTCCAGCCGCGGGCGCTCGTCGAACGCGCCGACGGCGGCCTCGCGCACTGACTCCTCGATGGCGCCCCCGCCGATGCTGCCGACGGTCGAGCCGTCCTTGCGGACGAGCATCTTTCCGCCGAGCGTCATGCCCTGGTCCTGCTGCTCGCCGAGGTCGATCACGGTCGCCACCGCGACCGTCTCGCCCCCCGAGAGCGCCTCCTCGATGATTTCGACGATCTGTGACCGTACGTCGTTCACGCCGGTGCTCCCCGTCCGTATTCCCATTCGCGGCTACGCATTATGCCGCGCCGCAGCCTCGCGCGCGCCTAGACGTTGAACAGGACCTCGATCACGTCGCCGTCCTCGACCACGTAGTCGCGTCCCTCCGTGCGGAGGCGGCCCTGCTTACGGAGCTCCGCTAGCGACCCTGCCTCCATCAGCTCGTCGAACCGCGCGACCTCCGCGCGGATGAAGCCACGCTCGATGTCGGAGTGGATCCGCCCCGCGGCATCGAGGGCCGTCCCACCCACGGGGAGCGTCCATGCCCGCGCTTCCGGCCGCCCCCCCGTGAGGAACGAATGCACGCCCAGCAGGGCATACGCCTCGCGCACCAGGCGGTCCACCGGCGAGAGGGGTGGCAGCCCGAGCTCGGCGCGGAACTCGGTTGCCTCGTCGGCGTCGAGCGCCGCCACTTCGGCCTCCAGCTGTGCGCACAGCGCCACAACCGTCACTCCCGATGCGTCGAGGTGCCCGGCGAACTCCGCCTCGACCGCCTCGGCGTTGCTCACGTCGTCCTCGCCGATGTTCACCACGACGAGCAGCGGTCGGCGCGTCAGCAGCTGGTAGCCCGACAGTCGCTTGCGCTCGGCGTCCGTCAGCTGCTGCGCGCGCAGTCCCACGCCCTCCTCGAGCTGCTCGGTGGCGCGCTCCAGCAGCTCGAGTTCCGCCTCGAGCGGCCCGCGCTCGGCCGCCCGCATCGAGCGGATCTCGGGCTCGATACGGCCCCTTCGGCGTTCGATGAGCGCGAGGTCCGCGAAGGTCAGCTCCAGTTCGAGTGTCTCGAGGTCGCGCCGCGCGTCCGCGAGCCCCTCGCCGCCGCCGAACGCGGCGACCACGGGCGCGAGCGCGTCCGTGCGCGCCATCTCGCCCAGCATGGAGGCCTCGGCGCCGCGTGAGGCGACGGCTGCCACGGGGTAGTCGAACCAGCGGATCTCAGCGTGCGTGACCTTCTTCGACTCGTGCATCTCCGCGAGCCGCTCGACGCGGTCGTCGGGCACGCGCACCACGCCGATGGCTGCCTCCAGGCGGCCGCTCCCGCCCGCGGCAGCCCCGCCGGTGAGCGCGCTCCAGAGCGTGGTCTTGCCGGATGCCGGAAGTCCGATGATCCCGAGGTCCATGCGGTCAGTCTCGGCGCGCCGCCACCGGAGAGCAATGCGCGCCGAGCATCGCCCGGCCAGCCGGGCAGTCGGCGACCAGCGGGCAGCCCTCGCAGCGCGGCGAGCGGGCACGGCACCGCGCCTTCCCGTGCGCGACGATCAGCGCGTGCCACTCGCCCAGGCGGCCCACGTCGTGGTCAGTCACCGCGAGGAGCGCCTGGCGGGCGGCCTCGTACCCCTCGGGCAGCTCGCAGCCAAGCCGCGCGAACAGGCGGCGTGCGTACGCATCCACCACGAAGGTCGGGCGTCGCCCGGCGTAGAGCACGATCGCGTCGGCGGTCTCCGGGCCGACGCCCCACACGTCGAGGCACCGACGCCGCACAGTCTCGGCGTCACCGGCGAGGAAGCCCTCGATGGTCCCGCCCGGCCCGGCCTGCACCGACTCGGCGAAGGAGCCCAGCGTGCGCGCCTTCGCCCGGTACGTCCCCGCCCCGCGCACGAGCGCTCCGAGGTCGTCGAGCGGCAGCGTGGCGAGCGCATCGACCGAGAGGGCGTCCGCATCGCGCAGACGGCGTAGCGCGGCTGCTGCCGACTCCCACCGCGCGTGCTGGACGAGGATCGCGCCCACGCAGACCTCGAGCGCGACGGTCTCCGGCGGCCCCTCTGCTGGCCACCAGTGCTGCGGGCCGTAGTCGTCCAGCAGCGCGTCGTAGAGGCGGTCGAGGCGTGCCGCGTAGAGTGCCCGGGTCGGGGCGATCACCCCTGCGCCCATCGCGGCAGCTTCGCGTCCGGTACCGCGTCGTAGACGGCGATGTACGGCTTCACGTCGAGCACCGGCGTGCCGTCGACCAGGTCGAGGCCCTCGAGGCGCAGCGTGGAGCCCTCGACGCCGCGGAGGCGGCACACCGTGACGGCGATCGGGTTCGGACGTGCACCCCGCAGCGCGAACGAGCCAAGCAGCGGGAGCCGCTCGTCGCCGCCTGGATACGCCCGCCGCCGCTCCCGCAGCTCGTCCGGGATCTGGTCGAGCCACCCGACGACGATGACATGCGAGAAGCCGTCGAGGCCCTCGAGTGCTTCGGCGAGTTCGGGGTGCAGCTCCACCTCGCTGCGTACGCGCGACCAGTCCTGCCGACGCACGTCATGCTCGCCGTTGCGCACCACGCCGATCGGGGTGATTTCGAGAGGTTTGAGAGTGCTCGACATGGTCTCGATTCTACGTGTGTTTCCAACGTCTAGCGGGTATCGCGGAGGCGTCTCGATCGGCTCGCCCGCAAGGCGCATCGTGGTAAACTGATCACGTGTTCAACGTGACGCTGGAACCGGCCGCTGCGACCCCTCGACGGGACCCGCAGCCCCTCCCCGCACAGCCGTCGCGAGCAGCAGTCAGGGTACGACCTATCGCCAAGCCGGTAACCGTCTGATGGCCCGCACGCGCGCAGCGCGGAGCAGCGCCACGCGGCGCACCGCCAACGGCAACGGCGCGCGCACCAACGGCCGCCGCAAGGGCCGCAACGGCAAGGGCGCATCCAACGGCGCGGCCGACTCCAACTACACCTCGGAGCAGATCCAGGTCCTGGAGGGCCTCGAGGCCGTGCGCCGCCGGCCGGGCATGTACATCGGCTCCACGGACCAGCGCGGACTCCACCACCTCATCTACGAGATCGTCGACAACGCCATCGACGAGGCCATGGCCGGGTTCTGCGACCGCATCGACGTGACCATCCATGCCGATGGCTCCGTCACCATCGAGGACAACGGCCGCGGCATCCCCGTCGACAAGCACGAGAAGACCGGGCTCTCGGGCGTGGAGACCGTGCTCACCACGCTCCACGCCGGCGGCAAGTTTGGCGGCGGCGGCTACAAGGTGTCCGGCGGCCTCCACGGCGTCGGCGCTTCCGTGGTCAACGCGCTGTCGAGCCGCCTCGAGGTGAACGTGGCCATCAAGGGCGGGCTCTACCGCCAGACGTACGAGCGCGGCGTGGCCACCTCCAAGCTCGCGAAGGTGCGCGGCCAGAAGACCGACTACACCGGCACCTCCATCACCTTCCTGCCCGACGAGGACGTCTTCGAGACGCTCGACTACGAGTTCGACACCCTCGCCGCCCGCTTCCGCGAGATGGCGTATCTCACCCGCCGCGTCTGGATCGCCTTCCACGACGAGCGCGCCGGTGAGTCCCTCGACGCGGCTCATCTCGGGCCGCGCGAGAAGTCGTTCTACTTCGACTCGGGCATCGACGCGTACGTGCGCCACCTCAACCGCGGGCGCGGGCCGCTCCACCCCGACCCGATCCACATCGACGACCAGCGCGGGGACACCCTCGTCGAGGTGTCGCTGCAGTACAGCTCGAGCTTCAACGAGACGGTCTACTCGTTCGCGAACTGCATCCACACCATCGACGGCGGCAGCCATCTCACCGGCTTCCGTTCCGCGCTCACGCGCGCGCTCAACGAATACGCGCGGCGCGCCAAGCTGCTCAAGGACAACGACCCCAACCTCTCCGGAGACGACGTGCGCGAGGGCCTCGCCGCCGTCGTATCGGTCAAGCTCGCCGAGCCGCAGTTCGAGGGTCAGACCAAGACACGCCTCGGCAACCCCGACGTAAAGGGCATCGTCGAGTCGGCCGTGGCGACGAAGCTCGGCCAGGTGCTCGAGGAGCAGCCCGCCATCGGCCGCCGCATCATCGAGAAGGCCCTCACCGCCTCGCGCGCCCGAGAGGCCGCACGCAAGGCCCGCGACCTGGTGCAGCGCAAGGGCGTGCTCGAAGGCGGCATGCTCCCCGGCAAGCTCGCCGACTGCTCCGAGGGCGACCCGGAGCTCGCGGAGATCTTCCTCGTCGAGGGCGACTCGGCCGGCGGGACCGCGAAGAGCGCCCGCGACCGGCGCACGCAGGCCATCCTCCCGCTGCGCGGCAAGATCCTGAACGTCGAGAAGGCGCGGCTCGAGAAGATGCTGGCGCACGAGGAGATCCGCACGATCATCACGGCGCTCGGCACCGGCTTCGGCGACGACTACGACGCCACCAAGCTCCGCTACCACAAGATCATCATCATGACCGACGCGGACGTGGACGGCGCACACATCCGCACGCTGCTGCTGACCTTCTTCTGGCGCTTCATGCCGCAGCTCATCGAGGATGGCCGGCTCTTCATCGCGCAGCCGCCGCTGTACAGCCTCCGCTACCGCAACCGCGTGACGTGGCTCTTCACCGAGGAGCAGCGCGAGGCCCACTTCGAGCAGAACCCGGCCGCCGCCGAGAACGGCAACCTCCAGCGTTACAAGGGCCTCGGCGAGATGAACGCGGACCAGCTCTGGGACACCACCATGGACCCCACCAAGCGCTCCCTGCTGCGCGTCGAGGTGCGCGACGCGGCCGAGGCCGACGAGCTGTTCACGCGCCTGATGGGCGACGAGGTGCCGCCGCGCCGCGCCTTCATCATGACCCACGCCCTCGACGCCACCCTCGACGTCTAGCGGCGCCGCCGACCGAACATGGCCGTCGCCCCGTCGCCCCGCCGGACACACCACCAGAGGACGCGCCCGTCGAGGAGCGCCAGGTGCGCACCGGCCTGTTCATCGGGCTGCTGTCCGGGCTCACCGGGATCATGTGCTGCGTCTCGCCCGTGGTCGCCGTGCTGCTCGGCATCGCCACCGCCGCGCAGGGCGTCACGCTGGGCGACAACCTCTACTACAACTACGGCTGGTACTTCCGCGGCGCCGGCGCGCTCGTCGGCGTCACGGCCGTGGTGCTGCACCTGCGCCGGCGCGGCGCGTGCTCCATCGAGGGCGCGTTCCGCTACCGCCGCATGCTCGGGGTGCTCGTGGGCTCCGCCGTCGCGACCTACGTCGGCCTGTTCTGGTTCACCAAGTACCTCGGCATCTGGTTCGGCGAACCCTCGTGACGACCACCTCTCAGCGCCTCTACGTCGAGTTCGAGGGCGACGAGGCGTGCCCGGTCGCCTTCGGAGACGACCCTACGATCGTGCTGTTCTTCGCCTCGTGGGCGTACTCGGTCCGCTTCGGCGGCCAGCACGAGCTGGCGCAGGCGGCGATGCGGATGCAGCGCCGCTTCAAGGTCGAGCTGCGCCCGCTGCTGCGCTACGCCGACCGCGACGTCGAGGACACCGCCGACCAGCGCGAGCTCGACCGTGCCTGGCAGGACCCCGCACCGCTCGCCGAGTGCTGCCGGGCCGTCACCGCCGCCATCGCCGGCGGCGACGAGGAGCTCGACGGGCTCCTCGAGGGCTACGACGAGCTCGCGCCGCGCCTCACGGAGCTCGCGGAGATGTGCGACTGGGCGGCCGGAGCCGAGGCGCGCGTGCGGCTCTCGTTCGACCTCCGCCCTGACGAGGATTGAGCTGCCCGCCCGTTCCCCGCACTCGCCTACCGGCGCCGGGCGTGACACCATCGCGGGCGTGACCTCCGACTCCCACGAGCGAGCCCGCCTCTCCGAGTACAACCGGTGGCTGCGCGTGCCCTCGCCCAGCGGCGTGCTGATGCGCTGGTTCCTCGCCGAGCGCGGGATGTTCTTCGTGAACGGCCCCCTACTCCGCCTCCCGGACGAGCTCAACCTCACCGGCGCCGAACGCATCCTCGACGTGGGCACGGGCCGCGGCGCACTGCTGCGACTGCTCGACCGCCAGCTGCCGTTCGAACGCGACCCGGTGGGCATCGACTTCTCGGGCCCCATGCTCAAGCTGGCCGCGGAGGACGAGGTGCGCGCCGGCCGGCCGAGCGCGCTCGTGCAGGCGACGGCGACGCGTCTTCCGTTCGTCGACGGCAGCTTCCAGCTCGTGCTCTGCGGTCACCTGGTCAAGCACCTGGACGACGACGGGCTGCGCGACTTCCTGGACGAGGTCTATCGCGTGCTCTCGCCCGGCGGGCTGGCGCTGATCTGGGACTTCGCACCGACTGGCCTGCGGCTCCTGGACGCGTTCAACCAGCTCCTGATCGCATCGCACGTGACGGACCCGTACATGCGCACGACGGCGGCACTGATGCGGTTCGCGAACGAGGCCGGGTTCCCGTTCGTGACCGACGCCCTGCTCCGCCCGTTCCTGTTCCCGCCCATCCCCCGCGCCTCGATCCTCATCGGACGCCCGCCCGAGGAGGCGTAGGGGGCTTCTCCGGATCCGGTTTCCCTCTCCCCCCGACGGGGGGAGAGGGCCAGGGTGAGGGGGGTATGCGTCGTGCCGTAGCCGTCGAGGAGCCTGCTAGGCCCTCGGACCCTCACCTCAACCCTCTCCCGCAGGGCGGGAGAGGGGGCCGGATCTCAGCCGCCTCGGTACAGCCCCAGGTCGTCGATGACAGCCCGCACGGCCGCCGGCAGTAGCGGGGTCGTCGGCTCGCCCCGCGCGATTCGGGCCCGCAGGTCACTCGCCGAGACGTCCAGCGCGGCCATCGGCACGAGGTCGACGCGGTCCGCCAGGCCCGGCACCGCCTCGAGGGTGCTCGCGGCGGGCTGGGCGCCCGGACGCTGCGCGAGGCCGAAGCGCACCGCCTCGACGAGCCGCTCCGGCGCGTGCCAGTGCGGGAGGTCGGCGAGGGCGTCCTCGCCGAGCAGGAACCACCACTCCGCGTCGGGCTCGGCCGCCGCCAACCCCTCGAACGTCTCGATGGTGTACGTCGGCCCCTCGCGTTCGATCTCGACCGCGCTGACTTCGGCCCACCGCAACGACTCGGCCGCCGCCTCGACCAGCCGGAGGCGCGTCGCTGCCGGTGTGACCTCGCGGTCCGCCTTGCGCCACGGGTCGCCCGCCGGCACGAGCACGACGCGGTCGAGGGCGAGCGTCCGGCGCGCCGCAGCGGCGAGCACCAGGTGCGCGAGGTGCGGCGGGTCGAACGTCCCGCCGAGCACGCCGACTCGCGGCCCGCTCACTCCCACGTGAGCTCCACCTCGCCGACGCGTATGCGCTCGCCCACACGTACACCGAGCCGGGTCAGCGCGCGCTGCACGCCGAGGCGCCTGAGCCGGTCGAGCAGCTCCTCACGCGCCTCGACGTCTTCGATGTCGAGCGTCATCGCGAGCCACTCGGCGGTCGGGCCGTGCACGACGACAGTGCCGTCGGCGGCACGCTCGGCGCGCACCCGTTCGCGGACACGCGGCTCGGGCTGGAGCAGCGGCGGAGGCGGAGCCTCCCCGGCCTCGCGTTCGAGCTGGTCCTGCAGCACCTGGAAGGCGCGCCGCGCGAGCGGCATCGTGCCCTCACCACTCGCTGCAGAGATCGCCAGCCACGGCACGCCGAGCGCCTCCACCTGCTCCTCGAGCAGTTCGACGTGCGCGGCCGCGTCCGGGTCGTCGATTTTGTTGAGCGCGAGCACCTGGGGCTTGTCTGCCAGGCCGTGCCCGAACGTCGCGAGCTCCTCGTTGATGAGCGCCCGGTCGGCCAGCGGATCGTCGCGCGTCATGTCGAGGACGTGGACGAGCACGCGCGTGCGCTCGACGTGGCGGAGGAACTCGTGCCCCAGGCCCACGCCCTGGCTCGCGCCCTCGATGAGCCCCGGCATGTCGGCGGCGACGAAGCTGTCGTAGCCCAGCTCGACCACGCCGAGCTCGGGCTCGAGCGTCGTGAACGGGTACGGCGCGACGCGCGGGTGCGCCGCTGACCACGCGCCGAGCAGCGTCGATTTCCCTGCGTTCGGCAGGCCGACAAGCCCCACGTCGGCCAGCAGCTTCAGCTCGATGCGAAGCGCGCGCCGCTCACCCGGAGCACCCTTCTGCGCGAACCGTGGCGCCCGGCGCGTCGGCGTCGCGAACCGCTTGTTCCCCCAGCCGCCGCGGCCGCCTCGTGCCACGACAACCCGTTCGCCGTGCTCGGTGAGGTCTGCGAGCCGCTGCTCACCATCCCAGACGATGCTCCCCACCGGCACCGCCAACTCGAGATCCTCGCCGGCCGCGCCCTTACGCAACGAGGAGCTGCCCGCGTGTCCCGCCGCGGCCGTGCGCGGTCTGCCGTCACGGTACGCGCCGAGCCCGGCGACCTTGCCGTCGGCCACGAGCACCACGCTCCCGCCGCGGCCCCCGTCGCCACCGTCAGGCCCGCCATGTGGCACAAACTTCTCGCGCCGCATCGAGGCGATCCCACCTCCTCCGGCACCAGCTTGTACGACGAACCCGACCTGATCGATCACTGTTGGCACTCGGGATTTCGAAAACTCACGTTCGAACCAGTGTAGGTGGAATAGGATCGTCGTAGTGGTAGCGGTGTTGGCGCCGTGGGTAAGTGGCGCGAACGGCAGGCGTGACAGGGGCGGGTGCGTGTGGACGGAGCGGCTGGGGATGCGTGGTGGGGCGGTGGAAAGAGGCAGGCAGCCGCGTGGTGAGGGTGTGAGCGGCGGAGTGGGCCGTGAGCGGCAGCGTGCCGCATCCACAAGGTGCGGGCGCCCCGCCGGGGTTATCCACGGCATGTCCCCGGTAGTGGGCAAATGATGCCGGGCGCCGGGAGCTAACACGGACGCGATAACGTCGAGGGTGTGGGCTCAGGCGGCCTGGCGGGCCCGATCGATGAGTTCGCGGAGTGATGTCACGTCCTGGCGCGTCTCCGGCTCGATCTGTAGTGAGCGGCTCATTTTGCGCCAGCCGTGGTGCACCGTGGAGTGGTCGCGGCCGCCGAGGGCGGCGCCGATCTCGACGAGCGAGCGGTGCGACATCTCGCGAATGAGGTACATGGCGAGCTGGCGCGGATACGCGACGCGCTTGGCGCGGCTCTTGGACAGCAGCGCCTCGCGATTGATGCCGAAGTAGCGGCAGACCACGTCGATGATGACGTCGGGCGAAGGCGGGAGCTGCGGCTCCGCCGGATCGAGCGAGGCGAGCGCGGACTGGACGAGCGACGGGGTGACAGGTTCCTCGACGAGGCGTGCGTAAGCGAGTACGCGGGTGAGCGAACCTTCGAGTTCGCGAATGTTATGCGTGTAGCGTCTCGCGATCACGTTGAGCGAGTCGTTGTCGAGCTGGATGTGCTGCTCCTCGGCCTTCGAGCGGAGGATCGCGATGCGGGTCTCGACGTCGGGCGCCTGGATGTCGGCGATCAGCCCCCACTCGAAGCGGGAACGCAGCCGTTCCTCGAGCTCCGGGATGAGCTGCGGGCTCTTGTCGGAGGTGATCACGATCTGGTGACCGGCCTCGTAGAGGTTATTGAAGGTGTGGAACAGCTCTTCCTGTGTCGCTTCCTTGCCGCTCACGAACTGGATGTCGTCGATGAGCAGGGCGTCGGCAGTCCGGTAGCGGAGGCGGAACTCCTCCTGCTTGCGCTGCTGGATGGACTGGATCAGGTCGTTCGTGAACTGCTCGGCAGAGATGTAGAGCAGCCGCAGCTTGCGACCGAGGAGCGCGTGGCCGATGGCCTGCAGGAGGTGCGTTTTGCCTAGCCCCACTGCGCCATACAGGAACAGCGGGTTGTGCTGCTGACCGGGGGCGCGCGCGACGCCCTCGGCGGCCGTGAAGGCGAGCCGGCTGTTCGGGCCGACGACGAAGGAGCGGAACTGGTACTGCTCTCGCAGGCGCGGGCGCCGGTACCCGTCCGGGCTCGCGCGTCCGGGGTCGCCGCCGCGCTGCAGGACCGGGGCCTCGTCGTCCGGGGTCCGCAGCGGCTCGAACGCGACATCGAGCGGGCGGTCGCCGAGGTCGGCGAGGGTGCGGCGGATCAGCGGCATGAGGCGCTGCTGGAGCCATTCGGTGATGAACTCGGAGCGGGTGCCGACGATGAGCGTGTCGCCCTCGATGCGGACGCCCTCGGTGGGAGCGAGCCAGGTGTCATAGTTGGCGTCGGAGACGTGCTGTCGCAGCGACCGCCGTGCCATCTCCCAGAGGTGGGCCGAGTCGTCAGGCACCGGCACTGCTCCAAAGAGCGGCACAGGGGCGCATCGCAGTAATACCCACAGTTGGTGATAACTGTGGGTAACTACGCGGGGACAACGGCCGACCCGCGAACGGGACCACCCCACCGGCCGTTACTCGCCCCCGCCTGCGTCGCCCCTGAGCGTCGCCGAGGGTGTGATAGTGAACTGCGGCACAGAGACTAGCCCGACAGGCTCCCGGACGGCAATATCGCTATGTCGGCAGACGCCGGGTTTTGGGACACCCTGTGTATACTTGCCGACGATCTGACCAGTTACGGACGCCCCGGCCAGCCCGCCGGGCCACGAGTTCCCTCGGCGCGACGCAACCATCGGGGGCGGCCGTGCTCCTCGCAATCGACATCGGCAACACCAGCATCGCCGCCGGCGTATTCGACGGCGATGCCCTTATGACGCGCTTCCGCCTGGCCAGCGACCGCGAGATGGACGCCGAGATATGCGCTACGCATATCGCGGCTGAACTCGGCGCGGGAGGCATCGCTCCCGGCAGCGTCGACGGCGCCGTGCTCTCATCCACCGTGCCGGTACTGGCGACGGCCGTCGGGGAGGCGTGCAGGCAGATCTTCGGCGTCGAGCCGGTCGTGGTGAGCGCCGAGCGACAGGCCGGCGTCCCCATCCTGTACGACGACCCGGCCGCGGTCGGGCCCGACCGGATCCTCCACGCGGTGGCCGCGGTACACCGGCACACGCCGCCGGTGATCGTCGTGGACTTCGGGACCGCGCTGGTCTTCGACGCCGTGGGGCGCGACGGCGCCTACCTGGGGGGTACTATCGCGCCGGGCATCGGCATCTCGGCCCAGGCGCTGTTCGACGGGGCGGCGATGCTCAACGACGTGGAGGTGGCCGCGCCGCCAGCGGGGAGCGTGATCGGGCGCAACACCGCGGACGGGATGCAGGCCGGGATGTTCTACGGGTACGTCGAGATGGTGCGCGGCATGGTGCGGCGCTTCAAGGAGGAGATTGGCGATGACGCGACCGTGATCGCCACTGGCGGGTACGCGAACGAGATCGCCGCGGCCTCGGGCTGCGTCGATGCGATCGAGCCGGACCTCAACTTCGAGGCCTTGCGGCTCGTCTACGAGGCCAACACATGAGCGAAGCAACAGGACCACTCGCCGGGCGCACCATCGTGCTGGGCGTGACCGGCTCGATCGCCGCCTACAAGGCCGTCGAGGTGGCCAGCCGCCTCGTCCAGGCCGGCGCGACCGTGCGCACTGTGATGACCCGCGCCGCCACCGAATTCGTCGGCCCCGCCACGTTCCGGGGCGTGACCGGCCACGAGCCCCTCGTCGACATCTGGGCCCCCGACGGGGAACACGCTGAGCCGCACGTCGCCCTCGGCCGCGAGGCCGACCTCATGCTCGTCACCCCCGCGACCGCGTCCGTGCTCGGGCGCCTCGCGCATGGCATCTCCGACGACTGCGTGACGCTCACCGGGCTCGCCATGCGCGGACCGCTGCTCGTCGCGCCGGCGATGGACGCGGGCATGTGGGCCAACGCCGCCACGCAGGCCAACGTGCGTACGCTCCAGGAGCGCGGCGTCACTTTCCTTGGACCGCTCGAGGGGCGGCTTGCCTCGGGCGAGATCGGCGCCGGTCGGCTCATGGAGCCGATCGCGATCGTCGACCACATCAAGGCCGCGGCCGGCCGTGTCGACGGCTCGCTGGCCGGCGCGCGCATCGCGGTGACCGCCGGCGGTACCCGCGAGCCGGTCGACCCGGTGCGGTTCGTCGGCAACCGCTCCAGCGGGAAGATGGGCTACGCCGTCGCGGAGGCCGCGCGCGACCGCGGCGCCGAGGTGGTGCTGATCACCAGCGCGGAGCTCGCGGCCCCGGCCGGGGTGCGCGTCGCGCCCGTCGAGACCGCGCAGGAGATGCTTGAGGCGGTCGAGGAGCACGCCGCCTCGTGCGACGCGCTGATCATGGCCGCCGCGGTCGCCGACTACCGTCCCGTCGAGGCCGCACAGGAGAAGCAGAAGCGCGGCGGGCGCGAGACGTGGGGGATCGACCTGATCCGCAACCCGGACATCATCGCGACCGTCCAGGGCGAGCGGCTCATCAAGGTCGCGTTCGCGGCCGAGACGCAGGACCTCGTCGGCAACGCGGCGAAGAAGCTGGTCGAGAAGAACGCCCACCTCATCGTCGCGAACGACGTCTCGGCGACCGACGCCGGGTTCGCCGTCGATACCAACCGCATCACGATCCTCGACCGCGACGGCAACCAGGAGGAGCTGCCGCTGATGTCGAAGTACGACTGCGGCGTGCGCATCCTGGACCGGCTGCAGGAACTCCTCGCGGCGCGGGGGTAGCGCCACTCACCACGATCAGGTTCCCTCGCCCCCGTCTGCGGGGGAGAGGGCTAGGGTGAGGGGGTCTTGATCCGCTCACCGAGAGTAGCCGTCGAGGAGCCAGCCGGACCCTCACCCCCCGCCCACAACCCCCCGGCGGGGAAGGGGGCCGGGAAAACGCGCCCCCAAAACCTACACGCGACCACACCGTCAAAAACAGCGGGGCTGTACGCG
>VXTU01000149.1:0-3110 GCA_009837285.1 Chloroflexota bacterium | reverse complement strand
CCCCCCGCCCTGCCCCGCAGTGCGGGAGAGGGGGCCGGATAAGCGCGCCGCCTTACCCTGCTCGCGCGAGCACGTACTCAACGAGCGTGCGTGTCGCGGTGCCGGCGACGCCCTTCACCTTCTCGCCGCGGTCGCGGTCGTTGTCCATCACGCCCGCGATGTCGAAGTGGGCCCACGGCGTGTCGTGCGCGAAGCGCTGCAGGAACTTCGCAGCCGTGATCGAGCCCGCTCCGCGCCCGCCGGTGTTCTTGATGTCCGCGACGTCCGACTTGATCTGGTTGTCGTACTCGGCGTCCAGGGGGAAGCGCCAGATCGGCTCGCCTGCGTCGTCGGCCGCACGGTCGAGGTCGCGGTAGAGTCGATCGTTGTTGGCGAACACGCCGGTGCGCACGTTGCCGAGCGCGATCGACATCGCGCCGGTCAGGGTCGCAACGTCGATGAGTGGCGAGCAGTTGTGGGCGCGCGCGTAGCCGAGCGCGTCGGCGAGCACGAGGCGCCCCTCGGCGTCCGTGTTGATCACCTCGACCGACTGCCCGTCCATCGCGTAGAAGACGTCGCCGGGCTTGGTGGCGCTCCCGTTGGGGAGGTTCTCCGTGCACGGCGCGATGCCGGTCACGTTGATGGCTGGTCCGAGGCGGGCGATGGCCTGCATCGCGCCGAGGACGGCGGCGGCGCCGCTCATGTCGGCCTTCATCCGCTCCATGCCCCCCGCGGGCTTGATGGAGATCCCGCCCGAGTCGAACGTGATGCCCTTGCCGATCAGCGCGACGCTGCGCCGGCCGGGCGCGCCGCGGTAGCGCAGCACGATGAACTTCGGGGGCTGGTCAGACCCCTGCGCGACCGAGAGGTAGGAGCCCATACCGAGCCGCTCCGCCTCCTCGCGCTCGATGATCTCGCACTCAATGCCGGTGGCCTCGGCGATCTCCTGCGCCCGGGCGGCCATGTCGGTCGGCGTCATCAGGTTCGCCGGGGAGTTGGAAAGGTCGCGGGAGAGGTTCTGCGCCTCGCCCATGATCTGCCCGCGCTCGACGCCAGCGCGGACGCGCGCCGCCCGGCGCTCGGAGCGCTCCACGATCAGGAGCGACGAGACGTTGCCGCGCGGGCGGTCCTGCTCGCGCGTGTGGTGCTGGTCGAAGCGGTAGAGGCCCAGCGTGAAGCCCTCGGCGATGGCCTGCGCGCCGCGCTCGAGGTCGCTGCCGAGCCAGTCCGGTTGGGCCGCAATCGCGACGCTGCCGGCGTCGACGCCGCGCAGGGCGCGCGAGAGCGCGCCGGCCTGCGAGCGGGTGCGCCCCGGGTTGAGCTTGGAGCGGTCGCCCAGGCCGTGCACGAAGGCGCGCCGCGCGGCGATGTCGTCGCCGACCGGCACCGGCGCCAGCGCCCCGTCACTGAGGCGAATCGCGCCTGAGGCGATCATGGCGTGGAGCGCCCCTCCGCTCGCCGTATTGAGCGCCCCCGCGGCGCCGCCGGGTCGTCGCGAACCCTCCGGGAGCGACACGACGATGGTGTCCACGTCCTGGGCGGCGAGGTCGCCGCTCGTCACCTCGATCTGCATGCTGTATCTCCTTCGCGCGCGGCCTCAGGCCGGGATTGACGTGATCCGTACGTTACAATGCGATAATCCAAACCGCCGCACCCGCTGCGAGGAAGGCGTAGCCCTCCGTGTCCCGTGTTCCTCGCCGCCTGGCTCGCTACCTCTTCTACTCCACCAATCCGGAACGTTCCGGCGTCACACGCTGGGACGTTACCGAGCTGCTGATCGTCGTCTTTGCGTTCCTCTGTTACTTCCTCGTCCGCGGCGCCGTGGTCGACCGTACGGCCGACGCCATCCACCACGCCCGCTGGATCATCGACCTGCAGATCAACCTCGGCGTCTTCGTGGAGCCGGCGTTCCAGCGCTGGGTGCTGGACTACGACCTGCTGGGCCGGGCGCTCAACTTCATCTACTTCTGGCTCGACTTCCCGCTGATCGCAGTGGTGGGGATGGTGCTGTTCTGGAAGCGGCGACGCGCGTACACGCTCACGCGCGACGCGATGCTCATCTCGGGCGGCATGGCGCTGGTGCTGTACTGGGCCTACCCGGTCGCGCCGCCGCGCTTCCTCCCCGAGTGGGGCTTCGTCGACACCCTCGAGGTCTACGACAACCTCTCGTACCAGGCGCAGTCGATGCAGCCGTTCGTGAACCCGTTCGCGGCGGTGCCGTCGCTCCATGTCGGATGGTCGCTGTTGCTGGCTGCGGGCGTGTTCGTCTCGACGCGCAATCTCATCCTGCGCCTCGCGGCGATCGCGGTGTTCGTGCTGCAGTCGATCTCGGTGGTGGGGACTGGCAACCACTACATCTTCGACGGCGTGGTCGGGCTTGTCGTGTGCGCCGTCGCCCTGGGCGCGGCGGTGTGGCTGCAGCGCCGGGGTTATCCGGCGCTGGGAGCAGTGCTGGCGCGTCGGGCAGGGCTGCGACGCCCGGCCGAGCAGTCGCGCGCCGAGCCTCGTCCGGCCCCCGCTCGCTCCGCGCGGACGGGCCGCCCAACCACGGCGTAGCGCCTTCGAGCGGGCCGAAGTCCCGCCGGTTGGCCGCCATCGAACCCTGTGCTAGCGTGATCGCGTAGTCGCACAGCGCGTGCGCGCGCCCCGCCAGCAACGGCGACGCGGCTACCGCCCGGTCCAGGGAGGACCCAGGCGCTGAGTGTGTAGGTGGCAATAGGCAACAGGAACAGGACCAACTCGCATCGCCTCGCTCATCACCGCGGAACGCCGGCAAGAGATCGTCCGCGAATACCAGACGCATGATGGAGACACCGGTTCGCCGGAGGTGCAGGTCGCGCTGCTGACCGAGCGCATCCGCCGGCTCACCGACCATCTCCGCGAGCACTCGCACGACTACGACACGCGGCGCGGGCTGCTCAAGCTCGTCGGACGCCGCCGCCGGCAACTCCGCTACCTCAGCACGAAGGATGTCGAGCGTTACCGCACGCTCATCGCAAAGCTCGGGCTGCGCCGCTAGCCGCGCTCTCGACCTCGCCGTCCCACACCTCCCGACCGCGCGACATCCATCCAGGTAGCGCACGCCGAGGGCGTGCCCACCGACAGTCGCGTTTGTAGGAGCGACAGAACAC
>VXTU01000055.1 GCA_009837285.1 Chloroflexota bacterium | reverse complement strand
GGGGTGGGCTCCGGCGTTGTTTCGGGGGTGGCCTCGGGCGTCGCTTCCGGAGTGGCCTCAGCCGTCGCCTCCGGCGTGGACGTGGCCGTCGCTTCCGGCGTGGCCTCAGGCGTGGATTCGGGGGTCGGCTCGGGCGTCGCGGTCGTCGTCGGGCTCGCCGCGGCCCTTGGGGCGGCGGTCGGCGTCGGAGTCGGTGAGGGAGAAGGGGTCGCCGTGGCCGTCGGTCGGGGTGTCGGTGGTGGAGTCGCTGTGGCGGTCGCCGTGGCCGTCGCCGTTGCGGTTGCAGTCGCCGTCGCCGTTGCAGGGGCCTCCTCGGTCGCTGTCACCACAGGCGCGGCCGTCGCGACTGCCTCCGGCTCCGCCGGCTCGTCGTCATCGCCGGTACAGGCGAAGAGGACGCTCGCGGCGACGGCGAGCGTGGCCAGGGAGCGGAGCAAGCGCCGCGGTCGACCCTCGAACCTGCTCATGCGACCTCCGGCGGCCCTCGCCCGCTAGCTGCCGTGCGAGGCGATGAGTTCGTCCAGCACCTCGCGCAGCTTCCGCTCGGGTGTCGGACCGAAGAAGCGCGTCACCACCTCGTCAGCAGCGGGCCCTACCGTAGCGTATGCGGGGTGCGCGTTGATGCCGAGGCGCTCGGCGAGCGCACGATCCTCGCGGATATCGAAGTCGAGGATCACGAAGTTCACCCGGTCCTGGTATTCGTTGCGGAGCCCGTGCACGACGGGCCGCGCCGGAGCGCAGAACGGTCACCAAATCGCGTCGACGAACACGAGCGTCGGCTGCCCGTTGTCGGGCAGCCACGCGCCCGTCGAGGGCACGTGGTCCTCAGGCGACGTGTACCCGGCGGCCACCGTCACAGCGGGTCCATTCGGGAGGCCCTGCGACGCGCCGACGCGATCGGCCGTCTGTGCGTCCGACGCGCTGTCTCCACCGCACGCGACGGCGAGCAGCGCACCGAGCGCCACCAGCGCGGCGAGCGCGCCGAGCCGACCTGCGATGAGCCTGATCACTGGACCGTGCCCCCCTCGGTGTCGGCGTCGGCGACCCCCATCTCGAGCAGGTTGCCAAAGACGGGCCCCAGCGCTGTGGTGCGCACGATGCCGTTGCGGTCGATGAAGAAGGTGGCGGGGAGCCCTCGCACGCCGTAGCGCGCGGCGACATCGCCACGCGTGGTGTCGAAGACCACGGGGAACGTGAACTCGTTCGCCGCGATGAAGTTGGTGGCCGCGCCCACGGTGTCGTCACGAAGGAAGTTCACGGCCAGCACCACGAGGTCGTCGGCGGCCCCGCTGCCGCGATGCTCCCAGAGCTCCTGGAACTCGGGCATCTCCTCGCGACACGGCGGGCACCACGTGGCCCAAAAATTGAGCACCACGGTCTTGCCGCGGAAGTCGGAGAGCATGACGACGTTGCCGTCGAGGTCGGTCAGCCGGAAGTCCGGCGCAAGCTCGTCGACCTGGACCGAGCGGTCGTCCACGAGGCCGATCTGCACCATCGTCGTGCTGGCCGTGCCGTCTGCCGACGCGCCGTCGTCAGTGGCGCTGTCGTCCGTGGCGTCTGCGGTCTCGGTGGCGGCAGGGGCAGGGACGGCGACCATCAGCTCGTCGTCCGTCAGGATCTCGCGCTGCACGTACATCCCGCCGAGGACGACGACGATGGCAACGACGATGGTGTAGCGGATCAGTCTCCGCGTCAGCGACTCTTCCATGCCTCGCGCCCCTTCGCCACTACCATCATTATCGGCCCACGCGCGTCATGGGTCAGCGGAGCATTAACCGCCGGCCAGGATTACGCGCGTCTCCGGCTTGAACACCGACCACGCGAACCAGAAGTGGCTGCCCGACACCACCGCCTCGAGTTGCGAGCCGGCCAGCGGCCCGTCGACGGCCTGTCCGAGCACGTTCCACGTGCTGCCGGTGCCAACGTCGACGATCGCCCCGTCGCGCGCCTCGAACGCAAGGCGCTCGCCGTCGAGCATCGGGATGAACGCGCCGGCGGAGCCGACGTTGCGGCTGCCGACGATGAACACGTCGTCCAGCGCGGACACCGCGCCGGACTGCCAGAACGCCACGATCGGCTGGCCGCCGATCTCCGCCTCGATGACCACGTGCTCGCTGAGCGCCTGCCACGCGAAGGCGGCGGCCTCGCCGTTGACCTCGACGGCCAGCACGCGCTCCTTGGCGTCCAGCCGGGCGTCGTCGAATTCGGGCACGCTGACGACCATCCGGGTCTGGGTGTCGTAGTAGACGTACGGATTCTCGCCGTAGGGACGGAAGTGGCCCGTCTCCTGGTTGAGCACCATCCCGCCCGGGTAGGCCGCCCCGAACTCCTCGAACGAGACGATCTGCGCGGGCAGGAATTCGAGGAGCGTCCCGGCGTCGATGCCGACGATGGCCTCGCCTGAGAGCTGCTGCAATTGCGACTCGTTGGTGCGGTCGTTGATGTTGAGGTCGGTGCGGCGCAGCTTGCCGGAGACGCCGAACTCGCGGACCTCGCCGTCCAGAGTGCGCGCGAAGACGATCGCCGAGTTGCAGAGCGGGCAGTACGTCACGAGCACCGGCTCTCCGCCGACGACGTCGTTCACGATCTCGTGCCACGTGAGGATGCGCAGCGGGTAGGCGCGCGCGTCGCCGTTGTGCACGAACGCGACGACCGGCTCCTGCGGCTCCAGCCATGCGCTCGCCCCCTCCACGGTGTCGAAGTTCGGCTCGTCGATCGAGGGGATCGCGTCGGGCGGCAGGAGGGCGACGATGTCGGCGAGGTCGACCGTCGCCATGGTGATGTCGAGCGAGGGGAAGTCCGCCTGCAGCCGGCGCGCGACGAACTCGCGCTGCGCCGCGTGCGCCTCCTCGGCGGAGGGGCTGGGGGTCTCGGTCGCGGTCGGTGTGGCCTCGCGGGTTGCGTCGACGGGGGCTGCGGTGGCAGTCGCCGTGGCCGCGGCCGTCGCCTCGGACGAGGCGGCTGGCTGGTCCTCGGTCATCATTGCGTCGCCGTCGTCATCGCCGGTACACGCGGCGAGGAGCGCCGCGGCCGCGAGCCCGATCGCGAGCAGGATGCTCCGCAGGTACATCGGTCCTCCTTCGATGTGTGGGAGCGCATATCCAGCATAGGTCACGAGCGCCCCACGAACCCCCGCCGCGGGGACTCCCGGCGTTGTGAGTGCGATCAACGCCTACTACGATGCACGCGAGCCAACAGGGGGCCTGTCGTGGCCGATCCAACGAACATCGAACTCGAGCTTGAGCGCGCCGCCGACCTGCTCGCGGGGTGCACGCACAACGTGGTGCTGACCGGCGCGGGTATCTCCAAGGAGTCCGGCATCCCCACCTTCCGTGGCCCCGACGGGCTGTGGACGAAGCTCGGCGAGCCCGCCATGGACGGCTACCAGAAGTTCATGGAAAACCCTCGCGGCTGGTGGGAGGAGCGACTCGCCGAGGACGCCAACCCCGACCCGGACATGGAGAACTTCCGCGTCAAGCTCGACGCCGCCAAGCCCAACGACGGCCATCGCGCGCTCGCCGAGCTCGAGCGCATGGGCGTCGTCTCGCACGTCATCACGCAGAACGTCGACGACCTGCACCGCCAGGGCGGGACCGAGTCGTTGACCGAGATCCACGGCAACACGAGCTGGATGCGCTGCATGGCGTGCCACGCGCGCTGGCCGGAGGCCGAGATCATCGTCGACCCGGAGGACCTGCCGCCGCGCTGCACGGACTGCAACGGCGTCATTAAGAGCGACGGCGTCATGTTCGGCGAGCCGATCCCGCCGTACGCGCTCCAGCGATCGCAGCTTGAGGCGCTCCAGTGCGACCTGTTCATGATCATCGGCACCACCGCGCAGGTGTATCCGGCGGCGGAGTTCCCGCAGATCGCCGTGCGCCGCGGCGTGCCGCTCATCGAGATCGACCCCGACCCGACCGCGCTCACGGCGATCGCGGCCGTGATCCTGCGCGGGCCGGCCGGGGAGTTACTGCCACGGCTCGTCGAGGCCGTGCGCGAACGGCAGGCAGTCTGACCGTGCTAGACCGGCGGTAACGTGAGCCTCGGCATCCTCATCGGCACGGAACGCGGGCTGTACGGGTTCTTCCCCGGCGAGCGCCCGCACCCGCTGCTGCCCGACCTCCCGGTCACGAGCGTCGACGCCCACGAGGGCGTCGCCGTCATCGCCTCGGCAGGCAACGGAGTGTGGCTGCACGACGGCGGGCCGCCGTCCGACTGGCGACAGGTGTGGGAAGGCGACGCGCGGTCGGCCCGCGTGACGCCCGAGGGTGACCTCTTGATCGGCACCGCGCCCCCGAAGCTGCTGCGGTCCAGCGACGGCGGGGAGACGTGGGAGCCCTCGACGACCCTCGAAAGCGTGGTGCGCTACCAGCGCACGCGCAGCACGGTCACGGTCAGCAACGCCGAGTGGTCCCTGTCTGCGATCGCCTTCCCGCCGGACGGCATCCTCGTCGGCGTGCTCGGCGCGGGGGTCTGGCTATCGATGGACGAGGGCCGCGGCTGGATGCCGCGCTCCGAGGGCATCGACCCCGCGGTGACGGGCCTCTACGAGCACCCGGAGCACAAGGACCGCGTCTACGCGACGACGCGCAGCGGCCTCTTCCGCTCCGACGACGGCGGCTACACATGGCTGCAGTCGCTCACCGGCCTCGACCGCTCCATCGCGCAGAGCGTGTCGGTCATGCCGGAGTCGGTGGACACGCTGATCATGAGCGCGTCACGTGGCCAGTCCGGGCAGGGCGCGATCTTCCGGTCGATCGACGGCGGGGTGCGGTGGATGCGCATCCCCGTGGGCGACGAAGACGAGTGGCCCGCCGCGCCGATCGTGACGCGCCTCGCCGGGAGCCTGGACACGACGTTCGTGCTGGCCGGCGAGCGGCTGTGGGCCTCGCACAACCGGGGCATCAGCTGGCTGCCCCTCACCGGCGACGGCGACACGGCCAGCCTGCCCCCCGCCAGCTCCCTCGCCGTCTCGCTGTAGCGGGGCCCGTTCCGCAGCGCGCAACGCCCCCCGATGCTAGGATTAAGCACCGCGGCACATTCACGTTGACCCCGAAAGAGGCGCCTGCCTTGGCGAACCGCAACACGGCCCAGACCGTCGAGGTCAACGGCCTCAACCTCCAGTACCACGAGTGGGGCGAGTCGCGTACGCGGCACGCCCTGATCCTGCTCCACGGCTACGGCGAGACCTCCGGCATCTGGCAGGAGTGCGCCGTCGAACTCGCCCGCGAGTACCGCGTGATCGCGCTCGACCAGCGCGGCCACGGCGGCAGCCAGCGCGCCGGCGACCACAACTACTCGCGCACCAGCCAGGTCGAAGACATCGAGGCGTTCGTGGAGTCGCTCGGGCTGCGCACTGTCACGCTTATCGGCCACGGCATGGGTGGCGCGAACGCACTCTGCTACGCGGCCGAGAACCCGGAGATCGTCACTGCCGTCGTCGTCATCGAGGCGGCGCCGGAAGTGCTGCGCACCGGCATTGAGAACCTGCGCCGGCTCTTCGCCTCGGCTGACGAGTTCGCCTCGCTCGACGAGGCCGTCGAGACCTTCGCGATCTTCTACCCCTACGCCACCGAGGAGCAGCTCCAGCGCCGCGTGCGCGCGACCGTGACCGCCACCGACGAGGGCGCGTTCGCGTGGGACTTCGACCCGATCTTCCGCGACGCCACCGCGCGGCCGCCCGAGCCCGACCCGGGCCAGCGGCGCATGGTGAACCTCTGGGACTGCGTCGAGCGCGTCCAGGCCCCGGTGATGATCGTGCGCGGCGCGGAGACGGACATGCTCACGCCTGAGGCGATACAGCGCCTCCACCGCCGCATCCCCGGTTCCCGCGTCTCCTTGATCGAGGAGGCCGGTCACGCTGTACCATCCGACCAACCGGCCGCCCTCGGGCAGCACATCCGCGAGTTCCTCCAGAGTCTGACCACGGGACCATCCTGATGCCACGAGAATTCCACAAAGTCCTCGTCACCGGCCTCGGCGCCGTCACGCCGATCGGCAACGACCTGCCGAGCTACTGGGAGGGGCTGAGCGCCGGCCGCAACGGCATCACCCCCGTCACGCTGGTCGACCCCACCGACCTGCCCGTGCAGATCGCCGGCGAGGTCAAGGGCTTCGATCCGACCGACTATCTGGACCGCAAGACGGCGCGCCGCAGCGCGCGCTTCGTCCAGTTCTCCGTCGCCGCCGGCAAGGAGGCGCTCGTCGACGGCGACGTCGACCTCGCCGACGCCGAGCTGCGCGAGGCGGTCGGCGTCGTCATGGCCACTTCCGGCGACGCGTTCGACCTGGGCGCGCCGTACATGGACATGGTGGAGAAGGGCCCGCACCGCGCCGACCCGATGATCATCACGCGCTCCGGCCAGCACATGGGCGCGGCGCGCATCGCGCGCGAGCTGGGCCTGCGCGGCCCGAACACGACCATCAACACGGCATGCGCCTCCGGCACCGACGCGCTCGGCCACGCGCTCAACCTGATCCGCCTCGGCCACGCGCCGATGATCCTCTCGGGCGGCACCGAGGCGATCATCACGCGCCTCGCGCTCGCCTCGATGGGCCGGCTCGGCGCGCTGTCCCGCAACAACGAGGACCCCGAGCACGCGTGCCGCCCGTTCGACGCGAACCGCGATGGCTTCGTGCTGGGTGAGGGCGCGGGCGTGCTGCTCCTCGAATCCGAGGAGTCGGCGCGCGCGCGCGGCGCGACCGTCTACTGCGAGATCGCGGGCGCCGGCTGGTCCTTCGACGCCACCGACGACACCGCCCCGGACCCCGAGGGCGAGTCGCTCGCGATGACCCGCGCGATGAACGACGGCGAGATCGACCCCGCCGAGGTCGAGTACATCAACGCCCACGGCACGAGCACGCAGTACAACGACCGCAGCGAGACCCGTGCGGTGAAGCTGGCGCTTGGCTCGGAGAACGCGGCCAACATCGCCATCTCCTCGACCAAGTCGATGACGGGTCACCTCGCGGCGGGTGCGGGCGGCATCGAGGCGATCGCCGCGGTGCTGGCGATGCACCACGGCGTGCTCCCGCCGACCATCAACTACGAGGAGCCCGACCCGGACTGCGACCTCGACATCGTCCCGAACGAGGCGCGCGAGGCCGACCTGCGCGTCGTGCTGTCCAACTCGTTCGGCCTCGGCGGCCAGAACGCGTGCGTCGCGTTCCGACGCTACGAGGGGTAGCCGGGCACCCGACCGGGTCTACGCGGCACCGGCCGCGCTAGATCATCGGCCAGGGCACGCAGCGCCACGGGTACATCTCCGGCAACACCGGCTGCGCGAGCAGCTGCGCCGCTCGCTCCACGAACGCGTCCACCTCGGCGTCCGCGAGGAACGCCCGGAGCGCCTCGCTCGAGGCGTCGCAGTCGCGCATGGCGTCGTGCGCGCGCTGCAGGTCGGCCTGCAGGGGTTGCGGTAGCTCCTCGCCGGCGAAGTCCCAGATCACCGTGCGCAGCTTCTCGTGCTCGTGGAAGCACAGCGCCTGGTCGATCCCCCACAGGCGCCCGGTCGCGTCGAGCAACACGTGGCCGCCCTTGCGGTCCGCGTTGTTGGCGACGAGGTCGAACGCGGCCATCCGGATGAACTGGTCGCGCAGGTCGTCGCGCGAGCGCAGCTCGAAGAAGTGCTCCGCCGGGTTGTGCTCGATGAAGAGCTGCATCGAGCCCAGTCCCTCCGGCCCCTCGCGCTCCACCGTCGGCGGCACCATCTCCCACCCAAGCAGCCGCGCCAACTCGTACGTGGCGACCTCGCGGCGATGGAGCGTGCCGTAGTCGAAGTCGTACAGCGGCCGCTCGCCGCGCTGCGGCTTGTACACGCCGAGCCCGGCCCCGAGCTCGGGGTGCTCAAGGTCGGCGAGGAACACGTAGTTCGAGGAGTCGTAGAGCAGCCTCAGGTTCTCGACGCTCGCGTCGCGGAGGGCGTCGAGGGCGTGCGCGTCGTGCGGCGACCACGCGTTGGTGAGGTCGGCGAGGCGCTCAGCCACGGCGGGCCCGGGTCCGTGTCATTCGTCGCGCACGACTTCGCGCTCGCGCAGGCCGAGGCCGGCGCGCATCGCGGTGCAGTGCATCATCATCGTCGCGACGGCGGGCAACGCGCGCTCGACAATCGCGCGCGCCTCGGAGATGGCGTAGGGACGCATGCCCGCCTCGCGCAGCGCCGCCTCGTCGGCGCGCAGCGGCACCGCGAGGAATCGCGACGAGGACCGGGCATAGAAGTAGAGCGCGCGGCCGCGCTGGCGGAACAGCGGATACGCGACCAGGTGCTGCAGCTCATCCCACACCGCCTCGAAGTAGCCCGGCCAGACCGCGATCGCGCGGTACAGGTCCGGCGGTGCGTCGAGCTGGAGCTCCGCGGGCACCTCGGGCAGCAGGCCGGCGTCGGGCGGCGCAAGCTCGACCGGCGTGGCCTGGTGCGCCTGCTCCCGCTCGGACGGCTCGCGCGGCTCTGGGCGGCCCTGCCCGCCGACCGAGGGCGCCTCGTGCGCCTCGGCCAGTGCGGCGAGCAAGAGCAGGAGCTGCGGCTGCAGCCAGTGGAAGACGTCGAGCACGGCGATGACCTGCTCGAGGTCGGCCTCGCTCAGCGCCCCCGCAAGCAGTGACTCGCGCGACAGCGTCGGCTCGTCGTAGACCTCCTCGACGGCGTCGAGCGCCATGTCCGCCATGTACAGCGCGCTGCCGAGGAAGCCGGCGGTGTCGACCGAGGGCGCGAGCTGCGGCCAGATCGCGGGCAGGAAGCCCTCGATGTCCGCGAGCTGGCGGACGACGGACGGCACGAGCGAGGTGCGCAGCCCCGCAGCGATCTCGGTCCCGAGTGTGTCGTCGTGCCTGGTCGTCATGGGTCGAGGATAGCGACCCGCGGGGCAAACCGGGGGAAGGGGTCGCGCTCCGAACGCACGTTCGCTATACTGGCGACTCGGTGGGGAGCGCGGCAGTGAGCCGCGCGAACGAGGGCGTGGTGAACGACACGCAACGCGGTCCGCTGGCGCGGACCCAGACTCCGGGCGACGCGGCGGTCGAACCCTCGCTGCGTCCCCGCCGGCTCGACGAGTACTTCGGCCAGGACACCGTCAAGGCGTCGCTGCAGATCGCCATCGAGGCGGCGCGCGGGCGCGACGAACCCCTCGACCACATCCTCATCCACGGCCCACCCGGGCTCGGCAAGACGACGCTGGCGATGATCATCGCCTCGGAGATGGGCGTCTCGATCCGCATCACCTCCGGTCCCGCGATCGAGCGCGCCGGCGACCTCGCCTCGGTGCTCACGAGCCTGCAGCCCGGCGACGTGCTGTTCATCGACGAGGTGCACCGTCTCCCGCGTCCCGTCGAGGAGATCCTGTATCCGGCGATGGAGGACTGGGCGCTCGACATCATCCTCGGGTCGGGGCCGAAGGCGCGCGACGTGCGGCTCAAGCTCAACCGCTTCACGATGATCGGCGCCACCACGCGCTACGCCCTCGTCTCGCAGCCGCTCCGCGAGCGCTTCGGCGCGTCGTGGCGGCTCGACTTCTACGACGAGGCCGCCCTCGCGCACATCGTCGAGCGCTCCGCGGACGTGCTCGGCTGCGCCATCGACGACGGCGGCATCGAAGGCATCGCGCGGCGCTCGCGCGGGACGGCTCGGGTCGCCAACCGGCTGCTGCGGCGCGTCCGCGACTACGCCGAGGTGCGCGCCGACGGCGTGATCACGGCCGGGGTCGCGGACGAGGCGCTGGGCCAGCTCGAGATCGACGGACTCGGCCTCGACGCGATGGACCGCGAGCTGCTGCGCGTGCTCATCGACCGCTTCGGGGGCGGGCCGGCCGGGCTGGAGACCCTGGCGGCAGCGGTGTCCGAAGAGCCCGACACGATCATGGACGTATACGAGCCGTACCTGCTCAAGATCGGCTTCCTGCAGCGCACCCCGCGTGGCCGCGTCGCGTCGCGCCTCGCCTACGACCACCTCGGCCTTGCGTACGACGACGCGGCCGAGGAGGCGGAGGACCGCTTGCAGCCCTCGCTGTTCGGGGACGGCGCGGCGCGCTAGCTTCGCGCGTCAGTGGACGCCCACCACCATCGCGTCGAGGGGATGGCCGGGGTCGAACAGCGCCACGGCCACGCGGCGGCCCGTGACGAGCGCGCTCGCCGGGATCGCGCGGGACACGGGCACGCCCGACACCACCGATGTGAGTGAGCCGGCGAAGCGCACCGTGGCGAGGTGGGTTGCCGCGTCGAAGGCTTCGAGGGTGGCGCGTTCGATCATTGCGGGCTCCTACACGTCGCTCAGCGCAATGCGCTGCTCGTAGACCGCACGGCGGCCGCCGCGCACGTAGCGCGTGTGCAGGCCGGACACGCGGAACCGCGCCCCGTCCAGGCTCGCGCGCTTCGAGGTGACGGCGATCGCGTCCCCGACCTCGAGGCCTGGGTGCGGCCGCACCACCAGCTCGCCGCGGGCGAGCGCCAGCTTCGAGCGACGCAGCACCGCGCCCGCGCGAACGTCCGCACGAGGCTGCGCCGCGATGTTCTCGTCGACGACGATGGAGGCGGCGCCGCCTTCGGCAAGTGCGAGCTCGTCGACGGCCTCGGCGAGCACGCCCGCGCCGAAGACGCGCGTCCAGCCCGCGGCCGGTGCGCCCGACTCGACGGCCAGGCGCAGCAACGGGTCGTCATCGTCGAAGACGGAGACGGGCGCATCGTCCGCGCGTGGCTCGAACAGGACCGCGACGTGATCCCGCATGGTCACCTCGTCCGGGAGCATGTCGAGCAGCCGTCGCACGGCCGTTGTGCCGCGCTCGCCGGCCCGCACGGTGAACGCCGGTTGCAGCGTGTCTGACTCCCTGCTCGGGCGACCCCCGGCCAGGCGGATTCCGGCGGACTGCATGACGCCTGTGAGCACTCTCGCCGCGCTCAGTCCGCCTGCCGCCCACACGAACTGGCGAGGGGCCGTCCACGCCTCGAGCAGTCCCCAGCCGTCGACGGCCTCGACCTCGACGGTGGAGCGGCCGGGTTCGTAGCGGCGGCGGACGGCCGTGATCCAGAAGGCGCGGCCCTCCGAGCGCTCCTCGCCCGCGCTCGTCACGTAGCCGGGCGCGGGCCGCAGCTCCCCGCCGGCCGCGAGGGCTGCCGGGGCGTCGGCCGGGCCGTAGCGCCCGTCGTCGTTGCGCAGGACCAGGCGCATCCGGCCGCGGTGCAGGCCCTCGATCACCGTCGCCTCGAGGACGTCGTCGGTGAGGTCGGCGGCGGGAGCCGGGTACGGGGCGTGCCAGACGGCGCTGGGTGAGGCGAGCCAGGCCGCGCCGTTGCCGGCGGCGATGGCGAGCCCGTGCGGCGACTCGTGACGCCAGGGGCGCGGGTCCCGCCACAGCTGGTCGGTGTACGCGGTCCGACCGACGCCGGGCGCGAGGTGCACGCGGTCGTACGCCCCGCCGCCGGCGTACGACTCCACGAACACGCTCTGTGGTGCGTCGGCGAGCACGGTCCCGCTGACCCGGTACGTCGTGCGCGTGCCCGAGGCCGCCGAGACTACCTCGACCAGCGGTCGCCACCGGCCCGGCGGGTACGCGCCACCCGCGCCGTAGATCGTGGACCACACGCCGGCGTTGCCGGCCGCGTCCGTGCCGGAGATGAGGACGTTGTGGTCCGCCGAGAACGTCGCGGCGAGCGCGTTCACCGTGGCCAGCGACCGCGACCACGCGGCCGCCGAGCGCCACCTCGTCGTGCCGAACCGGCGCACGGCGTACACCGTGCCGCCGACGGCGTAGACCACGGCGGCCGTGCCGTCGGAACCCATCGAGCACGCCACCGCCGTGACCGGCCCCGACGCGACCGCGAGCACGCTCGATGTGCCGAAGGTTGCGCCACCGTCGGTGCTCTCGCGCACCTCGACGCGCCTACCGTCGGTGCGCACTGAGGCGATGATCGCGCGCGTACCGCTCGCCGCGAGGCCGAGACGCGGCCCGGTGGCGACCGTCGCCACCGCCGTCCACGCGCTGAAGCCGCTGTCCGGGCCCGGCGACGCGATCCGCTGGCGCGTGAACGCCCCCGTCGAGGGGTCGATGCGCACGCGCAGCAGCGCGCCGTCGCCCGCGACCGCGGCGGCGCACGGGCCGTCAGGCTCGACGCCGGTATGGACGCGGCGCCAGCGCAGCCGCAGCGAGCCGACATCGTGGTCGTGCAGTTGCACGTGCAGGTACGGCTTCGCGCTCCGCGAGCGCCGCGCGGCGTCGAGCGTCGGCGTGATGCCTCGCATCGTGTGGCTACGCGCCCGGTGCCGGGGCGGCTGCGGGCCGGTAGAGCTGGTGGGACCGCACCCGGCGTTCCCGCCCGTGCTTGGCCAGCGCGCGGGCGAACGCCGCGAGGCGCTCCTGCGCCCAGATGTGGTAGTGACGCCAGGTGTCCGTCCCGCCCGCGTTGACGCGGTTGGTGGCGAACGACGCCCACTCCAGCGCGGCGTACCCGCCCGCGCCCGTCGCCACTATCTCCTCGAGCGCCGCGGGCAGCGTCGACGTCTCGTCGGTCAGGGTGTGGAGCTTCGAGTAGGAGACGGTCGCGCGCTCACCCGTGCGCGGCGCCGGGTCGACGACCAGCGTGAGCGTGTCGCCCCACGCGGAGAACGGCACGAACGACGGCGGGTACTGCCCCGCCGGATACTCGACCGCCTCGATCGACACGCGGTCGGCGAGTCCCGATACGTCGAGGTCGCGGCTGCCTGCGGTGGTCGTGAGCGTCGTGACCGCCTCGACGGGCGCGGCGAGCGACAGGTCGCGCACGGCCCGCTCGATGTGGCGGTCCAGCTCGTCGTCGGACCAGCGCTGGTCCGTCTCGTCAGTGTCGCGCAGGTCGCGGCGGACGCGCGTCCGCATATAGGTCAGGTGCCTGGTCGTCTACCGGGCGCGTCGAGGTGGCGTGCGGGCCGCTAGGCCTGCACGCCGGTCAGCTTCGCGAGCTTGAGCTCGTTGAAGAGGGCGATGGAGACGTACCACTTCACGCGCACGCGCGTGGCGTCCTTCGTCTCCAGCGCGCCGACGCGCTCGATGGTCACGCCGCCGGGCGCGGTCAGCCCCGCCACGGCGCCCTCGCCGAACTGCAGCGCGTAGATCACCGAGGTGTTGGTCGCGTTGCCCTGCGTCTGGTCGTCCGCGATGTAGTCGCTCACCCCGACCGGGATGCCGTCGTAGTAGGCGACCATGCGGCCGAACTCGTCGCGGTCGTGCTCCACCACGCCCGAGCCCGCGGCGCGCGCGAGGCTGTTCAGCGTGCGCCGCGAACGACGCGACATGAGCAGCATCTCCGGCTTCCCGCCGCGCACGAGGTCCACCAGCTCGTCGAGCTTGTCGAGCGTGAGCTTCGCCCCGTTGTCGCCCATCGAGACGGTCTGCCCGGCCGCACAGAGCTCGGCGAGGCCGTTGAACGCCTTCGAGTCGTCGTCGGTGTCGCCGTTGACGAAGGTGTCGTCGAACTGCTGTTGCACGGCCTTCGCCTTGAGCTCGACGACGGCCGCCTCGATGTCCTGGACGTTGTTGCGGGTGCGGGCGATGTAGTTATCGATGTCCGCGTCGCCGCCGAGGATCGTGAGCGAGGCGGTCACCTGCGTGAACGTCGGCGTGCTCTCCGCCCACGTGTCGCCCACGGAGTAGAAGGCCGCCGAGGCCGCGGCGTTCTCGCGGTTGTAGGTGAGCCCGTTGCCGACGATCTCGATGAACGGGAGCCGCTGCAGGATGGGGCTGTCCTTGATCACGGTCTCGATCACGCCCTGCTGCAGGACGTCGTTGGAGAGCTTGGCCCCCTCGGTCAGTGTCAGTGCCACGTGGTCCCTCCCCGCGCGCGGGCGCATGCCGCGCGCTCGCTTCGATGTGCGTTGTGCGAGGGAAGGCTAGGAGAACGTGCGTGCTGCACGAAGCGCCGTATGACACCGCGCGGCGGGGCCGTGTAGATTCCGCCCATGACCACCGAGGCCGGAACGAACCCGCTCGACGTCGAGGGGCCGTGGTCCATCGACACCCGCTGCATCGGCTGCGACGTGGCGCGTCACTGGGCGCCCGACCTCGTCGGCCAGGACGACGGCGGACTGTCGTTCATCGCCCGGCAGCCCGAGACCGCCGAGGAGCAGGCGCAGCTGTGGCGGGCGGCCGTCGCGTGTCCGACACAGTCGATCCGTAACCGTGAGGCGCGCTCGCCGGATGAGCCCGTCTTCCCGTACGAGCTCACGCCGGGCGTCCTGGCGCTGGGGCACAACTCGCGCAAGTCCTTCGGCGGGCACGCCTACCTCGCCGTGCGCGATGAGGGGAACATCCTCTTCGACTCGCCGCGGTTCGAGCACGCGCTGGTGGATCGCGTCGAGGCGGTGGGTGGGGTCGCCCACATCCTGCTGAGCCATCGCGACGACGTGGCCGACTACGACCGTTGGGCCGAGCGCTTCGGCGCGCGGGTCTGGATCCACGCCGCCGATGCCGACGCCGCGCCGAAGGCCACCAACATCATCGAGGGCAGCGATCCCACGACCATCGCGCCGGGCGTGGTGGCCCTGCTCGGCCCCGGTCACACCGAAGGCCACCTCATCTTCCACCTCGACGACCGCTTGCTCTTCACCGGCGACACGCTGCACTGGAACCATCGCCGCGGGGAACTGGACGTGACGCCGATCCAGACCTGGTACGGCTGGGAGGCGCTGGCCGCCACGATGGACATGCTCGCCGAGCTACGGGTCGAGTGGGTCTTCGCCGGACACGGGAGCTGGCGTCACATGGGCTTCGACGCCTACGCCGCCGAGATGCGCGAGCTGGGGCCGGCCATGCGCGAGGTCGGGCGGTACGCGTGGGCGGAGCGGCCGGGCACCTCGTTCGACTGGTACCCGTTCCCGGACTGACCTCCCGAGGCCGCACCCGCCCTCGCCTGCGGCTCAGGCGCCTGCGCGGCGCTCCAGCCCGAGCGCGATCTTCTCCGCCGACGACATCCCCTCGACGCTTGGTTCGAGGCGGCCGGGCGCTCCGACGGGGAAACCGCGCGCCGCGTCCTCGTCCGCCTCCGCGGCGAGCCGCTCGCGGATCTGCGCGACGGCGCGCCGCGCCGACTCCACCGACGCGTCGACCTCGGCGAGGCTGTCGCCCGCGACGAGATCCGGCGGCAGCGCCGGCTCCGCGGCCAGCACCGCCTCGCGGTAGCGCGCGACGGCGGCGCGCCGGGCCTCGCGCTCGGCGTCGAGGTCCGCGCGGAGGCGATCGAGCTCGTCGGAGGCTTGGTCTGCGGTCTCTCCCTCGCCTTCGTCCTCGATCGCCGCGAGTTCCGCCAGCGCCTCGTCGGGCAGATCGTCGCCCTCGCCGTCGGTGATCGCCAGTTCGTCGGTGTCTGTCATCGCGTGTCCTCCTCGTGTTCAGGGGTGTGTGGCGGACGGTAATTCCTGGACACGCGAGGCCCGAGGACGGGATGGCGCGGTGTGTCACCGGGCTGCGCGCTACCATGAGCCCATGTGCGCCCTCGCCCGCCCCACCGCGGTCACGATCCGCCCGATGCGTCGCGCCGACGTGCGGGCGGCCTTCCGTGTCGAGCGCGACGCGTACGGCTCGCAGAGCCCACGCACGAGCTTCCGCCGCGAGATCCTCAACGGCCTCGCGCAGTACCTCGTCGCCGACGTGGGGGAGGACGCGCCCGCGCCCCCGCAGGTGCGGGACTGGTGGGCGCGCGCGGTCCAGTTCCTCCCCGACCGCCTGCCGTTCGGGCCGTCGGGCGCGCCCATCGCCGGCTTCGCCGGTGCGTGGTTCACGCACGACCAGCTCCACCTCGTGACGCTCGCCGTCGCGCCCCAGTACCAGGGCCGGGGGATCGGCCAGGCGCTGCTGCTCGCCGTGTGCGACCTCGCCGTGGCGGCTGACCTGGACAGCGTCGCGCTCGAGGTTCGCTCCACGAACGCGCGGGCCGTGAGCCTCTATGCGCGCCACGGCTTCCGCAGCAACGGCCGACTGCGCAACTACTACGCCGACAACGGCGAAGACGCGCTCGTGATGCTCCTCGACGGCCTCGATACGCCCGAGGGGCGGGCCGCGCTCGACGCACGACGCGCCGAGCACGCCGAGCGCTACGGCGTGGGGTTCGTCACGCGGAGCGACTGACGAGGGTCCGCGGAAGCGCTAAGCCGACGCCTCCGCGCTCAGGCGCGCGAGCAGCGCGCTGCGCTGCAGCTTGCCGTTGCGCGTGCGCGGCAGCTCGGCGACGGGCACGTACTGGTGCGGCTGCTTGTAGCCCGCGAGGTGCGCCTCGGCATGGGCGCGCAGTGCGGGCTCCTCAATGTCCACGCCGTCCTCGGGCACCACGCATGCCGTGACGAGCGTCTTCGCCGCGTCTATCTCCAGGCCCACCACCGCCACCTCGGCCACACCGGGCGCCGATTCCAGCGCCGCCTCGATCTCGACCGGTGAGAGGCGGTAGCCGAAGGACTTGATCACGTCGTCGGCCCGGCCGTGGAACCACACGTAGCCGTCCTCGTCGAGCGCGGCGAGGTCGCCGCCGGCAAACCACTCGCCGCGGTACACCGACGCCGCCTCGTCGGGTCGCCGCCAGTAGCCGAGCATCAGCCCCGGGTCCGAGCGGTGCACCCCGAGCAGCCCGACCTCGCCGGGCGGGAGCGGCTCCTCGCCGCCCTCTTCGGGCAGGACCGCCAGCCGGCGTCCGGGCTGGGGCCGCCCCGGCGAGCCCGCACGCACGGGCGTCGCGGGCCCCGACGAGACGTAGGTGCTCACCTCCGTCATGCCGAGCGCCTCGTACATCTCGACGCCGATGCGTTCGAGCCACTCGGCGCGGAGCGCCGGGAGCAGCGGCTCGCCCGCGCAGAGGCAGTGCCGCAGCGACGACAGGTCGTGCTCCTCGGGCGCGCCGTACTTGAGCAGCTGGCGGTGCACGGTCGGCACGGCGGTGAAGACGGTGATGCCGTGGCGCTCGATGAGCGGGGCCCACACCGCCGGGTCGGGCGGGCCACCGTAGAGCATCGCGTGCCCACCCGTGGCCCACACGTCCATCAGCCCGACGCCGAGGGTGTACGACCAGTTCAGCGTCCCGGCGTGCAGCGCCACGTCGTCCGGCCCGAAGCCCTGCCACGCATCCCACATCAGCGCGCGGCCGTACAGCGTGCGCTGCGCGTGCAGCACGCCCTTGGGCCGCGCCTGCGTGCCGGAGGTGTAGATGAGGAACGCCGGATCCTCGGCCACCGTCTCCGGGAGCGCGCCGCCCCCATCGAGCGTGTCGAGGTCCTCGGCGTGCAGCTCGAGGCCGTCGAAGCCCGCGAGCGGGAGCTCGCGCGTAGTGAACGCCGCCCTCGGCTCCGCGTCGGCGACGAGGAACGCTGCCTCCGCCTCGGTGAGCTGCGGCGATGCCGGGATGGGCACCAGCCCGGCGGCGTTCGCGCCGAAGAACGCGAATGCGTACGCGGGCGAGTGCGGGAGCCGCACCAGCACGCGGTCGCCCGGCTCCAGGCCGCGTGCGAGGAGCCCTCGCGCGACCCGCTGCACGCGCTCCCACACCTCGGCGTACGTCCACGACTCCGCGTCGCCCGGGTCGCGACCGTGCAAGAAGGTGAACGCCGTGCGGCCGGCGTGGTCGGGGTCGCTCGCCCAGCCCTCGAGGCACGCGCGCGCGAGGTTCAGCGGACCATCGACGGGACTGTGCGCGACCGTGCCGGGCGCGATCACCGGACGTGCGCCGCTCATGACCCGTCCGCCGCTTCGACGACCGCGGACATCGAGCCCTTGCTCGTGGGGATGCGCGGGTCGGGCCCGTACCCGTGGATCTTGCCCTGGTCGAGCGTCACCCGCTCGTGGTCGGCAGTCTCGACGACCACCCGCCCGGCGGTGTCGACGATGCGCGCGAGCGCGAACGACTTCTCGCGGCCGTAGCCGAAGATCTTGCCCAGCATCTCGATCACGTATGCGTACGTGTGCTGGTCGTCGTCGAGCAGCACGAGGTGGTAGAGCGGCTCAAGCACCGCCTCCGGCGCGTCGGCCTCGCTTGGAGCGTCGACGGGTGCGGGGGCGGATCCGGGTCCGACGGTAGTCACGGCCGTATTGTCGGGCCTGCGCGGTGCGCGTCAATCCTGCGGGGTGCGTCGCGCATCGAGAGGCGAGGTGGCGCTATGCCTCCGCAGACTCGTGCGCGAAGACGCGAGGTTCGCGGCGCAGGCTCAGCGTGACGCTGCCGAGGCGCTCGTACTCCTCGTCGGAGCCGACGCGCACGCGCATGTCATCGCCGTCCCGCGTGCGTACGCGCAGCATCTGGTCGTGGCCGTAGAAGGTCCGCTCGACCACCTCGCCGGGCACGCCCGGGTCGCCGATGCCGCCGATGCGCACGTCCTCCGGGCGGATCACAACGACGCACTCACCCACGGCGTCGGGCGCGGCGTGCTCACCGAAGGGGCTGCGTACGCGGCCACCGTTCGCCCGGCATGGCAGCACGATCGCGTCGCCGATGCTAGTGGCGATGCGTAGCGTCTCCGGCTCGCGGTAGATCGTCTCAGGCGTCCCGCTCTGCTCGACACGCCCCTCCCACATGAAGGCGACACGGTCGGCGAGCGACAGCGCCTCCTCCTGCTCGTGGGTGACGAGGATCGCCGTGGCGCCCGAGCGGCGGATGATCTCGCGCACCTCGAGCCGCAGCCGCTGCCGGAGGCTCGCGTCGAGGTTCGAGAACGGCTCGTCGAGCAGCAGCATGCGCGGCCCGGGCGCGAGCGCGCGGGCCAGCGCGGCGCGCTGCTGCTCGCCGCCCGAGAGCTCGTGCACGCTCCGCTCGGCGAAGTCAGTCAGGCCGGTGAGGTCCAGCACCTCGCGCACCCGCTCCCGCCGCTCACGGCCGCTGCGGGTGCCCCCGCGCAGTCCGTACGCGACGTTCTCCGCGACGTTCATGTGGGGGAAGAGGGCGTAGTCCTGGAACACCATCCCCACGTCGCGGCGGTCCGGCGGCACGAATGCCGAGCCGCCCGCCGTCGGCTCCCCGAACAGGTCGAGGGTGCCCCCATCGGGCCGCTCGAAGCCTGCGATGAGCCGCAGCGCCGTGGTCTTCCCCGACCCGCTCGGCCCGAGGATGGCGCAGAACTCGCCCGCGTCCACCTGGAGGCTGAAGTCGGCGACGGCCGTCACGCTCCCGTAGTGGCGCGAGAGACCGGCGGCGCGAAGCGCGAGCGTGTCGTCAGGCATCGCGTCTCGTGAGCGCGAGGACCGCGAGCGGGAGCGCGGAGAGCGCGATCAGCACCAGCGCCGGCAGCGCCGCCTGCGCGAAGAACGCCTCGCTCGACGCCCCCCACACGCGAGCGGCGAGCGTTTCGAACCCGATCGGGCTGAGCAGCAGCGTGGCGGGCAGCTCCTTCATCGCGGTCAGGAAGACCAGCACCGACCCAGCGAAGATGCCACGCGCCGTCAGCGGCAGCGTGATGGTCCGCAGCACGTCCCAGGGCCGCTGCCCGAGCCCGCGCGCGGCCTCCTCCATCGTGGGGCGTAGCTGCAGCATTGAGACGCGCGTCGCGCCGATGGCCTGTGGGAGGAACAGCAACGCGTACGCCAGCACGAGCAGCGCCAGCGACTGGTACAGCAACCCAGTCCCAAGCGCCGCGAAGACCAGCGCCAGCGCCACGACCAGACCCGGCAACGCGAAGCCCGTGTAGCTCAACGCCTCGAGGGGTCGCGTGAGCGAGAAGCCGCGATGCCGCGCCGCGAGCATCGCGATGGGGAATGCGGCCAGCGCCGCTGCCCCCGCGGCCAGCCCGGAGGCGAGCAGCGAGTCCAGTGCGGCGTTCAGGACGCCTCGGACGGTCTCCCCCGCTGCAAGCCCTCGCACGAGCCAGTACCCGAGGAGCGCGACGGGCATCGCCAGCGCCAGCGCCAGCACCCCCGCGACGAACGCGAACGCCGGCCAGCGCCAGCGACCGAGCGGCGTGGGCGTCGCTGCCCGCGCACCCCGCCCGGCGCCATGTGCGGCGTGGTAGCGGGTACGGCCGCGCGTCCACAGCTCGAGCGCGACGAGGGTGAGCGCGAGGCTGACCAGCACCAGCGCGAGCGCGGCGGCCCCGCTCAGGTCGAACCCGGCTTCGTAGCGCACGAACAGCGCGCGCGTGAGCGAGTCGTACCGCAGCAGCGCGACGGCCCCGAAGTCCGAGATGGCGTAGAGGCCCACGAGCAGGCCGCCCGCCGCGAGCGCGGGCCGCAGCTGTGGCAGCACCACGTGCCGGAACGTGTACAGGCGTCCGTGACCGAACCCCCGCGAGAGCTCCTCGAGCCGCGGATCGAGGCCGGCGACGGCGGGGCGCAGCGTGAGCAGGAGGTACGGGTAGGTGAACAGCGCGAGGACCAGCGTCGCGCCCCAGAAGCCGTAGATCGAAGGCAGCCGCTCGACGCCGAGCGGCGCCAGCGCGTCCTGGAGCAGCCCTCGCGGCCCGAAGGCGGAGACTGCGAGCCACGCGGCGATGTACGAGGGGATGGCGAGCGGCAACGCCGCGAGGACTGCCATGAGGCGTCGCGCCGGCATGTCCGTGCGCACCGTCAGCCAGGCGATGGGGAGCGCGAGCGCGGTGGCGAGCGCCGTCGCGCCGACCGCCAGCGCGGCGGTGTTCCACGCCAGCCGCAGCGTCGAGCCATGGAGCAGCGCTTCCCATGCCGCGTCGGGCGACTGGCCTGCGCGCACGAAGAGGTAGACCGGCGGGATGGCGCAGGCCATCCCCACGAGGAGCGCGGGAATCCACAGCGCGGCCGATGGGCCTCGCTCGCCGGGGAGCGCGCGCATGGCACGCCGCAGCGGGAGCGCGGCTTCACGAACAGTCATCGACGCTCCTCGTTGGGTGCCGGGGCGCGTGGCGGCGTACGTGGGATGTTAGCCCTGGCTAACGGTGACGTATCGTAACAGCATCCCGCACAACGCGCCCTCGCCGTACGCTGCTTTCTTGCCAAAACTGCGCGCCAATCGACGTTCGCCCCGTCGCCCCCGCGATGCCGGCACGACGCACCCC
>VXTU01000059.1 GCA_009837285.1 Chloroflexota bacterium | reverse complement strand
GTTTTGCGTGGTCGTCCTCCGCGCCCGAGATCGCGTCCGTGAGCGGGGACAGCATTCTGGGCAACGGCGGGTCCACCCGTTTTGTCACCGGTTTGAGCGACGGCACGGCAATCATCACGGCGACCAGTCAGGGGGTGACGGGCAGGCTGCCGGTCATGGTGCGGGAACGGGCGCGTCCCGCGTGGTCCGTTCCACTCGACTGGTCTTTTCCGGAAGCGGTGGCACCAATATTGATCGGGGCCGGTGTCGCGATTGGCGCCGACGGCACGATCTACGTCGGGTGGAATGACGACCCCGTGCAAACAAGCCATTGGTACGCCCTCTCGCCTCAGGGAGGCATTCTCTGGACCGTGGACCTGCCCGGGCTCACCAAATGGGGGATGCCCGCCATCGAGGCCGACGGCACGCTGTATTTCGGCGCCAGCATCGGCTCCGCCGGCAGCCTCGTCGCCGTGGACCCCGGCGGATCCATTCGGTGGATACTGGACGGCCTCGATGCGATCGCGTCTTCTCCCGCTCTCGGACCGGACGGGACCATCCACGTGGCAGGCGGGCGCCACGTCCACGCCATCGATCCCCAGGGCGAGATCCGATGGACCTACGAGACCCACGTCAGAACCTTCTTCATTTCCTCGCCGGCGGTTGCCAGCGACGGGACGATCTACGTCGGCGGGAACGATCATTCCTTGCATGCGATCAACCCGGACGGCTCGCCGCGGTGGACGTTCAACACGGGGGACCTCATCAGGGCGCCGCCGTCGATCGGCGCGGACGGCACGATCTACGTCCCCTCCCACGACGGACGGCTCTACGCCGTTGACCCCGACGGGAGCGAGCGATGGAGTGTCGTGGTGACGCGCACCCCCGAGGGCTTCGAGCGCTCCCGTGCAGCTGTCGACTCGCCGCCTTCGATCGGTCTGGACGGCGCGATCTATGTCCTGGGGAGAGGCCTGTTCGCCATCAATCCCGACGGCTCCATTCGCTGGCACTTCGATTCAGGGACATCCGGGTACCGGACGACGCCGATCCTGGGGGCGGACGGCAACGTCTATCTCGGCTCGGGCGTTACCGTCACGGCGCTCGACGCCCAGGGCAGGCTCCTGTGGGACTACCAGCCGGGCGGCGCCGTCTTCTCGGATGTCCACGTGTTCGTATCGCCCGCCATCGGCGTCGATGGCACGATCATCGCGACCTCCGTCTCCTACACGGACGGGGGCACCTTACACGGGATCGTCGAGACGGAGTCGGCTAACGGCGGCTATGCCGGCTCACCTTGGCCGACGCAGCGCGGCGACCGAGCCAATTCCGGGCGAGCCGGCGGATGATCCGTTCGCGCCGGATTGCGGTCCTGCCCGCTGCGAGCGCGTTCCTGTCTCTGGTTTTCGGCGGGTGCGGCCGAGAGCGCGCCGCGCCGGTCGGCCCCTCGGCCCCTGACACGGTTGCTCCTATGGCCCCTGACACGGTCGTCGCGTCGATCCGGATAACGCCATCCGAACGAACCATCGGCTTCCTCGGCACCCGGTTCAACACGGGAGCGGCGGCGCTGGCCGCGGACGGCACCACGCTGTACCGCTCAAATCGGGATCCCGGCCGTTTTGCGTGGTCGTCCTCCGCGCCCGAGATCGCGTCCGTGAGCGGGGACAGCATCCTGAGCACCGGCGGGTCCACTCGTACCGTCACGGGGTCGAGCGACGGCACCGCGACCATCACCGCGACCAGTCAGGGGGTGACGGGCAGCATGACGGTCACGGTCCGGGAGCTGGCTCGTCTCGCCTGGTCCGTTCCGCTCGAATGGTCTTTTCCGGATGCGGTGGCGCCAATCCTGATTGGGGCCGGTGTCGCGATCGGAACCGACGGCACGATCTACGTCGGGTGGAATGACAGCCCCGCGCAAACAAGCCACTGGTACGCCCTCTCGCCTCAGGGAGGCATTCTCTGGACCGTGGACCTGCCCGGGCTCACCAAATGGGGGATGCCCGCCATCGAGGCCGACGGCACGCTGTATTTCGGCGCCAGCATCGGCTCCGCCGGCAGCCTCGTCGCCGTGGACCCCGGCGGATCCATTCGGTGGATACTGGACGGTCTCGACCGAACCTCGTCGTCTCCCGCTCTCGCGCCGGACGGGACCATCCACGTGGCCGCCGGCCGCCACGTCTACGCGATCGATCCCCAGGGTGAAATCCGGTGGACCTACGAGATTTCCGCCGGGACATTCCTTTCCTCGCCCGCGGTCGCGAGCGACGGCACGATCTACGTCGGCGGGGACGATCATGCCTTGCACGCGATCAACCGCGACGGCTCGCCGCGGTGGCAGTTCGAGACGGGGAACCTGATCAGGGCGCCGCCTTCGATCGGGCCGGACGGCGCGATCTACGTCCCCTCCGACGACGGACGGCTCTACGCCGTTGACCCCGACGGGAGCGAGCGATGGAGCGTCGTGGTGAGCCGCCCTCCCCCGGGCTACGAGGGCTCCCGCGCAAGTGTCAGCTCGCCGCCTTCGATCGGGCCGGACGGCGCGATCTATGTCCTGGGCAGGGGCCTGTTCGCCATTAATCCCGACGGCTCGATTCGCTGGCACTTCGATTCAAGTACGTCCGGGTTCAGGACCACTCCGCTCCTTGGGGCGGACGGCACCGTCTATCTTGGCTCGGGCGTTACCGTCACGGCACTCGACCCCCAGGGCAGGCACCTGTGGGACTACCAGCCGGGCACCGACGCCCTCTCGGGTGTCTACGTTCTCGCATCACCCGCCATCGGTGCCGATGGCACCATCATCGCGACCTCCGTCTCCCACACGGATGGGGGCACGATACACGGGATCGTCGAGACCGAGTCGGCGAACGGTGGCTATGCCGGCTCGCCCTGGCCTACGCAGCGCGGCGACCGAGACAATTCTGGGCGGGCCGGCGGTTGAACGGTCCGCGTTCCCTCGCCTTGACCGCCTCGGCGCTGCTTCTGGCCGCGAGCTTCGTCCCGGGCCTCTGCGCCCAGACCGGGACCGTCATGGGCAGCGTTAGCGACATCCAGTCGCAAGCGGCGCTTCCGGGTGCGCAGTTGATCCTTGAGGGCACGACCGACGCCGTCATTTCCGGGGACGACGGACGGTTCATGCTCATTGCGGTGCCGGCCGGTGACCACGTCCTCCGGGTCGAGCTCCTCGGGTACCGCCCCCTCCGGCGGTCGGTGAGCGTTCCGACGGACGGCGCCGCGATCGTCGACTTCGCGCTGACCCCGGAGCCGGTCGCGATGGACGAGATCGTGGTTACGAGCGACGCGGGCATCCGGCGCGGCCGGGAGGTGGGCAACACCGTGGCCCGGCTCGAGATCGACGAGCTGACGGACCGCCCGCCGACCCTGTCGGACTTTCTGCAGGGTGCGGCCGTCGGCGTTGCGGTCACGGGCGGCAGCGCCGAGGCGGGCCAGGGCAGGCAGATCCGGCTGCGGGGCAACGGCAGCATGATCCTGTCCAGCCACCCGCTGATCTACATCGACGGGGTGCGCATGATGGAGGGCGCCTTTCCGTCGGAGGTCTTCGACCGCCCCGTCGGCGGGCTTCCCGAGGGTGCCAACGTCACGACCAGCCCGCTGG